>NC_004369.1:314709-629418 GCF_000011305.1 Corynebacterium efficiens YS-314 | reverse complement strand
GGCACCGAGGGGGCCGTCGAGGACCACCACGTCCCCGGCCTCCAGGGCCCGGCCGAGTTCCTCCCCGAAAGCCTGGGTCTGCGCCGCGGTGTCGAGGCGTCGGGTACCGGATGCGGGGAAATCGGGTTTCATTTGCCTTCTCCTGTGTAGTCGCGGACTGTGCGGCCGGTGGGCCGGCAGATGACCTCATAGTTGATGGTGGCCAGGGCGTCGGCAAGCTCGGTGGCGGACATGCCGGTGCCGCCGAAGATGACCGCCTCATCACCGGCGGTCACGCCGTGGGGATTATCACCCAGGAAGATGACGAACTGATCCATGCACACCCGCCCCACCTGTGGGTAGTCATGACCGTTGACGTGGACCCGCAGGTGATCCTGGGCCGCACGGGGCACACCGTCGGCATAGCCTGCCGGCACCACCGCCACGAACCCGTCCGCCTCGGCGCGCCAGGTCAGCCCGTAGGAGGTCCCCTCACCCTTTCTGATGGGCTTGACGACGGTGATCGCCCCCGCCCACGTCATCGCCGGCCGCAGACCATGGTCCAGGCCCGGGATGGGTTCCAGACCGTACAGGGCCACACCCGGGCGGACCATGTCCATGTGCAGATCCGGGCGGGTGAGCGTGGCCGGGGAATTGCACAGGTGGTTCTCCGGCACCTCCAGGCCCAGGGCGCGGGCCCGGTCGATGGCCCGCCGGAAGGTCTCCGCCTGGTGGTCGGTCTCCGGGTTGCCGGGTTCATCGGCGCAGGACAGGTGGGTGAACAACCCGGTGACCTCGATGTGCCCGCAGTCGCGGAGCAGGGTGAACACCGCGTCCCAGTCCTGTTCATCCACACCGGAACGGTGCAGCGCGGTGTCCACCTTGACGCTGACGCGGATGGCCCGGGAGGTGGGGGGTGCGTCGACAAGCACCCGGGCGTGCCGCGGGGAGATCACCGCGAGGTCGATGCCCGCCTCGACGGCGGCAGCCCAGTCCTGTTCCGGGGACCAGATCCAGCACAGGATCGGCGTGGTGATGCCGGTGGCGCGCAATGCCAGGGCCTCGGCGATGGTGGCCACCCCGAACGCATCCGCACCGTTGGCCGCCATGACCGGGGCGACCCGGTCCATGCCGTGGTTGTACCCGTCCGCCTTGACCACCGCCATCAGTTTCGCCGCGCCCACCCGGTTCTTCAGCAGACGGGTGTTGTGGGCGATGGCGTCCAGATCGATGCGGGTGGTGAGCAGATTCATGGTTTCTCATTGTGCCACCACCTCCCTGTCACTCCAACGGAAGGGACACCGTTGTGGCGGGTTCCGGTCACCGGTGGCACACCCGGGTCGGATCATCCTGCCGTCCGGGGTGACGCTTTCCACTATTCTTGACCGTGTGGCTGAGAATCTGAAAAAACATCTGTCAAAGCTGTCCAAGCGTGGACCGCACCGGGTCATGGTCGGTGACCTTGATTATGCGGGGCTTCCCGGCAAGATCTACACCCCCGCCGAGGGCAATGGTGTACCCGGCGTGGCCTTCGGTCACGACTGGATGAAACCGATCAAGCACTACCATCAGACGCTGCGTCACCTGGCCAGCTGGGGTATCGCTGTGGCCGCACCCAACACGGAAACCGGTTTCCTCCCGGATCACCGTGGGTTCGCCGCCGACCTGGATTCTGCCCTGCAGATCCTCGCCGGTGTGAAACTCGGTGCCGGTAAGGTCACCGTCAACCCGGGTGGGCTCGGTCTCGTCGGTCACGGCATGGGTGGCGGTGTCGCGGTCCTGGCCGCAGCCAACCGGAAGGCGGTCCGCGCGGTCGGTGCCCTCTACCCCGCCTCCACCTCCCCATCGTGTGTGGATGCGGCCCCTGCTGTGAAGGCCCCGGGGCTGATCATCGGCACCGCCGATCTGGGAATGTTCGACGCCGGTGATCCCGCCAAGGTCGCCGCCCGGTGGGGTGGTGATGTGGTCTACCGCGAGCTGGACAACGGCAACCAGCAGGGTTTCTCCGAGGACACCATGTTCAAGCTGCTCGTCGGTGTGGGGCGCCCGCAGACCGCCGGTCAGGAACTGGCCCGTGGCCTGCTCACCGGTTTCCTCCTCCACCAGCTGGCCGGCGAACGCTCCTACAAGGCCTTCTCCGATCCCGAGGCAGAGGCGAAGAAGGTCACGTCCTACTGGGGTATCGACCTGGAGGAGAAGGCCTTCCCGCAGGATGAGTCCCCGCTGCCGTTTCTCAACAGCAACTGACCCCCGGGGATGACCCCACCGGGTGGTCAGGCCCGGCGCAGAATCGACTGCACGGGCCCACGCCCACGGGGTCGCCCACGCCCGGGCTGCTGTGGGGTCCGCGCCACCGGGCTGGCAGGTGTGACCTGCGGTGGTGACATTGCCGCCTGCCGTCGCCCCGGTTCACCCGGACTGGTCTTAGCCACCTCGCCCTGTGCCTTGGCCAGGGCCTTTTCAAATTCCGCCATGCGGGCTGCGGTCCGTTGACGAAACTGCGCTACAAAAACCTCGTACTCCACCGCTACCACCCGCCTACCCTGCGGACACGGCCTGGCGCGTCACCGGCGGCATCACCCGAGCTGTTACCCGGCGCGGGTGCTGCCGTCGGTGGCGCAACCGGGGCAGCCGGGGTGGCTGCCTGCTGGTAATCGACCTGCACCGGCGCCCCCACCGTGGGTTCCTGGACGGCGGCTGTTGCCGCCGCCTGCACCATGCCCGGTTGTGGCTTGGGTGGTGGTTCGGCCACAAGGTGCAACTCCGAGGCCGGAGTGGGCTTCGGCGTGGGTTCGGGGTTGGGCTCTGGAGCAGATTCCGGAGCCGGTGCCGGAACCGGTTCCACAGTCGGGGTGGCAGCCAGCGGGGCAGCGCCAGGAGATGGTACAGGCGGCATCTGTGCCGCGTCCCCACCCATGGTCTGTGCGACCTCCCCGAGGAAATCAACCAGAGCCCCGACCCCCACCACGAGCAGTCCGATGCCGATCCCACTGATCGCACCGGTCAGGGTGTGCTCCCAGTCGTCATCCTCCGGGGAAGGTGGCTCCACCCCGGTCTCATCCTCATCCGGTGGCTCGGCCGGCGACTCGACCGGTTTCTCGTCCTGCCCCGGTTCCGGATCGCAGTCCTCAGCTTCTGTCCTCCCGGTGGCTGTGCCCGCCTCCGGAGAGTCCGCGGTCGGTGGGTCCACCGAGGCCGGTGCCGTCCCGGGTGTGGCCCCCGATGTCGTCACCGGTGGCGTCACCGGGGATTCGGGGATGGTACCGGCCCCACCACCACCTCCCCCACCGACCGCGGGCGCCACACCGGGGGCTGGGGCCTCACAGACCCGGCGGCCGTGCTCAATGAGCGCGCCGTAACAGCTTTCGATGGCACGGTCACGGTCACCGCACAGACCGAGGACCATGGCGGCGGCATCGTTGATGATCTCCGCACCGGCCTGCACGGTGGCGATGAACGCCTCCGGATGCTCCACGGGGTCCAGGGTGGACAGGTGGTTGCTGATCTCGGCGATGATCCCGGCGAGCTGCCCCAGGATGGCCTCAACCCCGTCATCGGATTCCCGGATGGTGGTGTCGATGGCATCGGCGGCACGCTCAGCGGCCTCCGCCACCTCCTCGGCCTCATTGCGGTTGTCCACCCAGTCCGACACCCTGTCCACCAGCTCGTTGATGATCATGCCTCCCGCCACACCACCGAACATCCGGCCCAGGGGTTTGAGCAGACCCAGGAGACCGCCGGTCTCGGAGTCACCGGCGGCGGAACGGCCCCCCGACCGCAGCTGGTCGGTGTCCAGGCCCGTGATCGTCTCATAGGCCTTCTTCAGCACCCGTTCCGGAATCGACGGACCGGGATAGGTTCCCCGACTGGCGGCCTGCAGCTGCGACACCGCACTGCCATAGGAGGAGATCGACGCGCTCACCGGCCCTCACCGTCTACCTGTCCCAGCCCACGGCCGATACCGGCATCCGCATCGCGGAACACCCCGACCTCCCGGGCGGCGGCGTCGGCGGTGGCCTCCACCGCATCTAGACGCTTGTCGACGCCCCGGTGCAACTCCTCCAGCATCGTCGCGACCTGGGCACCCCACGTCGAAAAGCCCTGACCGGCGGCGGACACAGGAAACGCCGGTGGGGCCACCCGGTGTCGTTGCCGCTGATGCGTGGCCTCCCCGAGCATGGTGCGTGCGGCGGTCAACGCCCCCTCGACGTTGAGGTTCAATCCCGACATGACAATCCCCCTGAGCAATCAACTGTGGTGTACACCAGTGTTTGACTGCTCAGGGGGTGAAATGGTTCCCGGCGAACCGGAATTGACAGCTAGGCTTCGGCGACCACCGCGGCGAGACGCCCGGCGACGCGACGGGCCTGCTCCTGCTCCGCGGCCTCGACCATGACGCGGAAGAGCTCCTCGGTGCCGGAGGGACGCAGCAGCACACGACCGGTCCCACCGAGTTCCTCCTCGGCAGCGGCCACGGCGGCCTGGACGTTGGCGCTTTTCATGATGCTGGACTTGTCGGCAACCGGCACGTTGATGAGAACCTGCGGCAGCACGGTCATCGCCGCCGCCAGCTCGGACAGGGGCTTGCCGGTGGCCGCCATACGCGCCATGAGTGACAGGCCGGTGAGGGTGCCGTCACCGGTGGTGCCGTGATCCGGCAGGACGATATGACCCGACTGTTCGCCACCGAGCGCAAAGCCACCGGCGTTGAGCTCCTCGAGGACATAACGGTCACCGACCTTGGTGGTGCGCAGCTGGATATCGGCCTTTTCCATGGCCAGTTTCAGACCCAGGTTCGACATGACCGTGGCCACGAGGGTGTTCTTGCGCAACTCGGAGTTCTCCTTCATCGCGATCGCGAGGATCGCCATGATCTGATCACCGTCGACGATATTGCCGTCGCTGTCCACCGCGAGGCAGCGGTCGGCGTCACCGTCGTGGGCCAGGCCGAGATCCGCACCGTGTTCCAGAACAGCCGCCTGGATCTGGTCCATGTGGGTGGACCCACACTTCTCGTTGATGTTGTAGGCATTCGGCGTGTTGTGGATGGCAATCACCTTCGCACCGGCAGCCTCATAGGCCTGCGGTGCGATCACGCTGGCGGCACCGTTGGCGGCATCGACCACCACGGTGATACCCGAGAGATCCGTGGGGACAGCGTCAGCCAGGTGCTGGAGGTAGCGGCCCCGGGCATCCGGAGCCTCCTCGATGACACGACCGATGCCGTGCCCGGTGGGGCCCTCCTCCGGGAGATCATCCATCACGCGCTCGATCTCATCCTCGACCTCATCGGGGAGTTTGTGGCCACCGGCGGAGAAGAACTTGATGCCATTGTCGGGCATGGGGTTGTGGGAGGCGGAGATCATGACACCCATGTCGGCGCCGTAGTCATCGGTGAGGAAGGCAACACCCGGGGTCGGGATGACACCGACACGCAGCACATCCACGCCGCGGCTGGCCATGCCGGCGGCCAGGGCAGCCGCGAGCATCTCACCGGACACACGGGGGTCACGGCCGACGATGGCCACCGGGCGGCGACCATGGGGGCGGGTACCTGCTGTGAGGACGTGAGCTGCTGCTGCACCGAGCTTCAGTGCGAGGGGCGCGGTGAGGGTCTTGTTCGCCAGACCACGAACACCGTCGGTTCCAAAAAGTCGAGTCATGCCTAACATTATGCACGTCCACCGCCCGCCCGCCCGACACCACAACCGTTATTGCCCCAATTGGGGCAGATTTCTCGGTCGGCTATGGCGGGTCGTCGACAAGCAGGCCCTTAGAAAGCGGACAACCCGCCCACCGTGGAAACACGGTGAAGCGGGTTGAACAGGCAAGCGGAAGATAAATCAGCGCTTGGAGTACTGCGGGGCACGACGTGCCTTGTGCAGACCAGCCTTCTTACGCTCAACTGCACGAGCGTCACGGGTGAGGAATCCGGCCTTCTTCAGGGTCGGACGCTCAGCCGGGTTGTAGGCGTTGAGTGCACGGGCGATGGCGAGGCGGAATGCGCCAGCCTGACCGGTAGGTCCGCCGCCACCCAGGTTTGCGTGGATGTCGAACTGGCCCTCGCGGCCCAGCAGGACCAGAGGAGCCTTGATCAGCTGCTGGTGCAGCTTGTTCGGGAAGTAATCCTCGAGGGTGCGGCCGTTGCAGGTGATCTCACCGGAACCGGCGACCATGCGGACGCGGACGATGGCGCGCTTACGGCGCCCAACGGTCCAGATCGGGCCGTCGAGAACTGCAGGTGCAGCCTCGAAGGTCTCTTCCTCGGTGGAGGTGGAGATCGCATCACCGATGGTGTTGGTGAACTCCTCGGTTGCAGCGGTTGCTGCAGCGATGTCGGCAGCGTCAGCGACGTTGCTCTCTACGTTCTCGTTCTGGATAGGCTCGGACATTACTGGGCCACCTTCTTGATCTCGTAGGTCTCCGGCTTCTGAGCAGCGTATGGGTGCTCAGAACCAGCGAAGACGTGCAGCTTCTTCACAGATGCAGCGGTCAGCTTGTTGTGCGGCATCATGCCGGTGATGGATTCCTCGAGCACACGCTCCGGGTGCAGTTCCAGGGAACGGCCCAGGGTCATGGACTTCAGACCACCCGGGTAACCGGAGTGGCGGTAGCGCATCTCGCGATCGCGCTTGTTGGAGGTGATGGCAACCTTGTCAGCGTTGATGATGATGACATGGTCACCGCAGTCAACGTTGGGTGCGAACAGGGGCTTGCCCTTGCCGCGAAGCAGGTCGGCGGCGTGGGTGGCCAGGCGACCCAGGACCACGTCAGTGGCGTCGATGACGTACCACTTACGGGTGATGTCACCGCTCTTCGGGTGGTAAGTAGACACAATGACTCCTTAAATAAGTCTGTCTAGGAACTGCCAGCCAGGAACATGCACGGAAGAATTCATGACGGCGGCCGGTGGTGACCCGATCATGCTCTGCTGTTGGGGTACGCGCTTGGATAAACGCCGCATCCCGACTCCACACACAGGGTTATAAGGGTACTCTTGTTGTCCCCATATACCAAAACGGCCCCGGCGGCCACCGGAAGGGGCCGGGGCGCGCGGGGCGCTCAGGCGCGCTGCCGCACGGCAGTGGCCACCCACCCCTTCCCCACCTTCGGTTCATCACCGCAGGAGGAGATGACCCCGTCGATGGTGCGCTGCTCCAGCTCAACCTCGAAGATCCGGCCATCCGGGTGGGTGACCACGGCGCTCTCCGGGTGCGCCTCCACTTCCAGCTGCCCCAACCCGACGGTCTCCCCGTTGCCGATCAGCTGCTCGGCGACAGCCAGTTCCGCGACCTGACCACGGGCATCCAGGGTGCCACGACCCCGATTGCCGGGGTGGAAGAACTCCCCGCGCTGTGCTGCAGTGAGCAGCGCCGCGGTGGCCTCGGCGTTGAGTCGGCCGAAGGAGTAGTTCCACGGCATCAGCAGCATCGACGGTGCGAAGCGGTGTCCTTTGGTGTGCGAGGACTCCCACACGAAACCGGAGGGGAACTGCGCGACCAGCTCAGCCGCCAGGGGCCGGCCCTTGACCGCGCAGCAGACATCCCGCTTGGCGTGGGTGCAGATCAGCAGCACGGGATGGTCCACGCGCTGGGCACCCAGGCCTGCCCCGTTGCGTCCGGGACCGGAGAGATCCAGGTCGAGTACCCCGGCCGGATCCTCCACCACCAGGCGTTCGATCACCTCCTGCTCACTGAACACCAGGAACACGGTGTGCCCGTCGATCTGGCGACCCTCCCGCCCGGGTTTGCGGATGAGCTGCAGGCCCATCTTCGCCGCCTTGAGATGCGCCTCCAGGCGGGCGGTGAGCTCCGGGGTGAAGGTATCACCGTCGAGGACATCGCAGCTCCAGGGGCCGGGGTGTTCCAGCAGGACAAAACCGTTACCGGTCTTGGCGGTACCCGGCAGGGGTTCCACGCCGACATCGGAGCAGCGGAGTGGGGATCCGGTGGTCGAACCAGCGGTCGAAACAGAAGTCAAGGAATCAACGCCCATCATAAGCTCATCAGAAGCAGGGTATTTTCACCCCAGGATACGAGAACACACCGGGTACTTCCATCATCCCGGTACCCACGGTGCACACGGCCACCACCGGCGCCCACGGCGCCCACGGTGCCCGCCGTCACCGCCGGCACCGCCGTCACCGCCGTCACCCCGACGCGACGGCAACACCCCGGTCGCCTGGGGTGCGACCGGGGTGTGTACGGGGCCATCACTATCGTGGCCTTCTGCTGCGGGTCCGGTGGGTGTCACCTCCCGGATCGGGGTGTGTCCAAGCCTTGTTATCAATGGGCTGGGAGGTGACGGGATCCAACACCGGCGGGCAGCATGGTTCTCATCTCAGATCATCTGCTCATGTGCCTCCCGGATGCGGGGTGGAAACCAACAGGGTGTGCAGGGGGTTATCCACCCCAGCTGGCGGCGGCCTGCCTGTTGACGTCACTCATGCGCTCGGCGCCCTGGGAGACGGTCTGGGAGATGGTGGCCAGGATGGTGTTGAGCTCGGCGGCGGCGTTGTCCCACTTCATCTGGGCCTCGTTGTAGGCCACGGCACTGTCACCCTCCCAGGTGGCGACCATCGGCTGCAGCTGCTGCTTCAGTCCGTCGAGAAGCGAGTTGATGCGACCGGAGGTGGAGTTGATGTCGGTGGCGGCACCCTGGATGGCACCGAATTCATAACGGATCATGTCCATGTGTTTCGTCCTTATATATAACGTGTCTGTGGATAATGTCTAGAGGTCCAGTCCCGCTCCGCCGCCCACCGCGCTGAAGGCCTGGGCGTTGTCCGCCTCGGTGGAGTCGAAGGACCGGGCGTTGGCGCGGATGTTGGTGGAGATGGAATCAAGTGCCTCCTGCAGCTGGCGGGCGGAGTCATTCCAGCGGTTCATCAGCGCGTCGAAACTCACCTGCGCCTGTCCCGCCCAGCTGCCCCGCACGGAGTCCACGACCCCGCGCAGACGGCTCAGCTCATTTTGTACCTGGTCGTTGGTGTCATCGACCTGGCCTGCGGTGGCCAGCATGACATCGGATTCTGTCCTGAAAAGATTCGACATGGGTTCGCCCCTCCTCGAACTAGTTGGTGTGTCAGTCCGGCACCGTGATCGGTGCCGGTCCCCCGAAAAGGCCTGTGTGCCCTTCCTGCCCTAGTAGGACTGCGCAAACCTCCGGGAGGTTCCCCGCATGCGGGAAATACTTTCCTCGCTCACCCGCATTCACCCGATCCGGAGGGAATCCAGCACGGTCCGGCAGGCGGCCTGCTGCACCACATTCGCCCCCAGGCGGGTGTGACACCCCACGCTGACCTGCTGGTCCGCTTCGAACCAGGTGGTCCAGGCCACCTTCGATCCGTCACCGGGATCCTCGGTGTAGATGATCCGCCCGTCGACGGTCGGTTGCCGTTCCAGGGTGGGATCCTGCGCAATGACCAGCTCCATCTCCTCCGCCACCAGATGCGGTTCCAGTCCGTGGAGGGGGTCGAGGGCGATGTGGATCCGCAGATCCGGATCCCGCCCGGTGAGCACATGCATCCCGGGGTCCCCGTCGTCGCTGTCCAGCCGGTAGCCGTGCGGCGCGGCCACGAGGAAACCCTCACCCTCCAGGACCGCCGGGGCCGCCGCGACCGTGCTTGTCGACGCCCCCTCCACCCCGGTCCCGGCCGTGGCCGTCGGGGGTGCGGGTGCCTGGGTGGTCCCGGTGACCGCAGCCTGGGGTTCGACCTCCTGGGTCGTGACCGGGGTGTCACCACCACCGAGCAGCATCCAGGTGCCGGTGACCACACCGACAAAGATGACGGTCAGGGTGATGTGCAAGAGCCGGATGCCGTAGAAATCCCGGTGGGTCCGGCCCCTGGTCGGGCGGGTGACCACCGGGTCCGGCTCCGGTTCCTCCGCGGGCAGGGGATGTTCCCGGAGGGTCTCCGCGGGATAGGACGTCACCCCCTTGCCGATGAAGGTACGGGTGAGCACCTCGGTGACCTGGTCATCACCGTCGATGACCACCTCCACATCCGGCCAGTGCACCGAGCTGAGCTGCTGGACCTGATCCACCACCGCCGGCACCGCCCATCCCTCCTTGATGCCGGTGGCCATGATGTCATAGCGGTAGACGGTGTCGGGGCCCTCGAAGATGGTGGCGGTTTCCAACACGGTCACGGTCAGGGTCTCGTTCAGCGGTTCATGCAGTGTTCCCACCGGCATCCCATCCGGTACCCCGGTCATGGCTGCTCCTCCCCCATCCTGGCCACCTGGCACACCCCGACCCGGGTGCCCCGGATGCTCATCTGCGCCCTGCCCGGTGGCTGGGTCGTGGGCCGCAGACCCAGGATGGTGCCCTCGTCACGGTCCGCGTCGAACAGCAGCACCTGGGGTGACTGGTCCTTGATCTCAGCGAGCACCGGGTCATAGAGCGCCCGGGAGGCACCACCGGATTTCCTGGTGAGCACCACATGCAGGCCCACATCACGGGCATGCGGCATGAGCTCCCGGAGCGGTTGCAGCAACCCAGCAGGCAACAGATCGTGGTCATCGATGATCAGATAGATGTCCGGTCCGGTCCACCAGGAACGCTCCCTCAGCTGGGCGGGGGTGATCTCCGGGCCGGGCAGACGCGCGGTGAGGGTAGCTACCATGTCGGTCACCGTGGACTGCGCCGTGGCGGAGGTCGCACAGTAGGCGGCGACCATGGTCTCATCCAGGGCACCGAGGTGTGCGCGCCGAAGATCCATCACCACCATCCGGGCGTGGTCACGTCCCACCACGCTCAGGCCGGTGGCGATCGTGCGGATGAGTGTGGACTTGCCACACCCCTGGGACCCGAAGGCCATGAGGTGCTGGCTGGTGGCCGGATCCCAGGTGAGGGTGGACAAGGTGGCACCACCCCGGGCGATCGGGATGCCCGCATCCCTCGTCGGCCCCAGCTCATGCAGGTGGATATCAGTCGGCAGCACACCCAGGCGGGGCACGGGTTCCTGCCCGGTCGCCTCGGCCTGGGTGCACACATGCGCGATGTCCTGGGTGGTGGACTGGGCGATGAGGATCTGCTCCCCCTGGAGGTTGAGTCCCCGTCCCGGGGCCGCCGGGACCCGCAGCTGAGCCTTGCGGTCGACAACCGAATCCATCGCCTCACCCAGTTTCAGCTCCAGACGCCCCGGGATGAGATCCCGGATCGCCGGTCTCATCGAACTCCACCGCTGTGTGCTGATCACCAGGTGCACCCGGGAGGCCAGGCCGTGGGAGGCGATGTCCACGAAGGCATCAAACAGGTCCTCGAAGTCCTGGGTGATGCTCTGCCAGCCATCCACGATGAGGAAGGTGTGGCGGTCCTCCGGGGTGTCGATGAGCGCGGTCACCTCATCGATGACCCGGCGCACCCGCTCCGGATCGCCGCGGTGGGCCACCCCTGCGACATGCGGCAACCTCTCCAGATGCGACAGGCTGGTCCCGGAGAGATCCAGCACATAGAACCGGATGTCCCCGGTGGTGTGGGTGGCCGCCAGGGATACCACGATGCTGCGCAGGGTGGTGGACTTGCCGGTCTGCGGACCACCGCACACCACCAGGTGCCCCGATCCACCGGATGGGGAGAAATCCACCACGAGGGGATCCTGGCGCTGGTGGTAGGGCCGGTCGATGATGCCGATCACCGCCATGAGGGATCCCACCTCCTCGGCGACCCCACCGATGGGGATCTCGGCGGGCAGGGGTGGCAGCCAGATGCGGTGGGCGCGCAACCCGCGCATCTCAGCGGCGGTGGTTGAGGCGGTGATGATGGCGTCGATAAGCAGCTCCTCACCCTGCTCGAGGACCGTCTCCGCGGTGGCGGCGTCCCACCCGGTGAACAGGCGCACCTGCTGCGGGGTGTCGGTGAGTCGCACCTGGCGGCTGACCGGGCCGGAGACATAACTGGCCTGGAACCGGGTGATGGAATCAGCCGCGGTGCGCAGATACCCCGCGCCGGGCTGGTTGGGCAGGTGGTAGGCGTCGGTAATGCCGAGGACCTGCCGTGATTCGGTGGCGGAGAAGGTCTTCAGGCCGATGCGGTAGGACAGGTGGGAATCCAGGCCCCGCAGACGGCCCTCCTCCAGACGCTGGCTGGCCAGCAGCAGATGGATGTGCAGCGACCGGCCCAGGCGCCCCACCGCGACGAACAGATCCGCGAAATCCGGGTGCTGGCCGAGCAGCTCGGAGAACTCATCCAGGACGATGAGCAGCGCCGGCATGGGTTCCAGGTCATCCCGGGTGGGGGCCGCCGCGTTGTAGTCATCGACGTTGGCGAACCCACCGGCGCGACGCAGGTGCTCCTGGCGGCGGTTCATCTCACCGGAGATCGCATCATGCATGCGCTCGACCAGGATGGATTCCTCCTCCAGGTTGGTGATCACCGCAGACGTGTGCGGCAGGGTCTCGAAACCCAGGAAGGTTGCCCCGCCCTTGAAATCCACCAGCACCAGATTGAGCTCCGCCGGGGAATGGGTGAGCACCAGCCCGGAGACCAGGGTGCGCAGCAGTTCGGATTTTCCACTGCCCGTGGCGCCGATGCACAGGCCATGCGGGCCCATGCCGCCATGGGCGGATTCCTTCAGGTCCAGCACCATCGGGGTGCCATGCTCGCTCAGGCCGAGGGGCACCGTGAGACGGCTGCGGGCCGGGCGCCCCTGCGCCGGGGTGGTCCACAGAGTATCCGGGGTCAGGTGGGTGTGGTCCGGGATACCCAGCAGGGGCAGCAGGTCACCGGAGGCGCGGGCCTCGGTGGTGCTGGCCCGGCGGTAGGCGGTGAGCATACGCCCAAAGGTGGAGGCCACAGCGAAGGTGACCTGGTCGGGTACCCCGAGGGTCTCCACACCCTGGGCGGTGAACACGGTCAGTTCCCTATCCACATGCAGCAGCAGGCCCTCCTGCTCCGCGCGTTGCCCCAGCTCCGTGCTGGTCAGCGCCCCGACGTTGATGATGCACGTCCACCGCGGATCATCGATAAAGGTTTCCGTGCCGTTGGTCAGTTCCGAATCAACGATGAGCACCCGGTGGGCGGCATGCTCCGGTTCCCGCGCATGCGGCACCCACTTCAACCAGTCCCACCCGCCGTCGTCCGGTGCTGCACCCCGTGCGGTCACGCTGACGGTTTCCGGGCCGTGGTGGAACAACAACTGCACCACGATCGCCCGGGCCAGATCATGCGCGCCGGGGCCGTTGAGTCCCAGGTACCGGAATGCCTGCAGCTGGACCGCCACCGGCATGCCCTGCACCGACCCCACGGCACGTACCGTGTGGCGCAGCGACACCGCACACACCGGGTCCAGATCCTCCGGGGCACCGGAATCAGGCACCTCGATGCCCGGTTGCAGGCTCGTGGTGCCCAGGCCGAAGCGGATCTCCAGGCAGTCCTGGTCCTGGGTGGAGCGTTCCCACATGCGCCTCGACCCCAGGCGGGACCACAGGCCAGACGGGTCGGGGTGGCGGTGCAGTTCGTGGACGCGCTGGGCCTGCGCATGATCCAGGGCCCGGTGGCGCAGGGCATCCAGATGACGCATATAGGTCCGTCTGGTCTCATCGGTGTCCCGGCCCTCCTGCGGGCTGAACATCATGGCCATGGACATGATCATCATGAGCGGGAAGATGAGCACCATCGGATTGAGCTGGCCACTCATCATGATCATCAGCGCCACCATCGCCAGCACCGCCGCCACCATGATCACCGGCAGCAGCACCTTGATCAGTGGGCGCGGCGCCGGCCTCTCCGCCGCGGGCACCGGTTCCGCCACCAGGGGCGCGGTGGGCAGCGGGGGTGCCGGATCGCGCTCCGACCAGGTCATCTGCTCAATGATGTAGCCGGCGACGCGCGCGGGATCTCCTGTCGGGGTGCTTGTCGGGGTGCTTGTCGACGCCTCGTTGTCCCCCGCTGCGCCACCGTCACCCGGGCCGGTGGCTGATGCCCGACCGGGATAGACGATGCGTGGTGCCGGTGGTACGGGTGGTCCGGGTGGTCCCGGCGTGATGCCGGTGTCCCCTCCCGTGGTGAGTGTGGTCAATTGCAGTTCCTCCCCGGAGTGGTCAACCTGTCTTATCCCCCGCGGCCACCCGCGTGGAGACGACTCTCATCCATGGTTGGACTGCGCAACCGGCCCATAGGTTCCCGCCGGGGGTCAAAATGGGTGTTTTCTCACCAAACCGTTTTCTGACCAGCATCTTTGGCAGACTTACAAGGCAGCACACCTGAGTTCACACCACCTACAGGGGAGGAAAACGTGGCGATCGACAACGTGCTGCGGGTCAGTGTCCGCATCGATCTCACCGTGGGCAATAAACCCTTTGCCATGGCTGATCTGTCCCTGCCCGCCTGGTCGAGTCTGGCGGAGATCCTCCAGGAGGTTCTCGACCTCACCGGGGCCCCGACCATCTCCCGGCCGTGGGTGGCACGCACCGCCACGGGGATCCCCATCGACCCGGCTCTCCCGCTGTCCCACACCCAGCTGGAACAGGGCGGGGTGCTGGTGTTGTCCCCGGAGCGTGACCTGCCCGCCCCGGTGATCCGCGATGCCGCCGAGGCCCTGGTGGAGTTGTCCTCCAGCACCCGCACCATCGGGCTGGTGGATCTGCTCACCCTCACCGGTCTGGTCGCGGTGGCTGTCCTTCTGGCCGCACCGGTGGCCGGTGGGGTGGATCCGGGTATCCGCATGCTCATCCTGACCGTGATCTGCGTGATCGTCCTGGCCTGGTTACCGCGCAGCACCGCCCCGGAGGCCACGACACCGGTCACAAGGGTGGTGCTTCCGGTGCTCATCGCCCTCCTCACCGCCGCCGCCGCGCTGGTCACGGTGGTTGATCCGCTGGCTGCCACCACCGGTGAACTCGCCTGGGGCCTGGTGTGTGCCTCCGGTGCGGGACTGACCGCCGTGCTCCTTCTACACCTGGTGCTCACACCGACGCTGATGGTCAGAGCCACCCTCACCACCATCCTGCTGCTGGCACCGGTCGCCGCCGCCGGGGCGGGCCTGAGCCGGACGGGTGATGATGTCAGTGGCCCGGCCGCCATCACCATCGCGGTGATCATGTTGTGGCTGGGTGCCGCCCCGAAACTCTCGGCGGCACTGGCGGGCCTGCGCGTACCCACGCTGCCCACCGCGGGGCAGGATCTCTCGGTCAGTGACAACGGGATGACCGACCCTACCGCCGCGGCCACCCGGGCGCAGACGTTGTATGACGCCCAGGTCCTCGCCCTCTCCCTCACCGGCGCGCTCCTCATCTTTGTCGCCTCCGGTCCGGGTACCTGGTTCACCACCCTGTTCGCCCTGGTCACCACCATCGCCTGCCTGCTGCACGCCATCCGGCAGAGCAGGGCGGTTCCCACCTGGTCGCTCATTGTGCTGGCCTGCGCCGCTCTGATCACCACGGTCATCTCCGCCTCCCGTCAGGAAGATTCCTGGGCTGCGGTGGTCGTGGGTGTGCTGATCGCAGCCCTCACTGTCACCGTGGCGGTGTGGATCCCGCGGATCCCCACCCCGGAGCCGACCACCATCGTGTGGTTGGAACGCATCGAATCCGTCTGCGTGGCCGCCACCCTCCCGCTGGCACTGCAGCTGCTTGACGTGTTCGGCATGCTGCGCGCACTCGACATCGGCCTGGGTGGGTGAGAGCGCTCATGGGTCCGCAGTTGCCCCCACTTCGGCCACGCCGTCTGCCGGTGTGCAGCATGATCCTCACCATGGTCGTTCTCCTCGGTGCCCCTGGTCCGGGAACAGCTCCCCCACCGGCGCGGGCCCAGGACGCCAGGCCTGGGGTGGTGGAACCGATGGACTGCCCTGCGGTCTCACCTGTTGATCCCACGCTGCACCCCATGGATGAGGACCTCGCCGTTTCACTGGATCGGGCCCACCGGATCGCCACCGGCCATGATGTGACCGTGGCGGTCATCGACACCGGTGTCTCACCCCATCCCCGCCTCCCCGGAATCCACCCCGGCGGTGATCTCGTCGGGGCGCACCAGCAGGAGGGGATCCCGGGTGAACTCATCGACTGTGACGGCCATGGCACCATCGTCGCCGGCATCATCGCCATGCGTCCGGACCACGGCTCCGGGTGGCCCTATGACGGCACCGGTGACAACCACATCGGTATCGCGCCCGCAGCCAATCTCATCGCCATCAAACAGACCAGTGCCTTCGTACGCCATTCCGGTGACACCGGTGTGGGCACCCTGGGCACCCTCGCGGATTCCATCCACCGTGCCCTGGACCAGGGCGCCCACATCATCAACATCTCCGTGGTGTCCTGCATCCCCGCCACCCATGAGCACCCGGGGGCGATCCATCCCCTGGACGAGGCACTCTGGCGCGCCGAACACCAGGGGGTGGTCGTGGTGGCCGCGGCCGGCAATGTGGGACAGGACTGCCCCGAGGGTTCCACCGTCTACCCCGCCCACGCCGAAACCGTGCTGGCGGTCTCGGCGCGCTTCGACTCCCACACCATCGCCTCCTACTCCGTGGCCGCCGACCAGCAGCTGCTGTCCGCCCAGGGGCTCATCCCCACCGGGTTGTCACCACGTGGCGACGGGTTTGTCAGCGGGGTGCTCACCCAGTCCGGGCCCAGCCCCTTCGAGGGCACCAGCTTCGCGGCACCTGTGGTCAGTGGGACAGCGGCCCTGATCAGACAACGCCATCCCCATGCCTCACCCGCGGAAATCAGGACAAGAATCCTGGCCAGTGTTGATCCGGCCCGCGGTGCGGTGGATCCCTACCGGGCGCTGACCATGGAACCGGCACCGGGCCCCGTCCCGGCGCGCGAGGTCCATATCAGTGCACCTGCCCCACCGGATGACTCCGCGCGGAGGAATGCGGTGGCGGTCCTGGCCATGGTGACTGCGGTGGTCACCGCCATCGCGGTCACGGCAGGTCGGTGGTGGGGATCCCGTCAGCGGCTGAAGCCCAGCCACTCCATGAACTCATCCGCCCAGGGCAGGGTGCCGTAGATCCACATCGCCCAGAACGTCACGGCGAACACGATCCAGATGAGGACGAGCAGCACCGCCATGGTGAGCATGCGGAAACGGAAGGATTTGGTGGCATACCAGGCGAAGAAGCGGTCGTACTGGTGCACGCCCCACCCGAGTAGTCGTTTGGCCCAGTTCTGTTCCAGGGACAGGATGCCCACACCGATGAAGGTGGTCAGCCAGCCCTGCCCGGGCAGTGGAATGGTGATCAGGCCGATGATCATCACCACCCAACCCAGGATCAGCGTGGCGGGGCGGACGAGGAATCCGTATTTCTTCTTCTTGCTCCGCTCGTGGGCGTCCTGGAGGCGTTCGATCCGGTCCTGGACCAGTTCACGCATTGTCCCCATGGAGTCAGTACCGCCCCTGTGGGACGGGTGGAAACGGTGCGCACGCCACGATGGTGGCGGCACCGGCTGATCCGTGTGGGGTCATCGATGTATCCTGCCAAATCCTCAAGCCAATAGACAACAGTAGATAACTTTACCTAACAGATGCCCCTCTCACCTGGCAGTTTCATCGGAGTTGTCGGCCCAACTCCCCAGGTCAGTACAACGCCCGTAGCGCATCCCCGGCGGACAGGTCACTGCCCTGCGGGAGCAGCGCCAGGATGTGCCACGGTACCTCGGTGACCTCCTCCACCCCGAGCGCGCTCATGCTGGTGCCATCGGCCACCGCATGCACCAGGCCGGTATCGGCCACCAGGTAGTAACCGTGGCCACTGTCCACGCCCACGGCTCCGGTGGGTGGGGCGTGGAACTCCACGGCCACGGACTCCCCGGACAGTTCCACCCCGGGTTCCAGGGAGTCGACCAGCATCACCGCACCCAGGCCGTCGGCGCACAGCAGCCGGTCCTGTACCGCCACCCAGTCCACCAGGGTGGCGGGCAGGGTCATCGGCAGGGCGGAGGTCTCGGGATAACCACCGATGACGGGGCGGATCTCGTGGACGGTGTGGGCGCCGGCGTCGATGAGCATCCCGTGTTGCAGCGCGGTGATCGGCTGCAGTGCCTCCCCCACCCGCATCCAGGACCGGGAGCCCGCCTGCACCACCTCGGGCAGTGGATGGGGAAACGCCACGGCCGGGTGTTCGGGGATGAGGTTGAGCATGTCGTGGCTTAGATGCCACACCGGGGTCGCATCGGTGATCCCCAGGTGTCGGCGGATCACGCGCCCCTCATGGGTCTCAGGTCCCGGCATGACCGCGCGCCCGGCGTCGGTGATCAGGTGCCACGTCACCCCGCCGTCGACGCTTTGCGACGCCCCGACCACCCCCTGCCCCGCCCGCAGTGCCGGGGGTCGCTGCCCCAGCACGGCAACGTGCATGAGGCCGGTGGCCTCATCCTGGCACCCCACCCAGGTCGCGTCCCGGTCGGGGGCGTCGGCGATGATGGGTGGGGCGTCGACAAGCCCGACGGGCACCCCACGTGGTGTGGCGTTGATGATGGCGTCGCTGGCGGGCACCGGGTCGACCGGTTCGCCGACGATCAGGCGTGCGGAGGCGAGGTTGGCCACCGGATGCACCGCCCCATCGAGGCGGACGAACAGGGCACCGGATTCCGCGCGGATGACCGGTGCGTCCCCGGGGTCGATGGCGGGGCGGAACAGGGCCATCGCCACGGAGGCGACAGCCATGAGCACACAGGCCACCGCCCCGAAAATCAGGGCCCGGCGGCGTCGGCTGAGCGGATCGTGGATCATGCGGACATCACCGAGCACCAGGCCGTGCTCCACCCGGCGCACCAGGAACTTATGCCCCGATACCTGCGCGCTGGTGGTGGGCATGAGAATCCCCTCAGCCATGGACACCCCTCCCCCGCCGACAACACTGAAGACGCCTGTGACCTTAGTGCAGGTCACAGGCGTTTGTCCGTGGATGTGAGGTTGTCCACCCCTGGGCAACCGGTGGGAACCTTCCGCCCGGTTGCGCAGTCTAACCCTGGGTTGTGCCCACCGGTTCAGCGGACTGCGGGCCGGGGGTCCAGGAGTTGAGGGAGAGGACCTCCTCGGTGGTGGTCAGCTGGGGGTCCGGGGCGAACGGTCCGCCCCCGGTGTCCTCATTCTGGTTGGTGGTGGGGCGGTGGTAGTAGGTCTCATCCCACTCCTCCGCGGTCTCCGCCAGGCCGAGCTCACCCTTGGTGGGCAGTGGCGGCAGCGGCTCCGGGGAGTTACCCGGCGCGCGCATCTGATCGAGCTGCTCATCGGTGAACAGCTGATTCACGGCGAAGATGGTGACATTCTCCTGCCGGTAGACCGGGGTGACACCGGGGGTTGTCCACAGCTCATCGTAGATCCGCAGGTTCGGTTCCTGGAAGGCCCAGAACGGCCACGGCGAGGCGTAGAAGAAACCAACATTGAGATCCACTGCGGCCTGATCCACATCATTGATCTGATCGGGATCACCATCATTACCCGCACCCAGTAGCTGGGGCCACCAGAACAGCAGGGCCGTGGCCGTGCCCTCACCGGCCGCCGGCCAGGCGTAGTGGCGGGAGACGGACTGCAGACCGTTGTAGGCGTACATCCAGCCATGTCCATCAGCCGGGTCGCCCATCACACGCAGTTCCCGGCCACCGGGCTGCTCGATCAGCCAGTCCCAGGCGGCGCGGTCGGCGTCATTGACCATGCGGTCATCATGGGGGGCGAGGATACTGAACTCGGATCCCTCCTCCACCAGGTCGCGGGCCCAGGATTGCAGCGGCACCGCGACCACGAGGGCCAGCACCACTGAGGCGGCGGCCGACACCCTGGCGAACTGTTTCACCGGGCCGAGGCAGATCAGGCGGATCACCGCGGCCAGGCCGATACCCGCGGCGGCGAAGGTGAACAGGGCTACCGGCATGATGAGGCGATGCCCGGTGGAATAGTGCAGACCACCGATGATGCCCAACCAGTCACCCCACGGCTCACCGAAGGGTTTGAGGGAGTTGACGGTCAGCGCCAGGCTGATGAAGTAGAACAGTGGCGCCCACAGGTTGATCCGCCACACCAGTGCCACCACTCCGCCGATGGCGGCGAAGACGAGCAGCGGGGTGAGGTCGATATCGCCGAAGGAATCCACGTGGCGGGTGTCCATCGTCAGGGCCCTGATCCACGATTCCGTGCGGGTGACATCCACCTCCGCGGAATAGGACAGCACATCCTCGGTCTGCTCCGCACCGGAGAGCACCTGGGGCAGCACGAGCAGCGCGCCCGCGATGCCGGTGATGGCGAGGATACCCACATCGCGCAGACGCACCAGCGCCCCGCGGGCAAAGGTGTCGGAGGCACGGCTGGGTTTCCACAGCAGGTGGGTCAGCCACCACAGCACCAGGGCGAGCACGACGATGGTCACCGCCGACGGATGGAGCTGGAACATGCCGATGAACGCCACCAGCGCGGCGAGGATCCGCACGGGGGCATACGGCAGCGACATGAACAGGGCAAGCACCACACCGGAGGCACCGATGGCGGCCACATACGGCCAGGCACCAACGTAGTTGCCCACCCAGAACAGCACCGGGGATCCGATGACCGCCAGGCCCGCGAACCCGGCACCGATCTGGGCGGTCAGCCCACGGTTGTTGATCAGGCGCCACGCGATGAGCGCCACCGCGAGCGGCAACAGCAGGCCGGACAGCACGATGCCGGTGAGGTTGGTGGCCTCATTGGGGGTCAGCTCCGCCAGGTCCGCAACGAGGAACGCACCGGCATGCCAGGCGGAGGGGTAGAACAACTCCTGCTGCGTCTCGATGTTGCGCAGTTCCCCCATCCGGGTCGAGGAGGCGATACCGGTCTCCGCGATGAACCGCACCGTGGACGCATGCCAGTGCACATCCCAGCCCTGGAAGATGTCATCCAGACCGTGGCGGGTGCTCAGCAGCAGGTCGAGGGCACGGTCGATGATGAGCCAGGCACCCACGCCGACGCCAGCCGCGGGCAGCAACCACCGGTGGTCGAGAAGCCCACCGTTGCGGGCGTAGGCGAGCGCCACACGCCACCGGTTCGGCGGTTCGGCGGGTGCGTCCTCTTCAGCAGGTGCTTCCTCAGGTGCTTGTCGACGCCCCTCCCGCCGCCGTCGAACCACCGCCACCGTGATCCACCCCAGCCGCCAGACGAGCGCCACCACCGCTGTGATGAGGGTGGCGATGGTGGCGGAACGGACGTCGAAACGCATATCCCACATGCCCAGCACCCAGGCGGCCATGCCGTAGATGCCGAAGGAGACCGGAATGGACGCCGCCGCCGCCCACGGCAGCTTGAGCCCGGAGATCCACGAGACCACCAGACCGGGAACGGTGAAGACGAGCAGAGCTATCCACACTGTGGTCAGCATGGCACCCCACCCACCGGATTCTTGATATCAGCCACGCAACGAGTGTAGCGCTGACCCTCAAGCCAGTGGTCGAAGGCTCGCGGATTCATCAGGGCGCACCCGGCAGTGCCCCACGCACCGCACGGGTTTCCTCCGCGCGGGCACGGAGTTGATCATCGTCGGGGTAATCCACCCCGACCAGGCTCAGGCCCTTCGCCGGCGCCACCGGCACATCGGGGCTGCGCTCGGTGGCGGTGAGCAGCTGCGCCGTGAAATCCCCCGCCCGGCGACCCTCCCCGACTGCCATGCAGGACCCCACCAGAGACCGCACCATGGACCAGCAGAACGCATCGGCGACCACATGGGCCTCGTAGAGCTGGGGCTCGGTCGGGGTGGACACATCGTGCCAGGTGAATTCCTGCAGCTCACGCACCGTAGAGGCATTCGGTTTAGCCTTGCAGAACGCGACGAAGTCATGGAGTCCGATGAGAACATCCGCGGCCGTCTGCATCGCCTGGATGTCCACCGGTTTCGGCCAGGCAGCGGTATCCCGCACCCGGGTGGGCAGCGGCCCGGCGGGGTGGGTGGTGATGCGGTAGACATAGTGCCGGCGCAGCGCGGAGAAACGGGCGTCGAAACCCTCGGGGGCGTAGTTGACCCCGTGGACGCGGATATCCTCCGGCAGGAGCCTGCTCAGACGCCGCACCAGCTTCGTGGGATCCCCGTCGATGGAACGCTGCTGCAGGGACTCCCGGGGAATATCGAAATGGGCCACCTGACCCGCTGCGTGGACACCGGCATCGGTACGGCCCGCCACGGTCAGCTCAACGGGGGCACGCAGGACCATGCCGAGGTTATCCTCCAGGACCTTCTGCACGGTCCGCAGGTCACTGTCCCCCTGTCTGGCCCAGCCGTGGAAATCGGTGCCGTCATAATCCAGATCGAGTCTGATCCGCACGGTTGGACTGGTTGTTGTCAAGAGTTTCCACTGCCTTTCTGAGGGCATCATCAATTTCTTCCCGGTGGGCGTCGCGCTCACTGCGTCGCTGCCACTTGCGTTGCTCGTGCTGACGCCACGTGGGTTTACGCCACAGTGCCGCCCCCAACACAGCCGTCCACCCCGCCAACATCCCGAACCACAGGCGTTCGAAGAAGCCCGGGAGGTTGGTGAACGGCCCCAACGCGATCAGGGCCAGGAAACCGCCGATGGACACCAGCAGCATCACGATGGTCCAGCCCCGGTAACTGCCGTGCACCATGGGCAGCAGGTGCCGATCCGTTGCATGGCTGGTAGCCCGGACGGCGATGATCATGGCCCACCACATCGCCACCGCGTACAGCACCCCGGCGATGTCGTGGATGCCACCCATCACATCACGGGGATACCATCCCACAGTACCCAGGCACATTCCCGCGATCCCCACCAGGACACCCACCCACCGGTGCCCGGCCACGGTATCCCGGCGGTTGTGCCCCCTTCCTGCGGGCAGCAGCATCACCGCGGCGACCACCTGCAGCGCACCGGCGAGCACCAGCCCCCGGTTGAACCAGTCATGTCCCGGGCTGCAGATATAACGGGGCCCGAAGACATCACGCAGAGGGACACACCCGGTCAACCCGAGATCACTGATGAGGTGCTCGGCGGGATAGTAATGCCCCTGCCACCGCACCGCGGCCACCATCTGCCCGATCAGGCCCACGACCGCACTGACCACCAGGAGCAGGCCGGAGAGTCGGTACACCATGACCCCATTGTTCCACCCTGCCCGGGGGTTGGGAAGACTCAGAGCATGCGGCGGGCAATGGGAAACACCCCGTACCTCCTGCCGCGGTGGGCCGGTGGTACGGGGTGTGTCTTCAGGGGATCAGAGGAGGGGGAGAATTACTTCTCTTCGTCCTTCTTCTCCTCAACCGGAGCCTCTTCTGCAGGAGCCTCGTCAGCCTGTGCGGCCTCGGTGGTCTCTTCTGCAGCGGTCTCCTCGGTTACCTCTTCAGCCGGGGTCTCTTCAACCTGGGCCTCATCGGCGGTCTGCTTGGAGGCTGCTGCGCGTGCGGCACGGGTGGCCTCTGCGGAGACGGTCTCCTCCAGAACGAGGGAGATCTGGGACATAGGAGCGTTGTCGCCCTTACGGTTCTCCAGCTTGATGATGCGGGTGTAACCACCGGCACGGTTCTCGAACTTGGGTGCAAGCTCGTCGAACAGGTAGGCAACGATGTCCTTGTTGGGGATCAGTGCCAGGACGTTACGACGGTCTGCGACGGTACCGGACTTTGCCTTGGTGATCAGCTTCTCAGCGTATGGACGCAGAGTCTTTGCCTTGGCATCGGTGGTCTTGATAGCGCCGTGCTCGAACAGCGAAGCAGCCAGGTTAGAAAGAATCTTCTTCTGGTGGCTCGCGGAACCGCCGAGACGGGCGCCCTTCTTAGGGGTAGGCATGGTGTACTCCTCGTGTACGTATGGTGTGAGCGCGGCCCGGGGGCCTATTGCGACTTACTCGGCATCTTCCGGCTCAACATCGATGTAGCCACCAGTCTCGGCGTCGTAGCCTTCAAGGGTGGATGGATCGAAGTCTTCAGGAGCATCCTTCAGGGTCAGGCCCAGACCGGCGAGCTTGATCTTGACCTCATTGATCGACTTCTGTCCGAAGTTGCGGATATCCAGCAGATCGGACTCAGCGCGCTCAGCGAGCTCACCCACGGTGTGGATGTCCTCGCGCTTGAGGCAGTTGTAGGAACGGACGGAGAAGTCCAGATCCTCAATCGGCATGCTGTAGGCGGCGATGTACTCGGTCTCCTGTGGGGAGGGGCCGATCTCGATGCCTTCAGCAGCGACGTTCAGCTCGCGGGCGAGACCGAACAGCTCAACCAGGGTCTTGCCTGCCGACGCCAGGGCGTCACGCGCGGAGATGGAGTTCTTGGTTTCAACGTCGATGATCAGCTTGTCGAAGTCGGTGCGCTGCTCCACACGGGTGGCCTCGACCTTGTAGCTGACCTTCAGGACCGGGGAGTAGATCTGATCGACCGGGATACGGCCGATGTCACCACCGGTTGCGGTCATGGTGGCGGGGACGTAACCACGCCCACGCTCGACGATGAGCTCGATGTCCAGCTTGGCATTCTCGTTCAGGGTTGCAATGTGCAGATCCGGGTTGTGGATCTCCACATCTGCAGGTGGCTCGATGTCGCCGGCAGTGACGACGCCCGGGCCCTCCTTGCTGAGGTGCATGATCACCGGCTCGTCAGAGTCGGAGGACAGAACCAGGCCCTTGATGTTCAGGATGATGTCGGAGACATCCTCCTTGATCCCGTTGATCGTGGTGAACTCGTGGAGTACACCGTCGATCTTCACGCTGGTGACCGCTGCGCCCGGGATGGACGACAGCAGGGTGCGGCGGAGGGAGTTACCGAGGGTGTAGCCGAAACCCGGCTCCAGAGGCTCAATGATGAACTTGGAACGGGAGGAATCGATGAATTCCTCGGTGAGGGTGGGTCGCTGTGAAATGAGCATTGAAGAACTCTCCTTGAATGACGCCCGCTATTTGACGTCGGTAGGCGGAAAGGATGATGAATGCGGGAAGAAACCTGCCAGCCCGGCGGGAATGCCGGGTGGGCAGAAATTACTTCGAGTAAAACTCGACGATCAGCTGCTCCTGCAGCGGAATGTCGATCTGAGCGCGCTCGGGCAACTGGTGCACGAGGATGCGCAGGGTAGACGGAACGACCTGCAGCCAGGCCGGAACGATGGCGTCGACGAGGTTGTCCTGTGCCTCTTCGAACCAGTTCATCTTCTGGGACTTCTCACGGACATCGATGATGTCGTACTGAGAAACGCGGAAGGATGGAACGTCAACTGCCTTGCCGTTGACCACGAAGTGGCCGTGGGAGACGAGCTGACGTGCCTGGCGGCGGGTGCGTGCGAGACCTGCGCGGTAGACGACGTTGTCGAGGCGGGACTCGAGCATGACGACCAGGTTCTCACCGGTCTTGCCCGGGCGACGATTAGCCTCGGCGTAGTAACGACGGAACTGCTTCTCCATGACACCGTAGATGAAACGAGCCTTCTGCTTCTCCTGGAGCTGCAGCAGGTACTCGGACTCCTTGATGCGAGCGCGTCCTGCCTGTCCCGGAGGGTACGGGCGACGCTCGAATGCCATGTCTCCGCCGACGAGGTCGACGCGAAGGCGACGGGATTTACGGGTTGCTGGGCCGGTATAACGAGCCATTTTTTATCCTCTTCCTTCCCTATTAAACGCGACGACGCTTCGGCGGACGGCAGCCGTTGTGCGGCTGTGGGGTCACGTCGGAGATCGAGCTGACCTCGAGGCCGGCGGCCTGGAGGGAACGGATAGCGGTCTCTCGGCCCGAGCCCGGGCCCTTGACGAAAACGTCAACCTTCTTCATGCCGTGATCCATTGCCTTGCGGGCAGCGTTTTCAGCGGCCATCTGAGCAGCAAACGGAGTGGACTTACGAGAGCCCTTGAATCCGACGTGACCAGAGGAAGCCCAGGAGATAACGGCGCCGTTCGGGTCAGTGATCGACACGATGGTGTTGTTAAAGGTGGACTTGATGTATGCGTGGCCCTGGGCCACATTCTTCTTTACGACGCGACGGCCGGTACGGCGCGCGCCGGAGCGTGCTTTAGGAGGCATGTTCTACTTCTTCTTTCCGGCGATCGTCTTCTTAGGACCCTTACGCGTACGCGCATTGGTCTTGGTGCGCTGACCACGAACGGGCAGGCCACGGCGGTGACGCAGGCCCTGGTAGGAACCGATCTCGATCTTGCGACGGATGTCAGCCTGAACCTCGCGGCGGAGGTCACCCTCGACCTTCCAGGTGGCTTCGATGACATCACGAAGAGAAGCGATCTGCTCGTCCGTGAGGTTGTCGGTGCGCAGATCAGGAGAGACGCCGGTCTCCTCGAGAAGCTGCTTGGCTCGGGCTGGGCCGATGCCGTAGATGTAGGTGAGAGCGATCTCCATGCGCTTGTTGCGCGGGAGATCAACACCAGCTAGACGTGCCATATGGCAGTTACCTTTCCGGTTGTTGCGATGGTTTTCTCCGTACTCGTCCACGCCAAACAACGCTTTCCCCGGACGGAAACCGGGATGTGGGTTGTGATTTGCGAGGCTCCAGCCATCGATACCTGGAGGTGAGTCAGCGCAGACGGATGTCCCGCCTGCGCCCTGAAATACGGAGGCTCAGAGGTCTACTTGTAGCGGTAAACGATGCGACCGCGGGTGAGGTCGTAGGGCGACAGCTCTACAACAACGCGGTCCTCGGGAAGGATACGGATGTAGTGCTGGCGCATCTTTCCACTGATGTGGGCGAGAACCTTGTGTCCGTTGTCGAGCTCGACACGGAACATTGCATTCGGGAGAGGTTCGACAACGCGACCCTCAACCTCAATAGCGCCTTCCTTAGCCATATCCTCCACATTCCCAGGGCTATGACTTTCGTCCGGCCCCTTCAAGTTTTTCCACTGCAAATTGCGGCATGCACACATGATGCGTATACACCGTCGATTAAGATTACACGTCCATGTGCTAAATACCAAACAACAGCTCATCTGACAACGTGGACCCCTGGGCTGTTTCCCCTCAAACTGACCTACCGGCAGCTACCAGCACCGACCAGCCACTCCCTCGCATCCCGCCGTGAATCTATCCCTCCGGCACCGCGGCTGATCCCCGGCAGAACGAAAGGGGGCATCAGAATCTGTGTCTGATGCCTCCCCCTGTCGACCCCCGGGATGTGTACCGGATTAGTAGATGTAGACCATGTCGCCGATGCCGACATTGTTGAAGTAGTGGATGGCGTCCTGCGGGTTCAGGCGGACACAACCGGCGGAGGTGCGGGCCACGTTGCCCTGGTGGAAGGCGTGGCCGTTGTAGGTGAAGTACATCGCGTAGGGCATCGGTGCGTTGCCGAACTCGTAAGAGATCTCATCCTTGACCTTGCGGTTGATGTAGAAGGTGCCACGCGGGGTCTCCTGGCCGATGCCACCGGAGGACACCGGGACAGCACCGTAGACAACCTGGCCGTTCTCCTGCAGCCAGGAGCGACCCCCGTCGAGGTCAACGCACACGTCGGCTGCCGGCGGGCAGGAGCCACGATCAAAACGGGCGGCCGCGGCGGCACGCTCGGCAGCTGCCTGTGCGGCCGCCTGCGCCTCGGCCTGCGCGGCGCGGGCTGCCTGCTCAGCGGCGAGCTTCTCCTGGATCAGGCCAGGGAAGACGCTGTTGACGGCACCGTCGACAGCATTCTTGATAGCCAGACCGGAAGGTCCGAGTGGATCAACCTGGGCGTGGATATTGTTGCGAGTCACCCAGGCCCCTTCACGGGTATCAGTGGTGATCTGGGCGATGGAATCGGTGATCTGGGCGTTCAGTTCCGCGCTTCCCGCTGCAAAGTCCTGGGCCGAGGCTGTGGCCGGTGCACCGAGGACGGAGGCGGTTGCGGCGATGGCGCTGATGAGGGCGACCACCACCCGCTTGGCGGGCTTGTTGGTGCGGGTGCGGGATGAGTTCTGCATGTGAAAGAGTATATAAGCAAATGCGAACATACTGGAGGAACACGGAGAATAAAATACTCCCTCCACACCCGCCCTCAGGTTTCACCGGCCAACAAACCATTGCATGAAGGATCAAGCATCACACCCGTGAAACTGATGGTACCCCCGTTGCGGCGGGGCCCACGATGTCGGTGGTATTACCGGCGCGGGGTGAGGATCCTCGGGCCGGCGGCGGTGGCTGCGACGGTGTGCTCCCAGTGAGCGGCATAGGAGCCATCCAGGGTGACCACGGTCCAGTCATCCTCCAGCACCGCGGAATCCGTGGTGCCGAGGGTGAGCATCGGTTCGATGGCCAGCACCGACCCTTCCTGGATCATCGGCCCGCGGTTGGGTTTACCCTCGTTGGCCAGGTAGGGATCCTCATGCATGGTGCGGCCGATACCGTGGCCGCCATAGCCGTCGACGATGCCCAGGTGCACCCCGAATTTCTGCTCCGCCCGGCGGGTGGCCCTCTCCAGCGCGTTGGAGACATCGGTGAGTCGGTTGCCGGGCACCATCGCCTGGAGGCCTTCCATCAGGACCCATTCGGTGGCGTTGTTGAGCGCGATGACATCGTCGTCAAGCTCCCCGATGCCGAAGGACCACGCCGAGTCGCCCACCCATCCCTCGAAGGTCGCACCGCAGTCGACGGATACCAGGTCGCCGTCCTCCAGGACCACATCCTTCGACGGGATGCCGTGGACGATGACCTCGTTGACCGAGGTGCAGATCGACGCGGGGAAACCCTGGTACCCCAGGAACGTGGGGATGGCGCCGGCCTCACGGATGACGGTCTCGGCGATCTGGTCGAGGTCGTGGGTGGTCATGCCGACGCGGGCTTCCGCCTTGACCGCCTGGAGTGCACGGCCGACGATCTCGCCGGCCGCCTGCATTGCGTCGAGCTCACCGGGGGTTTTGGCGGCGATGACGCGCTTCTTGGAACGGAAACCCATGGGGATCCTCTCTGGGTAGATAACTGAAGGATTGGAACGGCCCTGCGGCATACACGCAACTGCACAACACAAATGGCCGGTCCCCGCAGTGAATGCGGATACCGGCCAATTCTGCGTCCTTCAGGCCTGCTTAATCAAATGGGTCCTCAGAACTGATGCCTGGGAACTGGGGTCTACTTACCCAGTGCCTCGAGGGTGCGGGCGTTGATGTCCTCAACGGACCCCTCAGCCTCGATGTTGATGATCTTGTCACCGTAGTGGCTGATCAGCGGGGCGGTTTCATCGCGGTAGACACCGAGACGGGTGCGGATGGTCTCCTCATTGTCGTCGGCGCGACCACGGGAGAGCATGCGCTCGACAACGACATCCTCGGAGACCTGGTAGTTAATGACACCGTCAAGTGGGTTACCGGCCTTGTCGAGGAGATCAGCCAGGATATCGGCCTGCTCAACGGTGCGGGGGAAGCCGTCCAGGAGGAAACCCTCGGCGGCGTCGGCCTCGGCCAGACGGGACTGCACCATGCGGGCGGTGACATCGGTGGGCACCAGCTTGCCGGCATCGATGTACTGCTTGGCCTCGATGCCAAGCGGGGTGCCCTCGCCGATATTGGCGCGGAACAGGTCTCCGGTGGAGATGTGGGGGATACCGAGCTTCTCAGAGAGGATGGCTGCCTGGGTGCCCTTGCCGGCACCGGGGGGACCAAGGAGAACGAGTCGCATTATTTCAGAAGTCCTTCGTAGTTGCTTTGCAGGAGCTGGCTCTCGATCTGCTTGACCGTGGTCAGTGCAACAGAGACGAGAATCAGGATTGCGGTTCCACCGAATGGGGTGGCACCGGCCGAACCGGCGTCAACGCCAAGATCCAGCATAATATTGGGCAGCACAGCGATGAGCGCCAGGTACAGCGAACCGACGAAGAGCAGACGGTTCATGACGTAACCGAGGTACTGGGCGGTGGGGCGTCCAGGGCGGATGCCCGGGATGAAACCACCGTACTTCTTCATGTTCTCCGCCTGGTCCGCCGGGTCGTACTGGACGGAGACGTAGAAGTAGGAGAAGAAGATTGTCAGGGCGAAGTACAACACGATGTACTGCCAGGAGGACGGG
Source organism: Corynebacterium efficiens YS-314 (assembly GCF_000011305.1). Classification (NCBI taxonomy): domain Bacteria; kingdom Bacillati; phylum Actinomycetota; class Actinomycetes; order Mycobacteriales; family Corynebacteriaceae; genus Corynebacterium; species Corynebacterium efficiens. The sequence continues at coordinate 599,555 of NC_004369.1, read as the reverse complement.
GTCTGCAGATGCGCGATCACATTGCGCTGCCACCAGTTGTCAGTGACCTCGAGGGAACCCGAGTTGACGATCTGTGTGATCAGCACCGGCATGTAGATCAGCGAGGACGCGAAGATCACGGGGATGACGCCGGCCTGGTTGACCTTCAGCGGCAGGTAGGTGGAGGAACCGCCGTACTGGCGACGACCGACCATGCGCTTGGCGTACTGGACCGGGATGCGACGCTGACCCTGCTCGACGAACACGACACCGATGACCAGGATCAGCACGGAGACCAGGACCACCGCGAAGACCACACCACCGGAGTTGCCGAGGATGTTCATGCCATCGGTGGGCAGTCGGGTGGCGATACCGGCGAAGATGAGCAGGGACATACCGTTGCCCACACCCTTCTCCGTGATCAGCTCACCGAGCCACATCACCAGGATCGCACCGGCGGTCATGGTGATGACCAGGATGAGCAGATCGAAGAAATCACGGTCCTCGTTGAGCACCCGGATACCCGCACCGAGCAGCTGCTCGCGGTCCGCGAGTGCCACGATGCCGGCGGACTGCAGCAGCGCCAGCGCCAGGGTGAGGTACCTGGTGTACTGCGTCATCTTCGTCTGACCGGACTGCCCCTCCTTCTTCAACTGCTCGAAGTGGGGAATGACCACGGTCAGCAGCTGAACGATGATCGACGCCGTGATGAACGGCATGATGCCGATGGCGAAGATGGACAGCTGCAGCAGCGCACCACCGGAGAAGAGGTTGATCAGTGAATAGACGCTCGACTGATCCTGAGTCAGGTCGCGCAAGCGTCCGCTGATGGATGCGTAATCAACTCCCGGTGACGGGATCTGAGCACCGATGCGGTACAAAACGATCATCGCAATGGTAAAAAGTATCTTCTTGCGTAGATCGGCGTCCTTGAATGCCTGGATAATGGCGGACACGTATCCTCCTGGATCCCATACCGCCCAGCGGATCATCTATGGGAAAATGTCCGATAAGCAGCGGGATAATGTGTTTCTGGTCCTACCCCAATAGCAAATTGGGCATGATTGACTTTTTCACCCTACCAGCACCCTTTCGTTTCCGGCATTTGAACAGCACGATTGTTGGGTGTGTCATACCTCATCCCGCAGGTGCCTTCCGCCCGGCACCGACCGCCGGACGCCACGGATGAATAATTACCGGGTTGTTGAATGACATGCATCAACCCCATCAGGAGAGGAGCCCACCCCATGGCAGGAGGTAACCGAACACCGGGCAGGACGGTGACATCGAAGGTGATCGCCGTCCTGGGAGCCTTCGAGAAATCCACCCGGCCACTGGGACTGACGGAGATCGCGGAACTGGCGGATCTCCCACCCAGCACCACCCACCGCCTGGTCAATGAACTCACCGAGGGCGGTCTGCTCACCCGGAAGTCGGATGGGCGGTACCAGCTGGGTCTGCGTATCTGGGAGCTGGCACAGAACACCGGCCGACAGTTGCGCGATACCGCCAAACCGTTTGTGCAGGATCTCTACTCCTTCACCGGGGAGACCTCGCAGCTGGTGGTCAGGGACAACAATGAGGCACTACTGATCGAGCGCGTCTACGGATCCAAGAAGGTGCCACGCTCCTCCCGCGTGGGCGGACGTCTGCCGTTGAGTTCCACCGCGGTGGGCAAGGTGCTGCTCGCCTTCGAGGAACCCTGGGTGCGGGAGGCATACCTCAAACTCCCCCTGGAGGCCGCCACCGAGCGGTCCATCACGGACCCCGGCGTGCTGGCCGAAGACCTCCGCGAGATCAAGGCCCGGGGTTATTCCATCTCAGTGGATGAGCAGCGGATCGGGGCGACCTCCATCGCGGTGCCGGTGTGGCACACCGGCAGGCTCGGGGCCGGCCTGGGCGTGGTGGTGGCCACCTCGCAGTCGGCGAACATGGAGCGTTTCCTGCCCGTCCTCCAGGCAACCAGCCAACGCATCAACAGGGCGACGGCACACATCCCCCTGGATACACTTCTGGCTTCCACCCGGAAGGATTCCCGGAAAAACGGGAGGTGAGACACCGCCTCCCACCTGCCCCGATCCATCTCGATTCCACTGAGTGGAAATCTGAATAGGCTTTCATCTCCCCCGGGCGCACAATTGGTCAACAACACAGAGTGACACCAATCACGATGTTGAACCGAGAGTGATTCACAACATGGAAACCCGGTGCGGTAGCTACCACCGCGCCACCGGGATTCTGACAGGAGATGACATGACTTCCGACTCGACCACCGCACTGTCCACCGCACCAGAGACCACCTCCGGCGGCTGCCCCTACGGCCACGGCAACCCCGACGCGACGGGCACCCCGGGCACCAGCCACCACGGTTATGAGCCCTTCAACATGACCAACCCCTTCCCCGCCTATGAGGAGCTGCGCCGGGAGGAGCCGGTGATGTTCGATGAGCGCATCGGCTACTGGGTAGTCACCCGTTATGACGACATCAAGGCCACCTTTGATGACTGGGAGACCTTCTCCTCCGAAAACGCCCAGGCCCCGGTGCGCAAACGTGGCCCGCAGGCAACGAAGATCATGGAGGAAGGTGGCTTCACCGCCTACTCCGGTCTCTCCGCCCGTATCCCCCCGGAGCATACCCGTATCCGTGCGATCGCCCAGAAGGCCTTCACCCCGCGCCGGTACAAGGCCCTGGAGCCGGACATCCGCGCCAACGTGGTCGCCCGCCTGGAGACCATGCTCAAGCAGGGCGCCCCGGCCGATATCGTCCCGGCCCTGGCCTATGACATCCCCACCATCACCATCCTCACCCTCATCGGCGCGGATGTGTCCATGGTGGACACCTACAAGCGCTGGTCCGATTCCCGCGCCGCGATGACCTGGGGTGACCTCAGCGATGAGGAGCAGATCCCCCACGCCCACAACCTCGTGGAGTACTGGCAGGAGTGCCAGCGCATGGTGGCCGACGCCCACGCCAACGGTGGCGACAACCTCACCGCGGATCTCGTCCGCGCCCAGGAGTCCGGCCAGGAGATCACCGACCACGAGATCGCCTCGCTGCTGTACTCCCTGCTCTTCGCCGGGCATGAGACCACCACCACGCTGATCTCCAACTGCTTCCGGGTCCTGCTGGCCCACCGCGACCAGTGGGAGGCACTCATCGAGGATCCGAAGAAGATCCCGGCCGCGATCGACGAGGTGCTGCGCTACTCCGGGTCCATCGTGGGGTGGCGTCGCAAGGCGCTCAGGGACACCGAGATCGGTGGCCAGCCCATCAAGAAGGGCGATGGCGTCCTGTTGCTGATGGGTTCAGCCAACCGGGATGAGGCGCGTTTCGACGACGGCGAGACCTTCGACATCACCCGCCCCAACGCCCGCGAACACCTCTCCTTCGGTTTCGGCATCCACTACTGCCTGGGCAACATGCTGGCCAAGCTGCAGGCGAAGATCTGCCTCGAGGAGGCCACCCGCCTCGTCCCCTCCCTCGAACTCGCCGATGACCAGTCGGTGGAGTTCCGTGAGAACCTCTCCTTCCGTGTCCCCGTCTCCGTCCCGGTGACCTGGTCCAACTAGCAGGTCCAACTAACAGGCCCCACCAGAGTTAAAGGAAAACATCATGACCAACAGTCTCAACATCCCGTTCGTGCAGCGTTTCGACGAAGGGCTGCCTCCCCTGCTGGAGGTCCTCGGCGGCAAGGGCGCCTCCCTGGTGTCCATGACCGAGGCCGACATGCCGGTGCCCCCGGGTTTCGTGGTCACCACCGCCTGTTTCGATGAGTTCATCCGCGAGGCCGGGGTGGCCGCGGATATCGAGAAGTACCTCAGCGACCTCGACCCTGAGGATGTCACCGAGGTCGACCGGGTCTCCGCCCTCATCCGCGATGAGCTGTGCAGCCGCCCGGTGCCACTCGTCGCCCGCAATGCGGTCCACGACGCCTACCGCGAGCTCATGGCCAGGTGCGGCGGGGATGTCCCGGTCGCGGTGCGGTCCTCCGCCACCGCCGAGGACCTCCCGGACGCCTCCTTCGCCGGCCAGCAGGACACCTACCTCTGGCAGATCGGTCTGGCGGCCGTCACCGAGCACATCCGCAAGTGCTGGGCCTCCCTGTTCACCTCCCGCGCCATCATCTACCGCATCAAGAACAACATCCCCAACGAGGGCCTGTCCATGGCCGTGGTGGTGCAGAAGATGGTCAACGCCCGCGTCGCCGGTGTGGCCATCACCATGAACCCCTCCAACGGTGACCGCTCCAAGCTCACCATCGACTCCTCCTGGGGTGTCGGTGAGATGGTCGTCTCCGGTGAGGTCACCCCGGACAACATCCTGCTGGACAAGATCACCCTCCAGGTGGTGTCCGAGCACATCGGTGACAAGCACGCCGAGCTGGTCCCCGACCCCGAGGCCGGCACGCTCATCGAGCGGGAGGTCGACCCGGACCGCCGCTCCACCCGCAGCCTCACCGATGCCGAACTCGAGGCCGTCGCCATCATGGCCAAGCGTGCGGAGAAGCACTACAAGTGCCCGCAGGATATCGAGTGGGCACTGGACGCCGACCTCCCCGACGGCGAGAACCTCCTACTCCTGCAGTCCCGCCCGGAGACCATCCACTCCAACGGCGTGAAGAAGGACACCCCCACCCCCGCAGCAGCCGCACCCACCGCAGGTGCCTTTGATTTCAGCTCGATCACCGCCGCAATGAGCGGCGCGAAATAAGTTCCCCCCTTTCATAGACCACCTCGGCGATCATCTTTTCGTCGAAAAGCATCTTTTTCAGGAGTCTCATCATGGGCAACAAGTCCTTCCGCAAGCCATCCGATCTTCCGGTACCCGCAGGTGCCGAGGGCTGGGAATCGATCTACCCGTACTACCTGGTGTTCCAGGACAAGCTGATGGAGCAGGAGAACGAGAAGTTCTGGTTCTGCGACTCGCAGCACTGGCCGACAGTGTTCAAGCCGTTTGAGACCATCGGCGGGGAATTCGCCGTGAAGTGCCTGGGCCAGTACAACGCCCGCCACCTCATGATCCCCAACGCCAACGGCATCGAGTTCCGTGTGCATCTCGGATACCTCTACATGTCCCCCATCCCGGTGCCGGAGGAGCAGATCGCCGAGCGCATCCCGCACTTCCAGGAGCGCATCACCCACTACTTCCAGAACTGGGACACCAAGCTGGCGGAGTGGAAGGAGCGCGTGCTCGGCACCATCAATGAGCTGGAGTCCCTGGAGTTCAAACCACTGCCGGACATGGTCCCGATGGAGGATATCCTCTCCGGCAAGGCCAAGGACGGCACCGAGGTGCTCATGGAGAACTACGACCGCCTGATCCAGCTGGCGTACCAGAACTGGCAGTACCACTTCGAGTTCCTCAACCTCGGTTACATCGCCTACCTGGACTTCTTCAATTACTGCAAGGAGATCTTCCCCGGCATCCCGGACCAGTCGATCGCCACCATGGTCCAGGGCGTGGACATGGAACTGTTCCGCCCCGATGATGAGCTGAAGACCCTGGCACAGCTGGCCGTCGACCTCGGTCTGCAGGCTCGCTTCGCCAACCCCGATGACCCGGAGGCCACCCTCGCCGCGATCGGTGCCGCACCCGGCGGCGACCAGTGGCTCGCACGCTGGAAGGAAGCCCAGGATCCCTGGTTCAACTTCACCGTGGGCAACGGCTTCTACGGCCATGACAAGTACTGGATCGAGCACCTGGAACTGCCCCTGGGCTACATCGCGGACTACATCCGCCGCCTGGATGAGGGTCAGGTCATCTCCCGTCCGAAGGAGGAGCTCATCGCGGAGAAGGACCGCATCGTCAGCGAATACCGCGACCTCCTCGACGGTGACCAGCTGGCCATGTTCGATGCCAAGGGGCAGCTCGCCGCCACCGCCTACCCCTATGTGGAGAACCACAACTTCTACATCGAGCACTGGACCATGTCCGTGTTCTGGCGCAAGGTCCGCGAACTCTCCCGCACCCTGCAGGGCTACGGCTTCTGGGAGAACGAGGATGACATGCTCTACCTCAACCGCACCGAGGTCCGCGATGTCCTCTTCGACCTGGCCACCGGCTGGGGTGTGGGCGCACCGGGTGGTCCTATCGGTACCGTGATCTGGCCGGAGGAGATCGAGCGTCGCAAGAAGATCGTCGCCGCGCTGAAGACGGCACGCCCGGCACCGGCGCTGAACACCCCGCCGCAGACCATCACCGAACCGTTCACCCGCATGCTGTGGGGCATCACCACCGAGCAGGTCCAGTCCTGGCTCGGCAACGACGAGGACGCGGAGGAGGGTGTGCTCAAGGGCATGGCCGCCTCCCCGGGACTGGTCGAGGGACGCGCCCGCGTGATCATGGAGGCCGATGATCTCTCCGAGATCCAGCAGGGCGAGATCTTGGTCGCACCGGTCACCGCACCGTCGTGGGGCCCGATCTTCGGCAAGATCAAGGCCACCGTCACCGACATCGGCGGCATGATGAGCCACGCCGCCATCGTCTGCCGCGAGTACGGTCTGCCCGCGGTCACCGGCACCGGTTCCGCCTCCACCACCATCACCACCGGCCAACTGCTGCGTGTCGACGGCACCAAGGGCACCGTCACCATCGTCGACGAGTCCGCCACCCCGGTGGTCGAGGGCCCCGGCGCGCACAGCCACCACCACGGCGTGGATGCAGAACAGCCGACGAACCAGCCGCAGGAGGTCCCCGCCAATGTCTAACCCGACCCCCGAGACCGGTTCCCACGGTTCCCACGCTCCCCGCACAGTACTGATCACCGGTGCTGCCGGTGGCCTGGGACGCGCCTTCGCCGAAGGGTTCGCCGCAGCGGGCGACCGCGTCGCGGTGGCCGATATCAACCTGGCCGGCGCGCAGGAGACCGCGGAGCTGCTCACCACCTCCGGCGCACAGGCGAAGGCCTTCCAGGTGGATGTCACCTCCCCGGAATCCACCGAGGCCCTGGCCGCGGCGGTCGCGGAGTTCGGCGGCGGGACGATCGACGTGGTGGTCAACAACGCCGCGATCTACGCCACCGTCACCCGCTCCCCCCTTGAGGAGATCGACCCGGCGGAATGGGATCTGGTCATGGGGGTCAACCTCAAGGGCCCCTGGTTGGTCACCCGCGCGGTCAGCCCGCACCTGTCGGAGAATGCCCGGATTGTCAATCTCTCCTCAGCCACCGTGATGTCCGGGTCCGCGCAGTGGGCGCATTACGTCGCCTCCAAGGGCGGGGTCATCGCCCTGACCCGGGTGATGGCCAAGGAACTGGGTACCCGCGGCATCACCGTCAACGCAGTGGCCCCCGGTTTCACCCTCACAGAGGCCAGCCTCAACCTGATGGATGATGCCGCCACCTACGGCGTGGACCGCGGTTCCATCAAACGCGCCAGCCAGCCCGAGGACATTGTCGGCGCGACCCTCTTCCTCGCCTCACCCCAGGCCGGGTACATCACCGGCCAGACCCTGGTCGTCGACGGCGGCCGCCAGTTCATCTAAACCCCTCCCGCTTCACCACGTCGGCCCCCGGGGACCTCCCTCCCCCGGGCACCCCGGGGGCCGGCGTCGATAAGCACCAGACAAGCACACGACTTGAAGGAGAACATCATGTCCACCATTCATTTCACCGATACCACCGGCGAGACCCGCACCATCAACGCCAACGTGGGCGACTCCGTGATGGAGACCGCCGTGCGCAACGGTGTGCCGGGCATCGTCGCCGAATGCGGCGGTTCCCTGTCCTGCGCCACGTGCCATGTCTTCGTCGACCCGGCCGACTTCGAGACGCTGCCGCCGATGGAGGAGATGGAGGACGAGATGCTCTGGGGCGCCGCCGTGGACCGCGAGGACTGTTCGCGCCTGTCCTGCCAGATCCCGGTCACCGAGGGCATGGACCTGCACGTGACCACACCAGAGACCCAGGTCTAGGAGAATCATCATGAGTACCGATGCAACAACCACGGGCCTGCTGATCGTGGGCGCGAACCAGGCGGGTGTGCAGCTGGCCGTGTCCCTGCGCGCCACCGGGTTCACCGATCACATCACGCTGCTGGGCGAGGAGGATCACCGCCCCTACCAGCGCCCGGCGCTGTCCAAGGAGTTCCTGCAGGGCAAGATCGACAAGGAACGGCTGATCTTCCGCTCGAATGAGTACTGGGAGGACAACAACATCTCCCTGGTCAAGGGCGTGCGCATCGAGCGCATCGATAAAAACGACGACGGGTCCGGGGTTGCGGTGGGCCGGGACGGTTCCACTTACGCTTTTCGACGCCTCGCCCTCGCCGTGGGTGCCCGCCCCCGCCGCCTCGACCTCCCCGGTTCGGACCTGCGCGGCGTGACCTACCTACGCAACGCCGATGACGCCCTGGAGCTCAAGGCCCTGGTCGGCGATGTGCGCGACGCGGTGGTCATCGGTGGTGGGTTCATCGGTCTCGAAGCCGCCTGCTCCCTGCAGGAACTGGGTAAGAACGTCACCGTCCTGGAGCACGGCCCCCGCCTCGTCGGGCGTGCCGTGGGCGAGGAGACCGCCGGGTTCTTCCTCGAGCAGCACCGGGCGCGCGGCATCGACATCCGCCTCAACGCGCGCCTGAGCGGGTTCGTCGGCGAGGGCGGCGCGGTCACCGGCGTCGAGCTTGACGACGCCACCATCATCCCGGCCCAACTCGTCATCGTCGGCATCGGTGTCATCCCCAACACCGAACTCGCCGAGCAGATGGGCCTGGAGGTCGACAACGGCATCGTGGTGGACGAACACGCCGTGGCCTCCGACGGCACCACCATCGCCATCGGTGATGTGGCCAACATCCCCAACCCCATCCCCGGCTCCCCCGCCGGTGAACGCATCCGCCTGGAAAGCGTCAACAACGCCATCGAACACGCCAAGATCGCCGCCTACTCCCTGGCCGGCACACCCGAGGCCTATTCCGGCATCCCGTGGTTCTGGTCCAACCAGGGTGATCTGAAACTCCAGATCGCCGGACTCACCCTCGGCTATGACCAGACCCTGATCCGACGTGATGACGCCAAGAAGAAATTCTCCGTCCTCTACTACCGGGACGGACAGATCATCGCCGCCGACTGCGTCAACTCCCCCCTTGATTTCATGGCGGTCCGCGGGGCCCTGTCCAAGCGACAGAACATCCCCTTCGACGCCGCCGGTGACATCAACACCCCACTGAAGAAGCTCGCTGTTGACCTGGAGGTCGCATCATGACAAACAAGACCCTACCCGCGTGGGAACAGGCCGACGCCGGCACCCACGCCGACGATCCCCGGGCCGTTGCCTTCAATGCGCAGTACCCGGCCCGTCCGATCCCCGCCACCGGACCTGTCATCACCGACACCATCTGCGCTACCCCCTCCGCGGGTTTCGATGCACTGTGGAAAGCCATCGAACCCGAGACCCGCACCCGCGCCAACGACGTCCACCTGCCGGTCTCCACGGCCTACGCCACCCGCCTGTGCGACGCCTACCCCGAGGCCGACCGCGAACTGGTCCTCGCCGCCATCATCCTCCACGACACCGGCTGGGCACATGTGGATGAGGACCGGATAATCTCCGAGGGTTTCTCCAGCAACTGGCGCAAGGCCACCATCCGTTTCGAACACGAGGCGGAAGGCTGCGTGGTGGCACGCCGTGTGCTGCCCGAGCTGGGCTACTCCGAAGACTTCGTGGAGAAGGTCTGCGAGATCATCGACGGCCACGACACCCGCCAGGTCGCCTACTCACTTGAGGACGCCCTGGTCCGCGACAGCGACCGCCTCTGGCGTTTCGACCGCGCCGGCATCATGGCCTCCTCCTCCTGGTTCGGTATGGCGATCTCCGACTATGTCGACCGCCTGCAGCGCGAGATCATCCCCGAGCTGATCACCGACGCCGCCCACCAGATCGCCACCGCTGACCTGGCCCGCGCCGCGGCTCTCCTGCGCACGGAGGTGATCCGATAATGACCGCCGTCATCCCCGCTGCCCTGCAGCGACGCGAACAACTCAATCTGCCCTACACCCACGTCGATGACTTCTACATCAACGGTGCGTGGGTGACCGCCACCGGGGAGAAACGCAACCCCGTGGTGGATCCCGCCACCGGCCAGGAATGGGGTTCCGTCCCCGAGGCTGGCCAGGTGGAACTCGACCACGCCGTCGGCGCCGCCCGGGAGGCCCTGCCCGGTTGGGGTTCTCTGACCGCGGCAGACCGTGCGGAATATCTGGTGCGGATCGCCGAGGAAATCGAGAAGCGCGCCGAGGTACTCGCCCTGACCAATACCCGCGAGAACGGCTCCCCCATCTCGGAGACCCGCGGTGCGGCGGCGAACGCAGCTGGCATCTTCCGGTATTTCGCCACCCTGGCGCCGTTCCTCGACGATCCGGATATCCGTCCCTTCCCCGCCGGGGGTGCCGAATCCCTCGTGGACAAGGACCCCATCGGGGTCTGCGCCCTGATCGCACCGTGGAACTTCCCCATCAACCTGGTCGTGATCAAGCTGGCCCCTGCGCTGCTGGCCGGGTGCAGCGTGGTCATCAAACCAGCCTCCCCCACCCCGCTGTCCATCCGGTTCATCATCGAAGCCGTCGAGGCCGCCGGTGTGCCCGCCGGTGTGATCAACCTGCTGACCGGGTCCGGACGCTTCGGCGACGCCATGGTGCGCCACCCCGGCGTGAACAAGGTCGCCTTCACCGGATCCACCCCGGTCGGACGCAAAATCGCCTCCGCATGTGGTGAACTGCTGCGCCCGGTGACCCTCGAACTCGGTGGGAAATCCTCCGCCATCGTGCTCCCGGATGCCGACATGTCCGTCCTGTCCGCCCGTCTCATCCGGTCCTGCATGCGCAACACCGGCCAGACCTGCTACATCAGCACCCGGATCATCGCCCCCGCCTCACGCTATGAGGAGGTGGTGCAGGTGGTTGCCGACACCATCGCCGCAGGCCGCCAGGGTGATCCCCTCGACGAGGACACCATCTTCGGCCCCGTGGCCACCGCCTCCCAGTACGCCACGGTGATGGAGTACATCGAATCCGGTCACGCCGAGGGAGCCCGCGCCGTGACCGGAGGTGCCGCCACCGCCGGGCTGACCGGTGGCCTGGAAAACGGTGTGTTCATTGAACCCACGGTGTTCGCCGATGTCACCCCCGACATGCGGATCGCCGCGGAGGAGATCTTCGGGCCGGTCATCTCGATCCTGAGATACGACGACTCCGCGGGCGTGGAGGAAGCGATCGCGATCGCCAACAACACCGAATTCGGCCTGGGCGGCCTGGTGTTCGGCGCCGACGAGGACCGTGCCCTGGACGTTGCGCGCCGCGTGGACTCCGGTTCCGTCGGCATCAACTTCTTCGGTTCCAACCATTCCGCACCGTTCGGCGGGCGTCATGATTCCGGCATGGGCGTGGAATACGGCATCGAGGGCCTCAGCGCCTACCTGAGCTACAAGTCAATCCACCGGATGGTGTGACCCAGCCGGGACAGCGGGTGAACGAAAACGTTGGTTTGTGGTCCGGGGACGGGTAAAACCCCAGGACAGCTTTCACAAACCAACAGTTTTTGTCATCCCCCCATGTCCCCGCCGCACCCCGGTGACAAATTCCGTTGGTTTACACCCCAGCGCCCGGTAAAACCCCAGGACGCCATTCACAAAACAACAGTTTTTGTCATTCCCCCATGTCCCCGCCGCACCCCGGTGACAAATTCCGTTGGTTTACACCCCAGCGCCCGGTAAAACCCCAGGACGCCATTCACAAAACAACAGTTTTTGTCACGCGCCCACCCCACAACACAATAGGGCCCCCGTCCCCCGGGTAACCCGGGAGCGGGGGCCTTACTTGCTTCTACAGCTCTTATGCGGTGGTGACGGAGCCGCCAGCGGCTTCGATCTTTTCCTTCGCGGAACCGGAGAACTTGTGGGCGGTGACGTTCAGCTTGACGCTGATGTCGCCGTTGCCCAGAACCTTGACGAGCTCGTTCTTGCGAACGAGGCCGGCAGCCACGATGTCGGCAACAGCAATGTCGCCGCCCTGTGGGAATGCCTCGGCCAGGTCTGCAACGTTGACCACCTGGTAGTCAACCTTGTTCGGGTTCTTGAAGCCCTTGAGCTTCGGCAGGCGCATCTGCAGTGGCATCTGGCCACCCTCGAATGCTGCCGAAACCTGCTTGCGGGCGCCGGTGCCCTTGGTGCCGCGGCCAGCGGTCTTACCCTTGGATGCCTCACCGCGGCCGACGCGGGTCTTGGCCTTGTTTGAGCCCTTTGCAGGGCGCAGATCGTGGAGCTTGATTGGATCGCTCATTTGTTACCTACTCCCCCGCCACTTCTTCGACGACGATCAGGTGACGTACAGCCTGGACCATGCCGCGAACCTCAGGGGTGTCGGGACGGACCACAGAGTGGCGGATACGCTTCAGACCGAGGGAACGAAGATTGTCGCGATGCTTTGGCTTGGTGCCAATAGTGCCTTTGACCTGGGTAATCTTCAGCGCCATTTCTTACGCCTCCTGACCTGCGCGAGCGCGCAGAATACGTGCCGGAGCAACCTCTTCGACGGTCTTGCCACGACGGGCTGCGACCTCTTCAGGGCGGACCAGCTGCTTCAGGCCGTCCACGGTGGCGTGGACGACGTTGATAGCGTTGTCAGATCCCAGGGACTTGGACAGGATGTCCTGGATACCAGCGCACTCAAGAACTGGACGGGCTGCGCCACCGGCGATGACACCGGTACCTGGAGCAGCTGGCTTCAGCATGACGATGCCTGCTGCTGCCTCGCCCTGAACTGGGTGGGTGATGGTGCCGCCGACCATGGGGACGCGGAAGAAGTTCTTGCGAGCCTCTTCTGCACCCTTCTGGATAGCTGCGGGAACTTCCTTGGCCTTGCCGTATCCGACACCGACCATGCCCTGGCCGTCGCCAACGATCACGAGAGCGGTGAAGCTGAAGCGACGACCACCCTTGACGACCTTGGAAACGCGGTTGATGGTGACGACGCGCTCGATGTACTGGGAGCGCTCGTCCTGCTGCTGATTGCGACGGTCATCGCGGCGGCCTCCGCCACGACGCTCGTTGCGATCGTTTGACTTGTTCTCGTCGGCGGATCGACCGCCGTCACGCCGTTCACGTCCCGGCATTACGCAATCCTTCCGTTGATGTTCTTAGAAATGGTCATCATTAGAACTTCAGACCACCTTCACGTGCGGCGTCGGCAAGTGCTGCGACGCGGCCGTGGTACTTGTAGCCCGCGCGGTCGAAGACGACCTGCTCGATGCCGGCTGCCTTGGCGCGCTCGGCGATCAGCTGACCGACCTTAGCGCCCTTGGCCTTCTTGTCTCCCTCGACTGCACGGACCTCTGGCTCGATGGACGAGGCAGCGGCCAGGGTGTGGCCTGCCAGATCGTCAATGATCTGGACGTGCATGTGGCGAGAGGAGCGGTGGACGACCAGACGTGGAGCCTCAGGGGTGCCACGCAGGGTCTTGCGAATGCGGAAGTGGCGACGTGCACGGGCAACGCGACGACGAGTCGCGATGTCCTTACCGACGGAAACGCGCTTCTGCTTGTTTTCAGTGTTGCTCATTGCTTACTTACCCGTCTTTCCGACCTTGCGGCGGATCTGCTCACCCTCGTAGCGGATGCCCTTACCCTTGTAAGGATCATCCTTACGGAGGCGGCGGATCACAGCTGCAACCTGTCCAACCTTCTGCTTGTCGATACCAGAGATCGAGAGCTTGGTGGTGCCATCAACCGCAAAGGTGATGCCCTCCGGAGCCTCGATGAGCACTGGGTGTGAGTAACCGAGGGAGAACTCGAGGTTCTTGCCCTTCAGTGCAACACGGTAACCGACACCGAAGATCTCCATCTTGATGGTGTAGCCCTCGGTCACGCCAACAACGAGGTTGTTGACGAGGGAGCGGGACAGTCCGTGCATGGAACGGCTGTTGCGGTGGTCATCCGGACGGGTAACGAGGATCTCGTTGTTCTCGATGGATGCGGTGATCGGCTCCGGCAGGGTGACGTTCAGGTTGCCCTTAGGACCCTTGACGTCGACCAGGCGGCCGTCGATCTTGACCTCAACACCGGATGGGATGGCAATCGGGTTCTTACCGATACGTGACATAGTTAGTCAATCCTCCCTTTACCAGACGTAGGCGAGAACTTCTCCGCCTACGCCCTTCTCGGTAGCCTGACGGTCGGTCAGGAGGCCCTGGGACGTGGAGATGATGGCCACGCCCAGGCCGCCCAGGACCTGTGGCAGATTGGTGGACTTGGCGTACACGCGGAGACCCGGCTTGGAGACACGACGCAGACCGGCGATGGAACGCACGCGGTTGCCGGTGTACTTCAGCTCGAGGGTCAGGGTCTTGCCGACCTTGGCGTCCTCGACGGTGTAGCTTTCGATGTAGCCTTCCTGCTTCAGGATCTCGGCGATGTTCGCCTTGAGCTTGGAGGATGGCATCGACACGGTGTCGTGGTGCGCATTGTTTGCGTTGCGCACGCGCGACAGCATGTCGGCAATGGGATCAGTCATGGTCATAGAGAGTGACCTGATGCCTTTCTCGTTGGGGTTCCCTACCCACCAGAAGCGTTGACCGGGTGTTTTCTGGCAACTTTGCGCTCCCCGACTCAATAGCCGGTTTGCTCGCCACCATTTCCCACTCGGGCCGCTGAGACGGCGGGGGGCCTACAACAAAGTAGGTGTGTTTACGTTTTACATGAACTACAAAGGCACAGATCCTCTATTGAGTTGTGTCTTGAAGTCCAAACGGACAGCGTACAGGACGCCGTCCCTATAACACAAGTCCCCACCAACGCGCTTGTCGACGCCCACCGCCCCACGCCGCACGCCCCTCAGGGAGGGTGCGGCGAGCGGTGGTCGGGGCGTCGACAAGCGTCTATTGTCATGGCATGTACCGACTGACAGCACCCGACGCCGGCGGGTACCGGGAGTGGGCCTCGTGCCTGGCCGAGTTTGGTGATGGCCCGATCGACGGATCGGGGTTTGAAGGGCGGCCGGAGCTGTCCGGGGCGGCGTTCGAGGCCTATATCACCGACCGTGCACGGTGGGCGGACACCTCGATCCCGACTCCGGAGGGTTTCGTGCACTGTGACTTCCGATGGATCACCGATCCCGGCGGGCAGCTGCTCGGTTTCCTGGCGATCCGCCATACCCTCACCCCCTTTCTGCTGGAGCAGGGCGGGCACATCGGCTATTCGGTCCGGCCCACATACCGCAACCGCG
The DNA here is from genome assembly GCF_000011305.1 of Corynebacterium efficiens YS-314. NCBI lineage: Bacteria > Bacillati > Actinomycetota > Actinomycetes > Mycobacteriales > Corynebacteriaceae > Corynebacterium > Corynebacterium efficiens. Next base: position 584,369 of record NC_004369.1, on the reverse strand, counting down.
GGGTGGCGGGGACGGCGCTGGCGCTCGGGCTGGCGGAGGCGCAGGCCCTGGGGGTCACACCCGTGCTCCTGACCGTGCGGGAGGACAACCCGGCATCGCGTCGCGTGATCGAACGCGCCGGTGGTAACTATGAAGATACCCGGAACGGGTTCCGTCGCTACTGGTTCCCGAACACACACCGGACTCCCTGACGCATACCCGCGCCACACGACGGGGGCAGGCCGTTCACAGCTCACATTGACCTTGGTGTGAATGATTTCTAAAGTACGAGGTACCTACTGTTTGTTTCTGGGGGAAGTCCGGTGTGAATCCGGCACTGACCCGCAACCGTGTGGTGCATCGTGCACCGAGTCGGAACACCCAGAGCAGAACTGTTGGCTCACAACCGTCGAGGACTACGGTTCTGAAGCCCGTAGTCAGGCATGTCAGCCTTTCTTCCGGGATGCTCAGAAACGTTTCCCAGAAAGAATAGGACCTGCCTTCATGGCGCTTCTCGGGACACGCACCGCTGCCACAGCCCTGGCTCTGGCAACTGGCATCGCACTCATCACCCCCCACACCGCTGTTGCGGCAACACCACCCACCGATTCCGAGCTCGAGAGCACCGCGAGCTTCCTGGCAGCGCAGCTCACGGAAAGAGGCGACGGGCTGGTCGACGGCCCGTTCGGCGGCCGAGCTGACCTCGGCCTGACCGCCGATTTCATCTTCGCCCTCGATGCCCTGGACATGCATCATGACCAGGCGGATCGCAGCTACGAGGCCCTGGTCGACAACGCCGATGACTTCGTGTACTTCCTGGGTGAGGTGGATGCCGGTCGCATGGCCAAGTTCGTCGCGCTGCAGAACACCCGCGGTGAGCGCAATGAGACCTACATCGCAGAGCTGGTCGATGCGATCCAGGACAACGGCCGCCTGATGAACGAAACCGACGGCGAACCCACCTCCGACGCACAGAACTTCTCCCAGGCGTGGGCTGTCATCGCCCTGGCACGCGCTGGCGAGACCGAGGCTGCCAGCAAGGCAGCGGATTTCCTGGAGAGCCAGATCTGCGAGGATGGCGGTGTCCCACTGTTCCCGGCGACACCTCCGACCTGCACCTCCGTGGATCCCGACACCACGGGTATGGCCGGTCAGGCACTCGCGCTGGTCCGTGGTGCTGAAGCCACCTCCACCAGGAGCGTCCTGCAGTACCTGCGCAACAACACCACGCCTGAAGGCGGCATCAACAGCCGGTTCGCCGGGATCAACGTCAACTCCACCGCCCTTGCAGCCGGTGCCTTCGCCTATGCCGGCGACCTGGATGCCTTCGAGCGCAACCACGCCTTCCTGGATGCCGTGCGATTCGACGACTCCGCACCGGAGGAGCTTCGTGGTGGATTCGCCTACAAGATCAGCGATGTGGACACTGTAACCACCGTGTCCGATCAGATCCGTCGCGCCACAGCCCAGGCGGCCCTCGGTTTCGTCGGTGGTAGCTATGCATCCTCTGAGACCCTCTACCCGGAGCAGGTTGATCCTGATCCGGTCGATCCTGATCCGGTAGACCCGGCCCCGTCTGATTCTGATGGCTCCAGCAGTGGTTCCTCCGAGGGAGGAATCTTCCTTGGTGTGCTCGGCGCCATCGCCGCGATCATCGCTGCGGTTATCGGTTTCACCGGCACCGCTGCCTTCCTCCCGGTACAGTTCTAGGAGATAGATCATGTTGAACCTCAGCAGAAAAACCACGCTGACCAGGATGGTCATCGTCACGGTGGTGGCCTGGGTTGCGCTGGCCATGTCGCCGTGGGTACCCACGGCACAGGCCGCCACCACCACTCCGTGTTCCGATGATGAAGTCACCGTGATGGTGGAGGGTTACCCACTCGCCTGTTCAGCGGCCGGGGGAACCGGATATCAGGCCCTGATCAACGCTGGTTTCTCTGTTGAGGGCACCCAGAAATTCCCTGAATTCATCTGTCGCATCAACAGCTTCCCCGATGCCAGCGTGGACAAGTGCCTGACCGCATCCCCTGCCAGTGCCTACTGGACCTATTGGCACGCACCACTGGGAGCCAACTCCTGGACCTACAGTGATTTCGGCGCCCACGCGCGTTCCCCGCAGCCCGGCACAGTCGAGGCCTGGACGTGGGGTCCGGGTGTGGAACCGGGACCAGTGCCGGTGAGCAGGTCCACGACCACAACCGAGACCAGCACACGTTCCGGCAGCCTCCGGGACTCGCCCATGCCCACCGTCCCGGCATTCACCTGGACACCCGAGGCCACCCCGACACCGCAGGATGGCTCCACAGCGAATCAGTCCGGTGAACCCACCCCCGAGCAGAATCCTGACAATCCGGATGAGGTGCTTGTCTTCACCGATGCCGAGGGCAACCGGATCACCAAGCAGGAATATGACGAACTGGTCGCCGCAGCATCACGGGCAGCGCAGACACGTACCGCACCGGGTGCCGCACCCGGTGGCAGTGCACAGGCACCGGGTTCCGCCGGTGGCGCTGTGTCCGCAGCCACCGGCACAGGCGAGTCTGCGGAGACCACCACCGAGGAACCCGACCCGAAGAGCACCCGCGTGATGACCGCCCCGGCTCTGGAGGACACCAACCAACTCAGCGCCGACGGGCAGGTGATCACCCCGCAGTACGATGCCACGAGTGCGCAGGACACCGGCGGGTTATCCCGCGCCTGGACCATCGGCTTGGCCCTGGCGTTCATCGCCCTGTTCGGTGGGGCGGCCGCCGCCACCTGGGTGCTGCGTCGTGGGGAAGTCCACGGGTGACCCTCCCGGTTGCGGTCTCCCACCAGGGTGGCCACATAGTTGGAAAATGTGAAACACAGTGAAGACAATCAAGCGTTATCTCCTGTCCAGGCGTCTGATCCACCCCATGGCCTGGTGGGTGTGGGCCCTGGGTATCGCCGGGACCGTCAGCCTGACCACCAACCTCTACGTCCTGGCCATGGCACTGGTCGTCCTGTGTTTCGTGGTCGCACAGCGTCGGGGGGCCTCCCCCTGGGCACGTGCCTTCCCCATCTATTTCATCCTGTGCGGGTGGATCGTGGTCTACCGCGTGGTCATGCACATCCTCGTCGGTGCCAAGATCGGCCAGCAGGAACTGTTCAGCATCCCCTCCTTCGATCTGCCGGAGTGGGCGGCGGGCATCAATGTGTTCGGCACGGTCTATGCGGAGGGGCTGTTGATGAGCGCCACCCAGGGACTGGTGCTGGGCACCATGATCGTCGCGGTGGGTGCCGCCAACTCCCTGGCAGATCCGAAGAAGCTGGTCAAGGCGCTACCCGGCGCACTGGGTGATCTGGGCACCGCCATCGTCATCGGTATCTCGATTGCCCCGCAGATGGCGGAATCGGCGTACCGCATCCACCGGGCCCGCACGCTGCGTGGTGATGATACCGGCGGCATCCGTGGGTTCGCCAGGATCCTCATGCCCGTCTTCCAGGACACCCTGGACCGCTCCCTCGCGCTGGCCAGTTCTCTGGATGCCCGTGGTTACGGCCGTCGCGCCGACACCCCGCTCATTGAGCAGCGGATCACGTCCGCGTTCGGTGCCCTGGGCATCATCGGTGCCACCATCGGCATCTTCGTGGTGCTGGATGCCGGTGCCCCCATGTTCGTGGCGGTGCCGATCCTCATCGTGGGCGTCGGGTTCCTGGTGATCTCCCTATTCATCGCTTCTCGACGAAAAACCTCCACCACCTACGACCAGCTGCCGTGGGCGGGCGCGGAGTGGATCACCGCCCTGTCCGGACTGGTTCCCCTCGCCGCCGCCCTGGTGGAATACAACCTCAATCCAGCATCGATGGTGACCACCTGGATCCCGCTGCACATGCCCACGCAGGTACCCCTCCTGGTCATCCTCGCTCTGGTGGTCGCCACCGCCCCCGGTATCTTCACCCCCCGGTTGCCGCGCAACTCCTTCCGCGCCCGGCGCCGGACACCACGCGTGGCCACCACAACGGACACCACCCCGGACACGACACCAGCCGGGCCCACCCGGCGCACACCTGCAGGCCGGGGCCACCGCAGGAACCCCGAGCCGGCAGCGGTGACCGCGAGCTTCCCGGTTGTCGCCACCGCTGCTGCCACGGCCCCCAAGAAAGAGGCGTTACATGAGTAACCACAACCGCGTCACCGGAACCACCGGCACCGCCGTCAAACGCGAGGCGTGGTCGGATGCCCCGGTCCTGGAGCTGGAGGATGTCTCCGCCTCCTACTACACCGATGAACGCACCCTGGCGGAACCCCAGATCCGGGATGTCAATCTCACCCTCCACGAAGGTGAGATCCTCCTGGTTCTCGGGCGTACCGGCTCGGGGAAATCCACCCTGCTCAACGCCATGACCGGCGCGATGCCGCACGCCACCGGTGGGCGTCTCGACGGTCATGTCCGCGTCGTCGGGCGCGACACCCGTGACTTCCCGCCGCGCATGCTCTCCGATGTGGTGGGTGTGGTCGGTCAGGATCCGGCGGCCTCGTTTGTCACCAACACCGTCGAGGAGGAACTGGCCTACGGCATGGAGCAACTGGGTCTGCCCCCGGCTGTGATGAGCAAACGGGTGGAGGAAACCCTCGACCTGCTCGGCATCGCCGAACTGCGTGGGGTGCCGCTGTCCGAGCTGTCGGGTGGTGAACAGCAGCGCGTGGCCATCGGTGCGGTCCTGACCACCCGACCGGCCCTGATGGTGCTCGATGAACCCACCAGCGCCCTGGACCCCAACGGCGCGGAGGATGTCCTGGCGACGGTGACCAAACTCGCCCACGACCTGGCCATGACGGTGGTCCTGGCCGAGCACCGCATTGAACGCGTGCTGCAGTATGTCGACCGGGTGGCCCACGTCGGTCAGGATGGCCGGGTCACCCTCGGCACCCCGGCGGAGATCATGACCTCCGCGGATGTGGCTCCCCCGGTCATCGAACTGGGCCGCTGGGCGGGCTGGTCCCCGCTGCCGTTGTCCATCCGGGATGCCCGGAATCATTCCCATGCCATGCGCCGACGCCTGTTCCAGCGGGGGCTGGTAGTGTCCAAGGTGCAGACCACCCGGCCGAACCCCCTGCTGCGGGCGGAGGATGTCGTGGTGGACTTCCCGGAGATCCGTGCCGTAGACGGGGTGGATCTGACCCTCTATGAGGGTGAGGTCACCGTGTTGATGGGCCGTAACGGGTGTGGGAAATCCTCCCTGCTGTGGGCTCTGCAGGGCACGGGTAAACGCAGCCAGGGCACGGTCCTGGTCCATGATGATGACGCCGCCGCCCGGAAACATACCCGCAGGAACCGCGGTGGCGCCACCCCGGATATGCCATGGTCGGATCCCCACCAGCTCAAACCCGCTGACCGTCGCCGCGTGGTGTCCATGGTGCCGCAGACACCGACCGATATCCTCTATGAATCCTCCGTGGGCCTGGAGCTGCGCCGTTCCGACAAGGATGCCGCCGCGGCGCCCGGCACTACCCGCGCCATCCTGGACACCCTGGCCCCGAACATCCCCGATGAGCTGCATCCCCGGGATCTCTCGGAGGGGCAGAAACTCTCCCTGGCACTGTCTATCCAGTTGGCGGCACAACCACCGGTGGTGTTCTTCGACGAACCGACCCGCGGGTTGGATTACGCCGGTAAGAAATCCCTGTCGGACAGTTTCAAGGAGTTGGCGCTGACCGGTCACGCGGTGCTGGTGGTCACCCACGATGTGGAGTTCGCCGCCCTGTGCGCGGACCGGGTGCTGTTCATGGCATCGGGGAAGATCGTCGCCGACGGCCCGGCCGTGGATATCCTCGCGGCCTCCCCCGCCTATGCCCCGCAGGTGGCCAAGATCACCGCCGGTATCCAGGATCCGTCCTACTGGCTCACCGTGCCCGCGGTGAAGGCCGCGCTTGGGGACGGTGCCCTGTGATCAGCGCTATCGCCCTCAAACCGAAGACCTATCTCACGCTGGGTGTGCTGGCGGTGTTGAGCATCATCATCTTCTTTTGGCCGCTGATTGTGAATCCGGAGTCGTTCCTGTCCGATGATGCACAGGCCCCGCTCTACCTGGCGTTGGTGATCCCACTGGTGTTAGCTGCGGTGGTCGCCGAGATCAGCGAGGATGGTTTCGACGTCAAGGCCGTGGCCATGCTGGGTGTGCTCAGCGCCATGGTCGCGATCGTGCGTCCCTTCGGTGCGGGCACCGCCGGTTTCGAGGCGGTGTTCTTCATCCTCATCCTGGGCGGTCGCGCCTTCGGTCCCGGGTTCGGGTTCATCCTGGGCAACACCGGATTGTTCGCCTCGGCGTTGCTCACCGCCGGCATCGGCCCCTGGCTGCCGTATCAGATGCTGGCTGCGGCCTGGGTCGCCTTCGGCGCGGGCCTGCTGCCGCCCGTGCGCGGGCGGTTGGAGACACTCATCATCGTGGTTTACGCCGTGGTCGCCGCACTCGGCTACGGGTTCCTGATGAACATGAGCTTCTGGCCGTATGCCATCGGTGTATCCACCGAGTTGTCCTTCACCCCGGGCGCTCCGGTGCTGGAGAACCTCCACACCTTCGTGTTGTTCTCCCTCACCACGTCCCTGGGGTGGGACCTGGGGCGCGCGCTGTTCACCTCCGTGCTGCTGTTGCTCACCACGAAACCAGTGCTGGGTGCTTTACGACGCGCCAGCCGCCGCGCCGCGTTCGGTGTGGAGCGCAGCTTCAGCTGAGTGGGTGGGGCGTCGACAAGCTCCCTACCAGCCCGCAGGTCCCGCTGACCCCGCCGGGTACTCCTCCAGCGGGACCTCGTCGTTGGCGAACGCGGTGAGCACGGGCTCCACGATCTCCCAGGCCCGGGCCGGGGCGTCGGCGGGCACCTCGGCGGTGTCGCTCATGTCGAGGATGGCACGCACCACCCGGCCGTAGGCCGACAGCTTCGAGGGCACCAGTTCGGTGCGCAGTTCAACGCGCTGCAGGTTGTGGCTGTAACCATGGTCGGAGACATTCGCCTCGAGCACCACCTCATCGGTGAAGGGGAAGACCAGACGGCTGCCCGGCTGCAGCTCGACCTCCTCGGGGTAGCCCTCGCGCCGGTAGGAGATGGCGATCTCCCTGCGCGGTTTCCCCAGTGCCTTGCCGGAACGCAGGGTGATGGGCACGCCACGCCAGCGGTCGGTGTCCACGTGCGCGGTGAGCTGGAAGAGCGTCTCGGTCCCCCGCTCCGGATCCACGCCCTCCTCCTGTGCGTAGTCCGGCAGCTGTTCGCCACCCGCCTCGCCTGCGGTGTACCGGGCGCGACGGACGGAACCCGGATCGATGTCCGTGGCGGCGAGAATGTCGGTGACCGTGTCATCGGTGTCGGCAGCCAGGGCGTGTGCCATGACCTGCAGCAGGTGGGATTGGAGCATGTCGCGCACAGCCCCATTGCTGTCGTAGAACTCGGCGCGTCCCTCCAGGCCGAGGGATTCGTCATAGACGATCTCAATGCTCTCGACTGCCCTGTTATTCCACCCGGCGGAGAGGATCGCATTCGCGCCCATCAGTCCGACCAGGTTCGACAGGGCGGTCTCGCAGTTGAAGTGGTCGACGCGGAAGATGTGCTCCTCATCGGTGATTTTCCACAATTTCTCGTTGAGCTCGCGGGCGGTGTCCGCGTCCTCGCCGAAGGGTTTTTCCAGGGCAAGCACGATGCCCTCGGGCAGGGTGACCCCCGCCAGGGCATCGACGGCCTGCGCGGTCACGGAAGGCGAGAGCGCGAAGTAGAGCACCGGGCGGTCACCGGGTTCCCGGGAATCGAGCAGCTCCTGCAGCTCGGCCGGATCAGTGGCATCCGACGCCAGGAAAGAGGCATGCCCGGCCAGGCTGTCGACCACCCGGTCATCGATGTCTGTGCCGGCTGCGGCGAGGGAATCGCGCACCAGCTGCGGGTAGTCGTCGATCTCCGAACGCCCCGTGGCGACGATGTTGATCCGGGTGCCCTCATACTCCCGGAGGTACCCCGCCATACCGGGGATGAGCAGACGACGCACGAGATCTCCCGCGCCGCCGAGGATGTAGAACGTCACGGTCTGCCGGTGGTCGTGTCCTGTGGGAGTCATGGCCCCACGCTAGCAACACTGTTCACCCCGGTGCAGGAGGCCGGGAACGCTAGGAGGACAGCCCCAGGATGGACAGCAGTCCGGACTGCAGGGCGGCGAAGAAACCACCGAGCATGCCCAGCAGGCCGCCGAGGATACCGCCCTGGGAGGAGCCCACGGAGGAGGATGCCTCAACCGGCTCGGGCAGCTGCGCCAGCGCCGGGGCGACGGAACCGTCGCTGACGGACCATGCCTCGACGCTGCCGGCCTCCGGGGTGGAGATGGACGCGCCGACCTGATAGGACTCGTAGGCCACGGTGTAGTCCTCGGCCACGGTGCCGTTCCAGTAGCTCCAGAAGACCGGGTTCTCCGGGGTCCAGGTCGGTGCGACACCGTCGATGCCGGTGAGGAAGCGGCCGAAGTCGCTCTCGGAGTAGGTGAACTCGAAGCCTGCAGACTCCAGGGCCTCGAAGCCGTTGCTGAACTCGGTGGCGCAGGCGCCGGTGGGCTCCTTGTCAGAATCCTCACCGTATTCGACGTAGACCCAGACATTGTCGGCGTCGACGCAGTCACGGGCGGTGGTGAACTCAGCGGCCTGTGCAGCCGGCAGGAGAGCGAGGGTGGTGGCGGTGGCGGCAACCAGGGTGGTGGCCATGCGACGGGTGGTGGTGTTCAAGGTCATTCGCCTTTCGGGAAAGCACCGTGCAGGGATCCGGCTCTACGGTTGCGGGACAGCTACGGACGTGCTTGCGTATTCGCCATGCACGGTGGGGAGATGAGATACGGACGGTGGAGGGGATCACACACCGTCAGGAAAAAGTGGTGATCGCGTGCTGCGACCTCCAGTATTGTATCCCGGCCCGTAACAATCCCCCTCCCCGCGGGGGTGTGGTGGTGGGGGTCTTTTCGTCGACAAGCACCCCGGCCCGGGTGTGCCCCCGATCACCTAGACTGGCTGCATGACCACCCCACCTGAGATCTCCAGTGTCAATCCCCTCGCCAACAAGTTTGACCACCCGGATGTGGGTCGGCGGGTGAAGTCCGCGGCCGGGGTACCCGGTGTCCTCCACGCGATGGAACATGTCGTGCCCAACAGGGGTGTGCTGCCCCTGCTGACGATGAACAAACCCGGCGGTTTCGACTGCCCCGGGTGCGCCTGGCCGGAGCCTGCACCCCATGAGCTGAGCATCGCGGAATTCTGCGAGAACGGTGCCAAGGCCGTCGCGGAGGAAACCACCCCGAAGCGTGCGACCGCGGAGTTCTGGGCCGAGCACTCCATCTTCGACCTGCGGGAGAAAACCGATCACTGGCTGGGCAAACAGGGCCGCATCACCCAGCCGATGTTCTACGACCGTTCCTCCGGTGATGAGCACTACCGCCCGATCTCCTGGGAGGATGCCATCGCGCTGATCGCCTCCACACTGAAACGGATCGAACCGGATGAGGCGGTGTTCTACACCTCCGGGCGCACCCCGAATGAACCGGCGTACATGTTCCAGCTGCTGGCGCGTCGCCTGGGCACCAACAACCTGCCCGACTGCGGCAACATGTGCCATGAATCCACCGGCAGCGCCCTGAGTGAAACCCTCGGCCTGGGCAAGGGGTCGGTGGTCATTGAGGATTTCCACAACACCGATCTGCTCATCTCCGTGGGGCAGAACCCGGGCACCAACCACCCGCGTGCACTCAGTGCCTTCAAGAAACTGAAAGAAAACGGCGGCAAGATCCTCACGCTCAATCCCCTGCCGGAGACGGGGCTGATGAAATTCCGCGACCCGCAGACGGTCAAGGGTGCGCTGAGTATCTCCGAGGACCTCACCGATGAGTACCTGCAGGTCCGTCTCGATGGTGACCGGGCGTTCTTCCAGGCGCTGAATAAGGAACTGATCCGCCGTGACGCGCTGGACCATACCTTCCTGGAGAAGTTCTGCTCCGGGGTCGAGGAGACCATCGCGCACCTGAACAGCCTGGATGATGAGACCCTGCTGCGCGGTTGTGGGCTGGCGGCCAGGGATATCCAGAAGGCCGCGGATATGGTGGAGGCCGCCGACACCGTGGTGGTGTCCTGGACCCTGGGTGTCACCCAGCACAAGAACGCCGTGTACACCATCCGCGAGATGGTGAACTTCCTGCTGCTGACCGGTAACATCGGCAAGCCCGGCGCGGGTACCGCTCCCCTGCGCGGCCACTCCAATGTCCAGGGCGATCGCACCATGGGCATCTGGGAGAAGATGCCCGAGTCCTTCCTCCAGGCCATCGAGGATGAGTTCGGTTTCGATGTCCCGCGTGAGGATGGTTGGGACACCGTGGATTCCCTGCGCGCCATGCGTGACGGCAAGACGAAGTTCTTCATGTCCCTTGGTGGCAACCTGGTGCGGGTGGCCTCGGATACCTCCGTGCTGGAGAAGGGCATGCAGTCCAATGAACTGACCGTGCATGTGTCCACCAAACCCAATGGATCGCATGCCTGGCCTGGTGAGAAATCCCTGATCCTGCCGGTGCGCGCCCGCACCGACCGGGATGTGCAGAAGACCGGCCTGCAGACCGTCACCGTGGAGGATTCCGCCGGCGCCATCCACGGTTCCACGGGCAAGCGTTTCGCCAACCGGGATCTGGATCTGAAGTCCGAGTGTGATGTCATCGGATCCATCGGCCGGGAGACCTTCGGGGATGATTTCTGGCAGCCGATGATCGATGACTATGACGTGATCCGTGATCACATCGAGGCCACCATCCCCGGTTTCCACGACTTCAACCGGCGCATCCAGAATCCCGGTGGTTTCCTCTTGCCGAACGGTCCACGCGAGCGGGTGTTCAACACCTCCGACGGCAAGGCGCAGCTGACGGTCAATGAGACCAATGTGATCGAACTGCCCGAGGGATACCTGCTGATGAACACGGTGCGTTCCCATGACCAGTATAACTCCACCATCTACGGCCTGGATGACCGTTACCGTGGGGTGCGCGGTGGGCGGCGCGTGGTGTTCGTCAACCCCGAGGACTGCCATGCCCGCGGTCTGCGTGACGGGGACCTGGTGGATATCGTCTCCGTGTTCGATGACGGCGAGCGCCGCGCCCCGAATTTCCGGGTGGTGGAGTACGACACCGCCAGGGACTGCGTGACCACCTACTTCCCCGAGGCCAATGTGCTGGTGCCGCTGGATTCCGTGGCGGAGAAGTCCAACACCCCGGCATCCAAGTCGGTGCTGGTACGTCTGGAACCGCTGGGGGTCCACGCAGACGATCTTGACAAGTAGGGCTGCCAACTGACGCCGACAGGTAACCCCGCGGGATTTTCCCTTCCCGCACCCGTGTTGCACCGGGTGCGGGTTTCATATTGAGAGGACGGATGCTGGTGAGTGACCAGGACACTGAAGCGGACCGGATGGACCGCATGTACGAGTGGTTGGGCGTGGTGTGCGATGAGTTCGACATCGACCGGGAGCTTCTCGACGCCGTCGTGCCCCAGCTGCTCGATCTCACCCGCGATGTCGCGCACGGCCCCTCCCGCCCGGCTGCCCCGATGACGGCGTTCCTGCTGGGTATCGCGGCAACCCGAGGAGAGCGTGCCACAGATGGAACAGTCGCTGCGGAGACCGACACCGCGGCGCTTGCCCGCCGGGTCCTGGCGGGTGCCACCCGTCTCCAAGAGATGATTGCCAAGGAGTACTAGATGGGAAGAATCACACAGCATCTGCAGGTCCCCCGGGTGGTGTCCACGGAGACCAAGGTGTTCGTCAACACCCGCCCGGACACCATCGCGGTGGAGGAGCCACTGGAGATCCGCGTCAACGGCACCAACCTCACCACCACCATGCGCACCCCGGGCCACGACATCGAACTGGTCCACGGCCTGCTGCTGGCGGAGGGCCTGATCAGGGATGCCTCCGAGGTCTCCACCGCCCGCTACTGCGCGGGTGCGGTGGGACCGGACAACCAGAACACCTACAACGTCCTCGAACTGGATGTGGTGCCAGCTAATCCCCGGCGTGAGTTGAACCTGGTCTCCGTGCAGCGCAACCTGCCCACATCCTCCGCCTGCGGGGTCTGTGGCACCACCTCCATCGAGCAGCTGATGGACAAGAAGGGCTGGCCGATCGAGCCGATCACCCCGGATCCGCGGATGATCATCACCCTCCCGGAGAAACTCCGGGAACGTCAGAAGATGTTCGACAAGACCGGTGGCGTGCATGCCGCGGGCCTGGCCACCCTCGATGGTGAGCTGCTGGTGGTGCGTGAGGATGTCGGCCGCCACAACGCCGCCGACAAGGTCATCGGCCACATGCTCATGAACGGTCGACTCCCGCTGCGGGACACCATCCTGGTGATGAGTTCGCGTGCCTCCTTCGAGCTGGTGCAGAAGGCCGCGATGGCCGGCATCCCCGGGGTGATCGCCGTGGGTGCAGCCACCTCCCTGGCTGTGGACACCGCCCGCGATGCCGGGATGTTCCTCGCCGGCTTTGTCCGGGGCAACAAGTTCAACCACTATGCCGGGGAGCTGGGTTAGGCTGGCTGCCATGACCACACCACTGATTGATCTCCCACCCATCGGTTTCGGCACGGTCCACCTCGACGGTGCGGCCGGTGTCCAGGCGATGGTGTCCGCCATCCGCACGGGGTACCGGCTCATCGACACCGCCTACAACTATGAGAATGAGGGCGCGGTCGGTGTCGCGATCCGCGAATCCGGGGTGCCCCGCGAGGAGCTCATCGTCACGAGCAAACTCCCGGGACGCTTCCATGAGTTCGAGCTGGCACGCCCCCGCATCGAGGAGAGCCTCTACCGCCTGGGCCTGGATCACATCGATCTGCTGCTCATCCACTGGCCCAACCCCAACCGCGACCTCTACGTGCAGGCGTGGCAGGCGCTTATCGACGCCCGCGACCGCGGCCTGGTGCGCCACATCGGGGTGTCCAACTTCCTGCCCGAGCACATCGACCGACTCGAGGCGGAGACCGGCGAGCTGCCGGTGGTCAACCAGATTGAACTCCACCCCTACTTCCCGCAGGTCGAGCAGGTCGAGTGGCACAACGCCCGCGGTATTGTCACCGAGGCGTGGAGCCCGTTGAGCAACGGGCGTGGGCTTGTCGACGAACCCCTCCTCACCGACATCGGCCGGCGCTACGGCGTGGGTGGCGGCGAGGTGGCCCTGGCCTGGCACCATGCCCGGGGCATCGTGCCGATTCCCCGGTCCACCAATCCGGAGCGTCAGAAATCCAACCTGGAGGCGGTGCACCTCACCCTCAGCGATGAGGAGGTCTCAGCCATCACCGCGCTAGGTCGCCCGGATGGGCGCATCAAGGATCAGGACCCGGCGGTCTACGAGGAGTTCTGATCTAGGCGCGTGCGATGCGGTCGGCGAGGAGTCCCGCCGTCACCCCATCGCCCTTCACCGAGGGGTGCCAGGGCATCCCGAGCGCCGGGACCCGGGCATCGACGACACCATTGACCCAGGGATCCACGGTACAGCTGCTGTGCCCGGCGGTGGCTGCGCGCAGATCCACATACTCCACCTTGAGGATCTCCGCAGCTCCGCCGATGGCAGCTTCCAGCCGGTCCATATAGGACACCAGTGCCCAGGCATCCGGTTTGCGGATATCCACACCACCCAGGCGGACGCAGATCTCCCCACCGGTGCGTGGCATGTACTCCTGGTACCCCATGAGGGTGATGGTGGCATTCGGGGCGTAGTAGCGCAGGTAGTCGATGACCGGTTCCATGCGCTGCGCATAATACTCAGGGGTCACCGCCGCGGGGTCCTGCATGGTGCCGGCGGCAACCGCCCGGTCACCGCAGCCGTTGACCAGATCGGTGAGACAGTTGATCACCGAGTACCGCAGACTGATGTCAGGGTTGCCCCAGTGGTCGTTCTTGCCGAACTGGATGATGATCTCCTCGGTGCGCGGCCCGATCGCCCCGAGTGATTCGGCGTGGCGGACCTCATCGGAGAAGTGCAGACCTGCGGAGTTGATGGAGGCGCCGTTGCAGGAGGCGTCGATAAGCTCTCCCGTCGGCAGGCCGAGGCGCGCCTGCAGCTGGGCGGGCCAGGAACCCGCGCCACGGAGACAACCGCGCTCATCGGCGGTGAAGGGGGCGTTGGTGCCGGAGGAGTGGGAATCACCGAAGACCACCACCCGCGCCCCACCTTCCGGGGCGCGGGTGTCCGCGATCCCCTCAGAGGACGTCAGCGCACGCAGCGTCCTGGCATCCTGTGCGTGGGCGGGTGTCACGCCGATCATCATCACCACCGCCAGCAGCGCTGCCACAACGCGCGTGAAACCGGACCTGGACATCAACAACTCTCCTTCTCCCCCGACTGCTGAGAAGATATTAGCAGCCCCGCAGCCCCCGGGGACGCAAAAGGCACCCACCCTCGCCGGGTGAGTGCCTTCTGTGTGTTCAGCCTATGACAGCTGTTTTACTGCTTCTTGCCGTCTTCGCCCTTGAAGGGGAAGCCGAGCTCGCGCAGCAGTGCGCGACCCTCATCGTCGGTCACAGCGGTGGTGACGACGGTGATGTCCATGCCGCGGGGACGGTCGATCTTGTCGACGTCGATCTCGTAGAACATGGTCTGCTCGGTGAGGCCGAAGGTGTAGTTACCGTGGCCGTCGAACTGCTGGTCGGAGAGTCCACGGAAGTCGCGGATACGTGGCAGGGCCACGGTCAGCAGACGGTCCAGGAACTCCCACATGCGGTCGCCGCGGAGGGTGACCTTCGCGCCGATCGGCATGCCTTCACGGAGCTTGAAGTTGGCGATGGACTTCTTCGCACGGCGAAGCTGTGGCTTCTGACCGGTGATTGCGGTGAGGTCCTCGAGTGCGCCGTTGATCATCTTGGAGTCACGGGCAGCGTCGCCGACGCCCATGTTCACGACAACCTTGGTGACGCCCGGGATCTGCATGACGTTCGAGAACTCGAACTGGGTCTGCAGGTTGGGGCGGATCTCGTCCTGGTAGCGGGACTTGAGACGCGGGGTGTAGTTCTCAGCCATTAGATATCCTTCCCGGAACGACGAGAGACGCGAACCTTCTTGCCGTTCTCGTCAACGCGGAAACCAACACGGGTGGGGTTTCCATCGGCGTCGATGACCATCACGTTGGACACGTGGATGGGAGCTTCCTGGGTCACGATTCCGCCGGACTCTGCACCACGCTCGGGTGCGGAGTTGGCCACGTGCTTCTTGATGCGGTTAACGCCTTCGACCAGAACCTTCTCGGTCTTCGGGAAAGCCGCGATGACCTTGCCCTTAGCGCCCTTGTCTGGACCTGAGATGACCAGAACCATATCGCCCTTGTGGACCTTCATTCTTAAATCACCTCCGGTGCGAGAGAAACGATCTTCATGAACTTCTTCTCGCGGAGTTCACGTGCGACAGGGCCGAAGATGCGGGTACCGCGTGGCTCGTTGTCGTTCTTGATGATGACGGCGGCGTTCTCATCGAAGGAGATGTAAGAACCGTCGGCACGACGGGTCTCCTTCTTGGTGCGCACGATGACAGCCTTGACGATCTCGCCAGACTTCACGTTGCCGCCGGGGGCTGCTTCCTTGACAGTGGCGACGATAACGTCACCAATGCCAGCAAAACGTCGGGTGGATCCACCGAGAACGCGGATGCACAGGATTTCACGTGCACCAGTGTTGTCGGCGATCTTCAGACGCGATTCCTGCTGAATCACTACTGGTCTCCTGACCTGGATTAATGTGTGCTGGATTTCCGTCCCAAACACACGTGGTCTTTGTCCTACCGGCGTCTACACACACTTCATTTTCGAAGGCAACGAACACTCACACATGGTGGCGTCGAGGGGTCTCGGAAGCATGATTCGGAAAAGCACCATCACTTCCGACCTACGCAGACGACTCAGACATTTAACCACACCCCCGGCACCCAATCCAAATAACGCGACACCCTCCTGCGTGCGCGGTGGCATGGGGCTGTGCTATGGAAACCGGTGCGCAATCACCCGCCACGCCCTAATATGGGAATTCCCGCAGCCCTGTATGAGGAGAGGACTCCATGGCCAGGAAGCACGCATCCGCTGTTCTCATCCCCGCTTTCGCCACTCTCCTGCTGGCCGGATGTGTGAACACCCCCGACACCACGGTCGAGATCACGCCCGATGAGGTGGCCATCGACGGCACCGCCGCTCCCCTCCCCGTCGGCACCCCGCCAACAGATGATGAGGTGGCGGAGGAGGATGTGCCGGAGGAGTCCTCCGTCGATAAGCCCCCGGTGCCGTGCACCGACAACCCGATGGCCTCCGACTTCGCCCCCTTCCTGGAACAGGGGATCATCCCCGTCGGCGCCCTGGGTGCCACACCGGATTCCACCGTCCCGGTCGACGATGTCTACTACCACTTCCAGATCGGTGAGAACGGTTATGATTCCTGCGCCGCCCTGAGCTACCTCGTGCTTAACGGGTCCAACGGCGATGCCGAGCGGTCCGCGGGTATCGGCGCGGCCATCCACGACGCGGTGGTGCTGTTCCACCGGGGTGAGATGATCACCGCCCCCGCCCCCTTCCAGATGAAGACCGTCGAGGAGGTCACCCGGATCGCCGATGACCGCATCGAGGTGCGCTACGGCCACGCCGGGGGTGCCTCCGCCCAGGGTGTGACCGAACGCCACCTGTTCACCTTCATCCACACCGGCGAGGGCCTGACTGGCGAGGGCTCGCTGCCCGCCGACATTGATGATCACGCGCGACTCGACCTGCAGGAGTCGAGACTCCCCTAGAGCCCAGGCGATTCCGGGCAGCAGAAAGCCCCACCCGGTGCATGACCGGATGGGGCTTGTGCTGAACGTATCCTCCCCGGGGGGGGGAAGAAGCGTTCAGTTACTGCTCAGGAAAACTACTTGGCCTTCTCGATGATCTCGATGAGACGGTAGTTCTTGTCCTTGGACAGCGGACGGGTCTCCTCGATGCGGACCAGGTCGCCGATACCGGCGATGTTCTCCTCATCGTGGGCCTTGACCTTCTTGTTGGTGCGAAGGATCTTGCTGTACAGAGCGTGCTGCTTACGATCCTCGAGCTCGACGACGATGGTCTTCTGCATCTTGTCAGAAACCACGTAGCCGGTGCGAACTTTGCGTGCGCCCTTTTCCTTGTTGCTCACGTTTGCCTCACTCATAATTAAGCCTCAGCTCCCGGAACGACGGACAGGCCCAGTTCACGCTCGCGGATAACGGTGTAGATGCGGGCGATGTCGCGCTTGACCGTGCGAAGGCGGCGGTTGTTGGTCAGCTGGCCGGTGGCGAGCTGGAAGCGAAGGTTGAACAGTTCTTCCTTGGCCTCGTTGAGGCGGTTGACCAGTTCTTCCTCGTTGAGTTCACGGAACTCGTGTGCTGGGGTACCGATAGCCATTAGAGCTGATCCTCCCTCTTGACGATACGGACCTTGCAAGGAAGCTTCTGGCCTGCACGACGCAGAGCCTCGAGAGCCATAGCCTCATCCGGGTAGGACATCTCGAAGAGAATGCGGCCCGGCTTGACGTTGGCGACCCACTTCTCCACAGGACCCTTACCGGAACCCATACGAACGCCGAGTGGCTTCTGGGTCAGCGGACGGTCCGGGAAGATGTTGATCCAAACCTTGCCACCACGCTTGACGTGGCGGTTGATGGCAATACGTGCAGATTCGATCTGACGGTTGGTGATGTAGGCAGGCTCGAGAGCCTGGATGCCGTACTCACCGAAGGTGACGCGGTTGCCGCCCTTGGAGATACCGCTACGGGTTGGGCGGTGCTGGCGACGGTACTTAACGCGCTTAGGGATAAGCATGTTTAGCCCTCCTGCTTCTGCTCAGCACGCTGACGGCGCTGGCCACCACGACGCGGACGTGCGTTGCGGTCGCCGCGGCCACGGCGCTCGGCCGGTGCGTTGATCTCGGACTCGCGACGGCCACCGACGACGTCACCCTTGTAGATCCACACCTTGACGCCGATGCGTCCGAAGGTGGTGTGGGCCTCGTAGGTGCCGTAGTCGATCTCGGCGCGCAGGGTGTGCAGCGGAACGCGACCCTCGTGGTAGCGCTCGGTGCGGGACATCTCGGCACCGCCGAGACGACCGGAGCACACAACCTTGATGCCCTTGACCTGTGGCTGGCGCATTGCGGACTGGATAGCCTTACGCATTGCACGACGGAAAGCCACGCGGTTGGACAGCTGCTCAGCGATGGACTGGGCCACCAGCTGAGCGTTGGCATCGATGTTCTTGACCTCGAGGATGTTGAGGGCGACCTGCTTGCCGGTGAGCTTCTCCAGCTCGCGGCGAATGCGGTCAGCCTCAGCACCACGACGGCCGATGACGATGCCGGGGCGTGCGGTGTGGATGTCAACGCGAACGCGGTCGCGGGTGCGCTCGATGACGACGTCGGCGATGCCGGCGCGGTCGAGGCCCTTGGACAGGAAATCGCGGATCTTGATGTCCTCGGCGACGTAGTCAGCGTAGGACTGGTCGGCGTACCAATGGGACTTCCAGTCGGAAGTGATGCCCAATCGGAGGCCGTGTGGATGAATCTTCTGGCCCACTAGTTGGCTCCTTCCTTCTGGCTTTCAACAACCACGGTGATGTGGCTGCTGCGCTTACGGATCTGGAATGCACGACCCTGAGCACGTGGCTGGAAGCGACGCATGGTCGGGCCCTCGTCGGCGTAGGCCTCGGAGATGACCAGGGTGCGTGGATCCAGACCGAAGTTGTTCTCAGCGTTGGCGGCTGCGGATGCAACAACCTTCGCAACAGGCTCGGAAGCGGCCTGCGGAGCGTACTTCAGGATGGACAGTGCCTCGACCACGGTCTTGCCGCGGACGAGATCGATGACACGACGTGCCTTCATCGGGCTCACCCGGACGAAACGGGCGGTCGCGCGGGCGGAGGTGATGTTGTCACTCATCGCTTATCGACGTCCCTTCTTGTCGTCCTTGACGTGACCCTTGAAGGTCTTGGTTGGGGCGAACTCGCCCAGCTTGTGGCCGACCATTGCATCATCGACGAACACCGGCACGTGCTTGCGTCCATCGTGGACAGCAAAGGTGTGACCGATGAAATCGGGGAGAATGGTGGAACGGCGGGACCAGGTCTTGATGACCTGCTTGGTACCCTTTTCGTTCTGAGCATCGACCTTGTTGAGGAGGTGCTCATCGACGAACGGGCCCTTCTTAAGGCTGCGTGGCATTCTTCGTTACCTCCTCTTAGCGCTTCTTGTTCTTGTTGGCGCGACGGCGACGGACAATCATGTCATCGCTGTAACGCTTCGGGCGGCGGGTGCGGCCTTCCTTCTGTCCCCATGGGGACACAGGGTGACGACCACCGGAGGTCTTACCCTCACCACCACCGTGCGGGTGGTCGACCGGGTTCATGACGACACCACGGACGGTTGGGCGCCAGCCCTTCCAACGCATACGACCGGCCTTGCCCCAACGGATGTTGATCTGGTCGGCGTTGCCGACCTCACCAACGGTTGCACGGCAGCGGATGTCGACGCGACGGATCTCGGTGGACGGCATACGCAGGATCGCGTAGGGGCCTTCCTTACCGAGCAGCTGAACGGAGGAACCTGCGGAACGAGCCAGCTTTGCACCAGCGCCCGGCTTCAGCTCCACGTTGTGGATGGTGGTACCGGTCGGGATGTTGCGCAGCGGCAGGTTGTTGCCCACCTTGATGTCGGCGTTGGCGCCGGACTCGACAACGGTGCCCTGGGTCAGACCCTTCGGGGCGATGATGTAACGCTTCTCGCCATCGAAGTAGTGCAGCAGAGCGATGTTGGCGGTACGGTTCGGGTCGTACTCGATGTGAGCGACCTTGGCCAGCACGCCGTCCTTGTCATTACGACGGAAGTCGATGACGCGGTAACGACGCTTGTGTCCACCACCGCGGTGACGGGTGGTGATGTGACCGTGAGAGTTGCGGCCGCCGGTCTTGGACAGCGGGCGCAGGAGAGACTTCTCAGGGGTCGAACGGGTGATCTCCGAGAACATGGAAACGGAGCTTGCGCGGCGACCCGGGGTTGTCGGCTTGTACTTACGAATAGCCATAATGTGTCCTTTTCTATCGACGTCTTAAGCGACGGAGCCGTTGAAGATGTCGATGGAGTCGCTGCCCTCACGAAGAGTGACGTAGGCGCGCTTGGTGGCCTTGCGGACACCGAAACCGGAGCGGGAGCGCTTGCGCTTGCCCTCACGGTTGACGGTGTTCACGGAAGCAACCTTGACGCCGAAGATCTCTTCGACAGCAATCTTGATCTGGGTCTTGTTGGCGTCACGGGCAACGAAGAACGTGTAGACGTTCTGCTCCATGAGGCCGTAAGACTTTTCAGAAACGACCGGTGCGAGGATGATGTCGCGTGGGTTGGCGATGGTAGCCATTAGTTCTGCTCCTCCTGTGCCGCGCCGGTGGCACGGTTGATGAAGGTGTGGAGAGCCTCAACGGAGAACACGATGTCATCAGAGTTGAGGACGTCGTAGGTGTTCAGCTGATCAGCGGCCAGGATGTGGACGCCGGGCAGGTTGTTGGCACTCTTCTGTGCGTTGATGTCCTCACGGCCGATAACCAGCAGGACGGACTTACGCTCGGTCAGACGCTCGATGAAAGCCTTGGCAGACTTGGTCGAGGGAGCCTGGCCTGGCACCAGTTCGGAGATGACGTGGATGCGCTCGTTGCGAGCACGATCGGACAGGGCGCCGTAGAGGGCGGCCTTGATCATCTTCTTGGGGGTGCGCTGCGCGTAGTCGCGTGGCTTCGGGCCGTGGGAGATGCCACCACCGGTGAAGTGAGGAGCACGGATCGAACCCTGACGGGCGCGGCCGGTTCCCTTCTGGCGGAATGGCTTGCGGCCACCGCCACGCACCTCAGCGCGGGTCTTGGTGGAGTGGGTGCCCTGTCGAGCTGCTGCAAGCTGTGCGTTGACAACCTGGTGCAGCAGAGCGACGGAGACCTCACGGTCGAAAATCTCAGCAGGGAGGTCGACAGAGCCGTTGGTGGTACCTTCAGCAGTCTGGACGTCCAGCGTCAGATTGGTCATGCGTGTGCACCGCCCTTCACTGCGGTCTTAACGGTAACGATGCCGCCACGGTTGCCCGGGATCGCACCCTTGATCAGGATGAGGTTGGCATCGGCGTCAATCTTCTGAACCTTGAGGTTCTGGGTGGTGACGCGGTCATTACCCATGCGGCCAGCCATACGCTTGCCCTTGAAGATGCGGCCCGGGGTCGCAGCTGCACCGATACCACCGACGCGGCGGTGTGCAGCCTGGTTACCGTGGCCGGCACCCTGGCCGGCGAAGCCGTGACGCTTCATGGCGCCGGCGTAGCCCTTACCCTTGGAGGTACCGGTGACATCAACGAACTTGACGTCGTTGAAAATCTCCACGGTGACATCCTGTCCAACCTCGTAACCGGAGACATCGTCCATGCGGATCTCGGTGACGTGGCGGCGGGGGGTAACGCCAGCCTTCTTGAAGTGACCAGTCAGAGGCTGGTTCACCTTACGTGGGTCGATTTCGCCGTAGGCGATCTGGATGGCGTTGTAGCCATCGGTCTCAACGGTGCGAATCTGGGAAACAACGCATGGTCCAGCTTCGACGACGGTGACCGGGATGACACGGTTTTCCTCGTCGAAGATCTGGGTCATGCCGAGCTTGGTGCCCAGAATGCCCTTGATCTCGTTTTCACTCATTATTTATTCTCCGCTACCAAAGTTCCGTCGATCACTGAATGTTCACATCGACGCTGGCCGGAAGGTCGATACGCATGAGAGCGTCAACCGTCTTCGGCGTCGGGTCGAGGATGTCAATCAGGCGCTTGTGCGTGCGCATCTCGAAGTGCTCGCGAGAGTCCTTGTACTTATGGGGAGAACGGATAACGGCGTATACGTTCTTTTCAGTGGGCAAAGGCACCGGTCCTACGACTCGGGCACCCGTGCGGGTGACCGTCTCGACGATCTTGCGTGCAGACGCATCAATCGCCTCGTGGTCATAGGCCTTGAGCCTAATGCGGATTTTTTGTCCCGCCACGCTAATCCTCTTCCTCGCTCGTCCCACATCTTCCATTTTTGGAGAGCGGTGGGAATTCGCTTCATTCTTTTCTCTATAACGTTGTCCGGGCTTGGGGCTCGGGCGCAACGCCAGTGTTTAACCTGACTGTCAATGTGTCTGACATGGATCACGGGCGCTGTACAAACAAACGCGCCACGGATGACCTTGCACGCACCGCGGGTGTCGTGGTCAGGAAATCGGAAGGGACCGTGAAATGTATCGCGTGGCCCTAACGTAACTGCCGCTGTTTATTTGCCATGCCCCTTCTCCGGTTCCGCCGTCACCGGTGCAAACCCGGCTTCAGGGGACCTCCTGCAGTTGAATCACACCCGGACGGACCGGATGCTCCTCGACTCCAATGAAGGTGTCATGTTTGCCGAACCAGCGTCACGCTCATACTCACGGGCATCCATCTGTGCAGGTGGATGCGCATGGCGATACGCGCCCTGTTAAGGCAACTCGACTAGTTAACCACATTGTCACCTGGAATACAAGCTCGAAATATAAGCCCTATCTGCGGAAAGTACGGGCAATTCACCAAGGCCCCCACCCGGTTACCGATATCACTCACACCAGGCCCCGAATGACAAATCTGTCATTTCCCCCACCCCGGGAAGAGGACCACCCCCGCCCCCGGCGCAGGGGCCGGGGAACGGGGGGTGGTCGGGCGTCGACAAGCGTGGTGGCGCTTAGGCGTTGCCCTTCATCGAACCGGTCTCATCCAGGTTGATGTGGAAGCTCAGCGCATCGCGCAGGTTGTGCGGGGTGTGCTGGTGCTTGTTCTGCTGGGCACGCTCGAAGTACTCCTCCAGCAGCGGACGGTAATCCGGGTGCGCGATGGAGATCATCTTCGGCGCACGCTCACGTGGGGCCAGTCCACGCAGGTCGGCGTAACCATATTCGGTGATGACCACCATGGCATCGTGCTCGGTGTGGTCAATGTGGGAGGCGAACGGAACGACCGCGGAGATCGCATCCCCCTTGGCCACCGACGGGGAGATGAAGGAGGACACGAACGCGTTACGGGTGAAGTCACCGGAACCGCCGATGCCGTTCATGATGCGGGTACCGGCCACGTGGGTGGAGTTGACGTTACCGTAGATATCGGCCTCGATCATGCCGTTGGAGGCGATCAGACCCATGCGGCGGATGACCTCGGGGCTGTTGGAGATCTGCAGTGGGCGCAGCACCAGGCTCTTGCGGTAGGTGCTGGCCTCACGGTTCATCTTCTCCGCGTACTCCGGGGACAGCGCGAAGGAGGTGGCGGAGGCCTGGGTCATCTTGCCGGCATCGATGAGGTCGAGCATGCCATCCTGGACCACCTCGGTGTAGGCCTTGATGTTCTCGAACTTCGAGTCGAGCAGACCGGCCATCACGGCGTTGGGGACGTTACCCACACCGGACTGCATGATGTAACCGTCGTAGGTGAGGCGGCCGGCGCGGACCTCCCCCTCGAGGAAGTCGAGGAAATTGCCGGCGATCTGCTTGGAGGTCTCGTCGAACGGCTTGAAGGGGCTGTTGCGGTCGGGGGAATCGGTCTCAACGACGGCGACGACCTTGTTGGTATCGATGCGGATGAAGGTCTCACCGATGCGGTCATTGACGTTGTTGATCGGGATGGGGGTGCGGTTGGGCAGGTGGGGGACGCGGTAGATATCGGCCATGCCCTCAAGCTCCAGGGACTGCCAGGAGTTGACCTCGATGATGATCTTGTGGGCGGACTCCAGGTACTCCACGTTGTTGCCCACACCGGAGGATGGCACGAGGTGGCCGTCCTCGGTGATGCGGCAGACCTCGACGATGGCGACATCCAGATGACCGAAGAAACCCTGCTCCACCTGCAGGCCCGAGTGGGACAGGTGGATGTCCTGGTACTTCATGGCGCCGGCGTTGATCTTGTTGCGCATCTCGGGATCGGACTGGTACGGCATGCGGTAGTTGATCGCATCCGCCTCTGCCAGGACACCATCACAGTCCGGTGCGGTGGAGGCACCGGTCAGGAGGTTGATGGCGTACTCATCACCCTTGGAGTGTGCCTCCTTGGCGCGGTTGGCGATGGCAGTGGGCAGCGCCTTCGGGTAGGCCGCGCCGGTGAATCCGGACATGCCCACGGTGTCGCCGTTGTTGACGAACTGGGCGGCTTCCTCGGCGGACATTACCTTCGATCGGAATTCTGCGCTTGCGATTCTCTCAGACATGCTTACTCCTCATGGGTTTGCGCGTCAGCCCGGTCCATGTTGCTGACATCACACACCAGTCTGCCGAGTGGGCTAGGCTATTGCCATGTCCTATCGGCCATAAAACATGAAGAATCGGACATCAGCTACATGAGAGCAAGATTTTAAACCACCCCGACCCACCCTATGGACCAGCCCATGAAGAAGATTGCCCTCCTGATCTACGACGGCGTGACCATGCTTGATGTCTCCGGCCCCGCCGAAACCCTGAGCCGCGCCGACGGTTATGAACTGACACTGCTCTCCCCCGCCGGCGGTTCCGTCACCACCGCCGCGGGCATCACCCTGAGCGAAACCCAGCCCGCGGCCGGGGTCAACCCCCGCGACTTCAACACTGTCATCATCGCCGGCGCCGATGAGCTGCCCATGTCCCCCATCCCCCCTGCGCTTCTCGACGCCACACGTCACCTCGCCGACGGCCCCCAGCGTGTCGCCAGCGTGTGCACGGGGGCGTTCATCCTCGCCGAACTCGGCTTCCTCAACGGCAGGCGCGCCACCACCCACTGGAAGAACGCCCAGGACCTCGCCCGCCGATTCCCCCTCGTGCGGGTCCAACCCGACACCCTCCACGTCCACGACGGCAAGTACATCACCTCCGCCGGCATCACCGCCGGCATCGACCTCTCCCTCTCCCTCATCGAGGAGGACCAGGGCGCGGAGGTCGCCCGCAGCATCGCCCGCGACATGGTGATGTTCATGCACCGCCCCGGGGGCCAGTCACAGTTCGCAGCCGCCACCCACTCACCTTCCGTGAGCAACCCCATCCTGCAGAAGGTGCTGGACACCATCCGCAAACAGCCCGGGAAACAGCACACCATCGCCGGCCTCGCCGAGGACGCCGCCGTCAGTCCCCGGCACCTGGGCAGACTCTTCCGTGAGGAACTCGGCACCACACCCACCTCCTGGTTGGAACAGTTCAGGCTCAGCATCGCCCAACAGCTGATCCTCGACGGCAACACCGTGACCGCCGCAGCCCGCAAATCCGGATTCCCCAGCGACGACAGCATGCGCCGCGCCTTCGAACGCCGTCTGCGCAGCACCCCCTCCGAATACCGGGCGAGGTTCAGCTCCACCTTCCGGTCCTCGGTCTAACCCTCCAGGAAGAAACACTCCGTGACCGGGCCCAGCTCCAGTCGTTGACCCCGCCCCGGCAGCTCAATCACCAGAGGCTCCCCCGGGGTGACGGTGACCAGCCGGGCCCAGGGATGCCGGGTCTGCTCCACGGTCCGGCGGGTGGGGGTGAACACACTGAGAGCACGGGAAACCACCACGGAGGTGCCACCTTCCACGCGGATGAGGAGCACGCGGTCGTCGAGAAGCTTCCGGGTCAACCCACCCAGGGAGGTCTCCTGCCGCAGCGGGTGCTCACTGACCCGTTCAATCCCCGTGACCACACCCAGCCGGTGGCGTACCTGCTCCCGATCATCGATGAGCAGGGGACTACCGACCTCACACCGGATGATGCCACTGTATTCCCACACCCCCGGCTGGCAAGCCACCCCAGATGCACCCGGACGCCGGACCACGACGCGGTGGGGATCGATCATCACCCGGCAGTCCGGCCCGGTGGTGTCTACGATGAACCGTCCGGTGTCCCCGTTCTCCACCCGCGGTGGCCGACGATGGCGCAACTCCCGGAGGGCCTCCACGAGGGTGTCATCATCTGTCCCCCACCCGACGCCCCGGTTCTGCAGAACACCGAAGAGGGTGGCCAGTTCCAGGTCCGGTTGTCCCTCCCAGGTCGCTCGAAGTTCCTCCAGGATGCGGGGTATGCGTGTGGGATCCTTCATCCGGTCGATGTTAGTCCACTGCTGTTGGCGATGGTGTGGTTCGTGCCGACCGCGGGGGTTTGGCAAAAACTGTTGGTTTGTGGCGGAAACGGGCTGATATCGGGGTTCTGGGGGCGCAAACCAACAGAATTTGTCATGGCCGGGTGCGGGTGGGATCTCGGTGTGAACGAAATCATCGGTTTGTGGTGGAAACGGTCTGATGTCGGGGTTCGGGGGTGCAAACCAACGGAATCGTTCACGCCCCCGGGGGAGCAAACAACAAGAAAGGCCCAGAGGAAGAAATCCTCTGGGCCTTTCTCAAGGGTTCAGATCTTCACGGTCATACAACCGCGGGATCTGAGGAGATCATTACTTGATGATCTTGGTGACGCGGCCGGCGCCAACGGTGCGGGAGCCCTCGCGGATAGCGAAGCGCAGGCCCTCGTCCATTGCGACAGGCTGGATCAGGGTGACGGACATGTCGACGTTGTCGCCTGGCATGACCATCTCGACGCCCTCAGGCAGCTTCACAACACCGGTAACGTCGGTGGTGCGGAAGTAGAACTGCGGACGGTAGTTGTCGAAGAACGGGGTGTGGCGGCCACCCTCATCCTTGGACAGGACGTAGACAGAGCCCTCGAACTCGGTGTGAGGGGTGTAAGCGCCTGGCTTGACGACAACCTGGCCACGCTCAACGTCCTCGCGCTTGATACCGCGGAGCAGCAGACCACAGTTGTCGCCGGCCTCAGCGGAGTCAAGGAGCTTGCGGAACATCTCGATACCGGTGACGGTGGTCTGAGTTGCCTTCTCCTTGATGCCGATGATCTCGACATCGTCGTTGACGTTCAGGGTACCGCGCTCAACACGACCGGTAACAACGGTGCCACGACCGGTGATGGTGAAGATGTCCTCGATAGGCATGAGGAATGGCTTGTCGGTCTCACGAACTGGGTCTGGGATGTTGTCATCGCAAGCCTGCATGAGCTCGAGGATCTGGCCAGCCCACTTCTCGTCGCCCTCAAGAGCCTTCAGAGCGGAGATGTGAACGATTGGAGCATCTTCGTCGTAGTCCTGCTCAGCAAGAAGTTCGCGAACTTCCATCTCGACGAGCTCGATGATTTCCTCATCGTCAACCATGTCGCACTTGTTCAGAGCAACGAGGATGTAAGGAACGCCAACCTGGCGAGCAAGAAGAACGTGCTCACGGGTCTGTGGCATTGGGCCGTCGGTAGCTGCAACAACGAGGATTGCGCCGTCCATCTGAGCTGCGCCGGTGATCATGTTCTTGATGTAGTCGGCGTGGCCCGGTGCGTCGACGTGTGCGTAGTGGCGCTTCTCGGTCTGGTACTCAACGTGGGAGATGTTGATCGTGATGCCACGCTCCTTCTCCTCTGGAGCCTTGTCGATCGCGTCGAAGGCGAAAGCCTCGTTGAGTTCAGGGTAAGCGTCAGCCAGAACCTTGGTGATAGCCGCGGTGGTGGTGGTCTTACCGTGGTCAACGTGACCGATGGTGCCGATGTTTACGTGGGGCTTGGTACGCTCGAACTTCGCCTTTGCCACTGTATGTCCTCCTGGACTTCGTGGTGGCTACGACTTTCGCAGCCACGAATTGGTTTTGCCTTCACTGTGAGGACCAGCCACAAGGACTGTGGAACACAGATCTAGCGCATTACAAAATGTGCCAGTTACATGATCCTAGGGGCACCGGCGGTCAAATTCAAACTACCAGTTACCCTGTGGACATTCGCAGGGTAACGGCCAGCAGAGTCCATCCCCACTGCCTGTGTAAAGAGCAGTTGGATGCATCCTGCGGGCCGCTACCCCACACCACCCTACGCGTACGCTGGCACGGCCCTGCACGCGGGGTGGGTGGGAGACGAACCTCCCGTTATCCGCTCAGGATTTAAGCGGTGCCGTTGCGCTCTGCGATGACGTCTGCAGCAACGTTGGTGGGAACCTCAGCGTAGGAATCGAAGACCATGGAGTAGTTTGCACGACCCTGGGTCTTGGAGCGGAGGTCACCGACGTAGCCGAACATCTGGGACAGCGGAACCTTGGCTTTGACCAGCTTGGCGCCGGCACGGTCCTCCATGGAGGAGATCTGTCCACGACGGGAGTTCACGTCACCGATGACCTCACCCATGTACTCCTCAGGAGTGGTGATCTCAACGGACATGATCGGCTCGAGCAGAACCGGCTTCGCCTTGGCGACAGCTTCCTTGAACGCCTGGGAACCGGCGAGCTTGAAGGCCATTTCCGAGGAGTCGACGTCATGGTAGGCACCGTCTTCGAGGGTGGCCTTGACGTTGACCAGCGGGTAGCCGGCGAGGTAGCCGTACTGCATGGCGTCCTGGATACCTGCGTCCACGGAGGGGATGTATTCCTTCGGGATACGTCCACCGGTGACGGCGTTCTCGAACTTGTAGATGGCGGACTCGCCCTCTTCCAGCTCTTCCTGTGCAGGTGCGTAAGGCTCGATGGAGATGATGACCTTAGCGAACTGGCCGGAACCACCGGTCTGCTTCTTGTGGGTGTAGCTGAGGGACTCAACCGGCTTGCGGATGGTCTCACGGTAGGCAACCTGTGGGTCACCGATGTTGGCCTCAACCTTGAACTCGCGCTTCATGCGGTCGACCAGGACGTCGAGGTGCAGCTCGCCCATGCCGCCGATGACGGTCTGGCCGGACTCCTCGTCCAGGTGGACGGTGAAGGTCGGGTCCTCTTCAGCGAGCTTCTGGATGGCGACACCCAGCTTCTCCTGGTCGGACTTGGTCTTCGGCTCGATGGCAACCTGGATCACCGGATCCGGGAAGTCCATGGACTCGAGGATGATCGGGTTGTTCGGGTCGCAGAGGGTGTCACCGGTGGTGGTGTCCTTCAGGCCGATGAACGCGTAGATGTTGCCGGCGTGTGCAATCTCAACAGGGTTTTCCTTGTTGGCGTGCATCTGGAAGAGCTTGCCGACGCGCTCCTTCTTACCCTTGGTGGAGTTCAGGACCTGCTCGCCTGGCTCAACCTTGCCGGAGTAGACGCGGACGAAGGTCAGCTTGCCGAAGAACGGGTGTGCTGCGATCTTGAAGGCCAGTGCGGACAGTGGCTCATCGTCGGAAGGCTTACGGGTCAGGGTGACCTCCGGGTCCTTCACGTCGATACCCTCGACCTCACCGGTGTCCAGTGGGCTCGGGAGGTAGTCGACGACAGCGTCGAGCAGTGGCTGGACACCCTTGTTCTTGTAGGCGGTGCCACAGAACACGGGGTAGACCTCGGAGTTGACGACCATCTTGCGGATGGCGGCCTTGATCTCCGGGATGGTCAGCTCCTCGCCACCGAAGTAGCGGTCCATGAGTTCCTCGGAGGACTCTGCGACGGTCTCGAGCAGCTTCTCGCGGTACTCCTGGGCGCGGTCGACGAGATCAGCGGGGATCTCCTCGACGGTGGCCTCGGTGCCGATCTCGGTGGTGCCGCGCCAGGTCAGAGCCTTCATCTCGATGAGGTCGACGACGCCGTCGAAGGCATCCTCTGCACCGATCGGGAGCTGCATGACCAGTGGCTTCGCACCGAGGCGGTCCTCGATGGTGCCCACGGTGAAGTAGAAGTCAGCGCCCAGCTTGTCCATCTTGTTGACGAAGCAGATACGTGGGACGTTGTACTTGGTGGCCTGACGCCAGACCTGCTCGGACTGTGGCTCAACGCCTTCCTTGCCGTCAAAAACAGCAACTGCGCCGTCGAGGACACGGAGGGAACGCTCGACCTCGACGGTGAAGTCGACGTGACCCGGGGTGTCGATGATGTTGATCTGGTTCTCGTTCCAGAAACAGGTCACCGCGGCGGAGGTGATGGTGATGCCGCGTTCCTTCTCCTGCTCCATCCAGTCGGTGGTTGCGCCACCGTCGTGGGTCTCGCCGACCTTACGGTTGATGCCGGTGTAGAAGAGGATGCGTTCGGTGGTCGTGGTCTTACCGGCGTCGATGTGAGCCATGATGCCGATGTTGCGGACCTTGTTCAGATCCTTAAGCACTTCTTGTGCCACAGTGGTACCCCAACTTGTTGGTTGTGGCGCTTCCCCTCCCACCGGGGCACCGGGAGTTGATCCCATCGGGTTCAGTTCCCGGTGCCCAGATGATCAGGTCAGACACCTACGGATAATTCTCTCGTTACATTTTGCCACTAAGTGGTGGTGCTGGCATAGTGCCAGCCGCAACCACGTGTAAGTTCCTGTGTAACACACTGCCCAGGCAGTGGCGACCGGAGAGGTCGCGGGGTTTTGATCTCCACTAATGAGACCAAAAGCCCAGTCACCGTTTCCCCACCATGACTGTGCGGTACGACCGTGGAACGGACGCAGTCGGACAGCCGGTGGGGAGAAGTGATTGGGCGGTCATGGCATTTCTTACTACCAGCGGTAGTGAGCGAAGGCGCGGTTGGCCTCTGCCATCTTGTGGGTGTCCTCGCGACGCTTCACGGAAGCGCCAAGGCCGTTGGCTGCATCCATGATCTCGTTGGCGAGACGCTCCACCATGGTGTTCTCACGACGCTGACGGGTGAAGGTCACCAGCCAACGCAGAGCCAGGGTGGTGGCACGTGCCGGGCGAACCTCGACAGGAACCTGGTAGGTTGCGCCACCGACACGGCGGGAACGGACCTCGAGGTCGGGGCGGACGTTGCCCAGAGCCTTCTCGAGGGTGCCGACCGGCTCGAGACCGGTCTTCTCGCGGCAGATCTCGAGAGCGCCGTAGACGATGCGCTCTGCGGTGGACTTCTTGCCGTCGAGGAGGATCTTGTTCACGAGCTGGGTGACGAGCTCGGAATCGTATACTGGGTCCTTGACTACAGGACGCTTGGGAGCTGCTGATTTACGCATTGTTTCTTATCCCCTCTTCGCGCCGTAGCGGGAACGAGCCTGCTTGCGGTCCTTGACGCCCTGGGTGTCCAGTGCACCACGGATGATCTTGTAACGGACACCCGGAAGGTCCTTCACACGACCACCACGGACGAGCACCATGGAGTGCTCCTGGAGGTTATGGCCCTCACCCGGGATGTAGGCGGAAACCTCGATGCCGGAGGTGAGGCGCACACGGGCGACCTTACGCAGAGCGGAGTTGGGCTTCTTGGGGGTGGTGGTGTACACACGGGTGCACACGCCACGACGCTGAGGGGAACCCTTCAGTGCCGCGGTAGCCACCTTAGCGGTCTTATCGTGGCGGCCCTTGCGGACCAGCTGCTGAATAGTTGGCATGAACCATCCTTATTTCGGAGTTGTTCTTTTTGCTGACGTGACGCCCGGGGGACGAACACGAAGGCTGAGCTTGTCGATGGCGAAGGATTTGAAAAGTGTCCAGACACGCAAAAAAGGGGGCTCTTTTTGGGGCCCGTCCAAACATGTCACGAACAACCTACTCAAATGCAAACATGCGCCACCGCGTCCCGGATAACCAGGGGCGATACCGCGCTTGAGTGCGAGGTGCCGTCAATTCCCAACTACAAGAGTGGGACTCAGCCACCCACATTATCAGCTACGACCGGAAAACACCAAATCCCTTGTTAGAATGGTTCATGTGACTGTTCCTCAAGGAAACGAACCAGCAAGGAAACTCGCCACTGACCTCAACCGAAACCAAGTCGTGGATGAGCTTTCTGAAGCTGTCTCCCGAGGTCAACTTACTTTGGAGGAGTTTGAGCAGCGTTCCACCAAAGCGTGGAACGCCCGTCATTTAGACACTCTTATAGAGCTAATTTCTGACGTGAACGACAACCCCTCCACATTGCTTGGCCAGCAATTTCCCGGTGCTTCCTATACGCCGGCGTCCTACGAGACCACTCCCCCAGCCATGCAAAACGCGGTGGATCCGGTCAATATTGTCCGAAACAGAATCACTGGCAATCCGAATGGCTCCAAAATGTCTTTCTCATTTATGGGTGGCACCGTGCGCAAAGGTGGATGGCATGTGCCTAATCTCCACACCTCCTTCGCCATGATGGGTGGCAATCAGATCGACCTGCGCGACGCCTTCCTGGAGAGCGACCGCATTCAGATCAACGCCTACACATTCATGGGAGGCATCGAGATCATCGTTCCCGAAGGCGTTTTTGTCATTTGTGACGGCATCGGCATTTTTGGTGGTTTCGAGCAGTCCGTGGACAAGGCCGGTGCGCTCAATCCCGCGCGCCTGCCAAACAATGCGCCCACGGTTCACGTCAAGGGCCTGGCGTTCATGGGCGGAGTCAGCGTAGTCACCAAGAGAAACATTTAGAAAGCTTGTCGACGCGCCCCTCCACCACCTAAAAGTAAATGCTCAACACATACCCCGGTGCACTATTGAGACTAAATGTCTCGTATTCGTAGGCCCGCTCCCCCAGTGTTGGGTGCCTAAAACGTTTGATGCCAGATCCGAATGACAAAACATCAGCAGACGCCCAATTCTGGCGGAAAACAGAACTTTTCTGATGGAGCTCGTCGATAAGCTCCTTTAAACCTGGCGCGCTGGGGCGTCGGGCGTACTCGAGGCGCAGTTTGGCTGCGAACTCCGCGCTGAACTGCTCCCGATCAACCCAAAACTCCGCGGCTGTTGCGCCGATAAAGCAGTGCCGCGCAGTGTTGGGCCGATCGGGCAAATCCCTCAAAATCGGGGCGTAAAGTTCCGCGCAGAGCTGATTTGTAGCCAAAATATCCATCTGCTCGTTGCGGATCCACGCTGGCTTATCTGTGACCGCATCAACGATGTCCTGGAGGGGTGCCGTTGGCGTCTCCACAGTAGGTAGGTTGCGCGGATGATCAGCGCGATACGCCAAGTTGTTCAGGTGCTCGCGCTCAATCGGGCTCAGCTGGAGGGCCTTAGCTAACGATTGCAAAATTTCAGTCGATGCACCTTTGAGATTGCCGCGCTCGAATCGGATGTAGTACTCCAAAGAAATGCCCGCCAGATCCGCGACTTCTTCCCGCCGAAGCCCCGGCACACGACGATCACTCCACGGCTGCGTTTCTAGTCCCGCAGCCGCCGGCTTAATCCGTGCACGCCTGGTGGTGAGGAAATCTTTAACTTCCTGTTTGAGCAGCTCATCCATACCCTGTCATCTTAGAGTGGGCTTTTTATATTTCCGGTGGAGTCCATTAGCGTGGTGTATCTGTAACTGCCGGTGAGGGACCCCATGAACACATGAGGCGACCACCGCAGGTACCTTTCGACTCAACTCCTACATATCCTCGAAAGGACAACCCACGATGGCCGCTGGACCCTATTCTATCGACCCCACCACCTACCTCGACGAATTGCTCGCCCAAGCATCCCCCGATCTCATGCGAGAAATGCTTCAAGGCTTCATCAACCAGATCCTCTCCACCCAAGCCGACCAGGTGTGCGGCGCCGACTACGCCACCGTGTCTCAGGACCGGGTTAACACCCGCAACGGATACCGCCACCGCGACTTCGACACCCGGGTCGGCACGGTCGATGTCGCGGTCCCGAAACTACGCACCGGATCGTTCTTCCCCGACTGGTTGCTGGAACGGCGCACGAGGGCTGAACGAGCGCTGACCACCGTGATTGCCACGTGTTATTTGAAGGGTGTGTCCACCCGGCGGATGAACGACTTGGTCGCCACCTTAGGGATCAATAGTCTCTCGAAGTCCCAGGTATCGGAGATGGCGAAAGATCTTGATGTCATGGTCGAAGAATTCCGCACCCGCCCTCTTGATACCGGACCCTACCTCTATGTTTCGTGCGACGCACTAACCATGAAGGTTCGCGAAGGCGGGCGAGTGGTCAAGACTTCTGTCCTGTTGGCCACCGGTGTCAACGCCGAAGGGTATCGGGAGTTGTTGGGCATGCAGGTTGCAACGAGTGAGTCAGTGGCATCCTGGACGGGCTTCTTCCGCGACTTGAAAGCCCGAGGGCTCAATGAGGTCTACCTGGTCACCAGTGATGCCCACCTGGGAATTCAGCACGCGATTGGTGAGGTGTTGCCGAATGCCTCGTGGCAACGGTGTCGCACGCACTTTTCCAAGAACCTGTACGGGATGGTGTCGAAAACGCAGTGGCCAACATTGTCGGCGATGTTCCACACGATTTTCCAGCAGCCTGATGCGGCATCTGTGTGGGCTCAGGCCAGGGATGTGGTGGAGTTCTGTCAGCAGAAGTTCCCGGATGTGGCTGATTACCTGGAAGAAGCCCTGGATGAGCTGCTGGCGTTCACGCAGTGCCCGAAGGCGGTGTGGACCAAGGTGTGGTCGAATAACCCGACCGAGAGGCTCAATCGTGAGATCCGCCGGCGCACTGATGTGGTGGGGATCTTCCCGAACCGGGATGCGGTGATCCGTCTGGTCGGGGCGGTGCTGGCGGAACAGCATGATGATTGGATCCAGCAAAGCGGTACATGTCGTTGACGAGCTTGGAGCAGACCAGGGCGATGATGACGGTGAATATCATCGATGCGGAGGCTGCTGCGCCTGAGGTTACGCGGAGGGAAGTGGCATGAACCGGCACCGGTTTCTAGCTCGTGATGGTCCGTGAGGTCGTTACGCTGCTTGTTTTATCGAAAGGGCAGATACACCACTCCCGCGGACGCTGATAATGGGAGTGCGGGACCGGAACCACTCGGAATGACCCACCTATGGACTGGCCACAGTCTGACTGTGTGCCTTCGTCAAGATTTGTCTTCCGGGCCGGTTCCGGCCCCGCACCGCGATCCGGTGATGCGGTCATGACCTCATAGGAGCGTGACCTCTCACCGTGACCACCCCGGCAGGTGCCATGGTAGTAGTCCCATCAGCGTCTTGTCTGCCCGACATCTCGGATCCGCGGCCGTAGGTAACCCCCTTCTGTCGAAAGAGATGCCCATGACAATCACAGATATCCCCATCCTGTCTCCCCCTATCGCCGGGGTCGACACCCATACTGATACCCACACCGTCGCCGCTATCACCGCTACGGGCCAGCATCTGGCGACCGAAACGTTTCCTGCCACCACGTCGGGTTATACACACCTGGCGAAGTTCCTGAACGCCCACGGTGTCGGCACCGTGGGGATCGAAGGAACCAACTCCTACGGGGCAGGACTAACACGCCATCTCGTTGACGCCGGCTATACGGTCGTCGAGGTGCTGCGCCCGACCCGCGCAGTTCGTCGGCGCAACGGCAAATCAGACCCAGTCGATGCCCTGGCTGCCGCCCGGCAAGTCCTCACCGGGGAAGCGTTGAGTATCCCTAAAGATTCGACCGGGCCAGTCGAATCGTTAAGAACGCTGCACATCACCCGGAAACAGTTGGTCTCAACGACCGTCAAACTCATGAATACGATCAAGTCGTTGCTGGTCACCGCACCCGATGACATCCGGGCCCGCTATACCACGATGACCAACCACGCCCTGATCATTGCCCTGTCTCGTTGGGGCCCGACCCCCGGAAAGTGGACGCTGATAATGGGAGTACGGGATCGGAGCCATCCGAAATGACCCCAAAGTGGACTGGCCACACTGTGTGCCTTGCTCGTGATCTGTCTTTCGGAGTAGTTCCGGTCCCGTACCGCGATCCGGAGTTTCGGTCATGACCTTATAGGAGCGTGACCGTTTCCGTGACCACCCTGGCAGGTGTCATGGTAGTAGTCCCATCAGCGTCTTGTCTGTCTGAAGCTCCGGATATGTGGATCCCCCGTGTCCCACCGCTTCAGAAAGCCCGTGAACATCATGCCCACACCAACCATTGACCTTGCTGGCCCCGTAGCCGGCATCGATACGCACACCGATACCCACACCGTGGCCATCGTGACCGAGACTGGTAAACATCTGGCGACCGATACCTTTCCCACCACCAGCAACGGATACCAGCAGGTCACCGAGTTCCTCTCAGCTTACAGCGTCGTAGCTGCGGGGATAGAAGGTACTAACTCCTACGGAGCTGGTCTGACCCGGCATCTTATTGGCCATGGACATGTAGTTTTCGAGGTTTTGCGTCCTACCCGTGCCCTTCGACGCCGGGATGGCAAATCAGACCCTGTTGATGCACTCGCCGCCGCCCGGCAGGTGCTCACCGGTCAAGCACTCAGCATCCCGAAAGACACCACCGGGCCAGTGGAGTCACTGCGCATGCTCCAGATTACCCGCCATCAACTGGTCGCCACGGCGGCAAAACTATTGACTCTCATCAAGTCTCTGCTGGTCACGGCCCCCGTGACTGTTCGGCAGCGTTATGCGACGATGACGACCACCACCCTGGTTATGACATTGTCGCGGTGCCGCCCACCCGCAGATGTCACTGATCCCGTCAATGGCACCTTAACCAGTTTGAAGAGCTTGGCTACCACCTACAACATGCTGCGGGCGCAATGCGATGAACTCGATAACAAGATCACCGATCTGGTCGAGGTCATCAATCCCGCGATGACACAAATTTTCGGCTGCAGGGCTGTTACTGCCGCAGAATTGCTGGTGAGCCTCGGTGAGAATCCACAACGGATCCGATCACAGGCTGCGTTGGCTCATCTGTGGGGCGTTGCACCTATCCCGGCGAGCTCAGGGCGGACGAACCGACACCGGTTAAATAGAGGGGGTGATCGCCAAGCCAACGCAGCACTGCACCGCATAGTCCTGGTCAGGATGCGTCACGATGAACGCACCAGGGACTATGTTCAACGTCGAATCAAAGAAGGGTTGTCGAAGAAAGAAATCATGCGGTGCTTAAAACGCGCCATCGTCCGAGAGATCTATCAAGTGCTGTGTCTGGGGCGACCTGTGAGACAATCCAGTGGGTTGCGTAGCGATGAATTCAGAGCTCTGCGCTCGAAAAAAGGGCTTTCACAAACCCAAGTCGCCAAGAAACTTGGATGCGCTCCAGCAAGAATTAGCGATATTGAAACCGGCAAGCGTCGACTATCGGAGTTGAAGTTAACCTACGAAGAATTCCTTAAAACTGCTTGACACACCATAGGAGCATCACGAAGGATTTAATCAGGAAGCAGATTTCAGGATAGCAGGACCACGCTCCTCAAACACCGCAGGGGCGAGATATCTGCACCAGGAATGCCGGCGCACCGTGTTATAGCGGGTACACCAGCGGAAGACGTCCCGGCGACAGAGCAACTGGTTCATGAATGTCTTGGAATCCTGGAGGACTTCCCGCTTCAGTGCTGCGTTGAAGGACTCCGCGAGGGCGTTGTCAGCACTGGTCCCGATTGATCCCATCGACTGCTTAATCCCGAGGTCTTTACAGGCGTCCTGGAATGCGTTCGACGTATAAACACTGCCGTGGTCCGAGTGAAAAATCGCACCCTTGAGGTTTCCGCGCTGGCCCTTGGCCATCAGCAGCGCATCCTGGACCAAGCTCGTGCGCATGTGATCTGCGATAGAAAAACCCACCAACCTGCGGGAATAACAATCAATAACCGTGGCCAGGTACATATTCGACCCATCCGCGATCGGTAGGTAGGTAATGTCCCCGACGTAGAGCTGGTTCGGCTTGTCGGCGGTGAATTTCCGACCGACAAGGTCAGGAAACACTGGTTTCTTCTGATCGGACACGGTGGTGGTGACCTTGCGTTTCTTGGTGTATCCACACAGTTTCAACGAGCGCATGATCCGGGCGACCCGCTTGTGATTCACGGGGTCATGATCTATCTGATCTTTGAGTTCGGCCGTGATCCGTTTGGCCCCGTAGCAACCATTTTCGGCGGTGAAGACAGTCGTGACCCGTGCACCGAGGATGGCGTCGGATATGAGTCGTTTTCTCCGGGCTGAGCTGCTGTTTTTCCATTTGTAATAGGAGGACCTGTTGAGTTTCAGGACTTCACATATCCGCTTAACCGAATGGTTCTTCTGGGCGTCGTCAACGAACTGGAAGCGGATCACCAGTTCGTCTCTTCCGCGAAATATTTGGCTGCTTTCCGCAGGATGTCACGCTCTTCGCGCAGTCGGCTGACTTCCCGTTCTAGTTGGCGGATCCGCTCAGCCTCGGTCACCGACATCGACGAGGGCGACTCCGCGGTGCCGGTTTTGGTGCGCGCACCTGTCCCGTACTTCTTTAACCAGTTATGAAGGGTAGCCCGGTTGATCCCGAGGTCAGCGGCAATGGTCTGAATCGAAGCCCCTGGGGAGTTCTCATACAAGGCGACAGCGTCGCGCTTGAACTCCTCTGTGTAGGTCTTGCTTGGCATGGTGGCAGATTACCTTTCCCAGCATCATGCTGGCATCAGGGTGTCTACCATCCGGGGGTCAGGTCCTGGCCGGCCAGGAGCGGACGATCACAACCCGGCGAATGCCGTTGCCTCCAGCCTGAAGATTCTTGCTACAACATACCTTCAGTTGCGTAGGCGATGCGATGAGCTAGAGGCCCGGATCAGTTCTCTTCTCTCACGGATCAACCCATATGTCAGCAACATAGTCGGCAGCGGCCCGCTGATCGCCGCTGAACTGATCGTCAGCATCGGTGAGAATCCAGAACGTATCCCATCCGAGGCGGCCCTGGCTCAGCTATGTGGCGTGGCACCACTGCCAGCGAGTTCTGGGCGTACCACCCGCCACAGACTCAACCGTGGTGGGGATCGGCGGGCGAATTCAGCTTTGTACCGAATCGCGGTAGTTCGCATGGGATGTGACCAACGCACCAAAGACTACGTGGCTAAACGCACCGCGGAAGGATTGTCGAAAAAGGAGATCATTCGCTGTCTCAAGCGGGCCATCGTGCGCGAGGTTTACCGCGTGCTGTGCGCACAGTCCAGCCGGCCTGAACCGAGGGATCTGCGTCGCCCAGACTTAAAGCAACGTCGTCAGGCCCAGCACCTGACTCAGGCAGAGATAGCGGATCGTCTTGGGTGCGCTCCTGCCAGGATCAGCGATATTGAAACGGGAAAACGCCCGTTGATGGAATTAACCACTGCCTACGAAAAACTTCTACAAAGCGCTTGACACACTATAGGAGCATCTTGACCGCGCGTCCACGAAACAGGTATCAAGCCCTACCGGCTGGGACTTCAAGACATCTCTACAGTGGATAACAACACCATTTCAATATTGTTACGCAAATTGAACTAAACCTTATCTTTTTTATAACAAAAGACATATATATGTAAATTTGGGAAAAAATATACATATACATGTTTCACTACCCCTAAGGCAAAATCGCCTTGTAGCTTAATTCAGCTACCAACCCGCCCCACCCCTTTAATCACTTGGAGTGCAATATGAGAAAGTTAGCTTCGCTAGCTGTCGCCGTAGCTTTATCTTTGTCTATCTCTCCCGCTGCGCAGGCTACCGAGATGGTCACACCTAAGGCTATGGATCGCATCGCGGTAAAGTGCAATGTGCACAAAATTTGGTCTTTTCCGAGCCTCGACAACTATGACGGCTGGGTTGTGGTCGGACATGCCTACCTTCCAGCCGAAGCTGAAAAGCGGGCGAATACCTTTGTCCCACTTGGGCACTACAAGCGGCACTGTCTCCCAGTTCCCATTGACCGCTTTCCGTTTGAAGGACTCCACAGAAGCTAAAGGATAAGGTTATCTAATTCATGCCGAAGAACTATGTTTTCCTCACTCATTTCATTGCAGAAGAAGGCGATGAAGAGCACGCGTACCGCACTTACCGCACGCGAGTGGAAAAACTCTCAGCCCTAGAGGGAGTAGAGGTAGTTTCAGTTTCTCAAGGCCTCCGCCAAGCCGATAAAGGATCCGTATGGGAATCACTTGCCAGTCAGTTTCAGATCGAACATGACGGTGCATACCCAGAAAACCATATATTGTGCAAGGTCATTACTGTCGTCACCCTGGACGATACTGCGGATTTTGAACAAGCAGCGGAATTCTTGATTATGGATGACCGAGATGCCGATATTGATCGTTATCCCAGTCGCGCTGAGGCCATCGAACAGGTGCTTCTTTCCGAAGACCAGTGAGGAGAGGTGTTGCAATAGAGAATGACTAGTAGAGTGTCGTGACTAATGTTCTGGGTACAGGTGGCGGAGCTTGATCCGTGCGTCCGTGGTGGTGAACTGCCAGTTCACGGGTCGTTGATCTGCATTGGTGGTGTCCTGCCAGCGACCGAGCTCGTGATTGAGGGTGTCGATGTCGGGTATCCGGCGGGAGAGGCATCTGTGTGGTCAAATATACGCAGACCGAGCTGGACGAAACCTATAAAGCGGGACTGTTAATGCGTGCAATCGGGAGTCAATACGCGAAGAAGTGCAGGGCAGTACGTGCCGAGTAGCGCTACAGAACATGCGCAAAAAGTGAGAGGGAACATGCGTGCGGTAGCGGGAGTCAATACGCGAAGATTTGAGGGTAAAAATACGCAGCCTTTCTAGCAGGGTTGCAGCAGGTGTTTGACCTGCGGTTATGCTTGCGACCGTCGTGGGCCTGGGGCCGGTTTTTGAGGGTAAAAATACGCAGCCTATTTTTCGTGTGGTCAAATATACGCAGACCGGGCTGGACGAAATCTATAAAGTGTCAAGCCCCGGGTTTTGTAGAGGGTCATTTACTTAAACATCAGGCCGCTTGAACCTGAAGCATTGTCCAGTCCTGATGCGCCTCTCGCGGCGGTCGGTAACCCAACGAGGAATGCAGCCGGCGGGTGTTTTACCACCCAATCCACTTCGAGGATTCCACGAGCACATCCGTTAACGACGGGTGGAGTCCATTAGCGTGGTGTATCTGTAACTGCCGGTGAGGGACCCCATGAACACATGAGGCGACCACCGCAGGTACCTTTCGACTCAACTCCTACATATCCTCGAAAGGACAACCCACGATGGCCGCTGGTGCCAAATGGGGTTTTGGGGTACCGGGATTCCGGGGATCGTGGTACCCCATTCTGATCCAGTGGTACCGCAGGTAGAAATAAAGGTGGCGGCTACAGCACATCCGCTGATAGCCGTGACACGCCCCCTTACTTCCATGGAGGAACCATGGCTTCTACCCGGGACATCATCACCGCAGTCCTATTCGGTGATTCCTATACCACCATCAGCACCAGGCTGAAATGCTCGCGCAGAGACATCTCCGCAGCGCATAAGCTCATCGACGCCCATCAGATCACGCTGCACTCACTGAGCCAGATCACCGATGAGGAACTCGAGGAGTGGAAAAATCCCCTCCGTGGGCTGCCGCAAGAATCGAAGTACCTGGCACCAGACTTTGCCACCACCTTGCACCGGCTGAAAACCAATCCGCATCACACCCTCCTGCTGGACTGGCGCTACTACCTCGTCGAAGCAGGCAGTGCAGCTAAACAGCCCTATTCCTACTCGCATTACTGCCAGCGTTTCCATGCCTATGTCGACGCCCATGACCTCTACCGCACGCTGCATCACCAGCCAGGACGCACGATGCAGGTTGATTGGGCAGGCGATACCATCAAGATCACCGACCGGATCACCGGCCAGGCACGCAAGGTGCATTTCTTCACCGCGGTTTTGCCGTACTCATCGATGATGTATGTCCACCCCAGTTTCACCATGGATATCAAGGCCTGGCTGAATTGCCATATCGCTGCACTGCGCTACTTCGGCGGGGCCCCGTTTGTCCTGGTCCCTGACAATGACACCGCAGCGATCTACCGGCCGAAGAAAAACGACCCCGCCCGTGCCGTGAGTGCTGAGTATGAAGCATTGGCCAAGTTCTACAACACTGCCGTGATGCCGACTGATGTCCGAGCCCCGAAACAAAAGGCCGGGGTGGAACGATCCGTTCAAATCGCCTACAGCCGCATCCTGGGGGTGCTGGAAATGGAAGGCCCCTTCCACAGCATCGACCAGATTGAGGACATCGTTGCTGATCAGGTCCATGAGATCAACTACGACATCGTCCGGGTAGATGGGACACGCAGGAACGAGCAATTCCAGGCTGAAGAACGCCACCTGCTGATCCCACTGCCGGATCAGGACTACACCTCCTATGAGTGGAAGGAGCTAAAAGTCCAGCGCAACTACCATATTTCCTGCGATAAGCAGTACTACTCGGTGCCC
Organism: Corynebacterium efficiens YS-314; assembly: GCF_000011305.1. Classification (NCBI taxonomy): domain Bacteria; kingdom Bacillati; phylum Actinomycetota; class Actinomycetes; order Mycobacteriales; family Corynebacteriaceae; genus Corynebacterium; species Corynebacterium efficiens. Next base: position 542,361 of record NC_004369.1, on the reverse strand, counting down.
TGGAAACTTGTGGGATCCACCGTCAAAGCCCGGTTATCCAACACCGACATCACGGTCTTTGCCGGAGATCAGGTTGTGGCTACGCACCGTCGACTCCATGGGCGCTTCGGGCAATATTCCACCCACGCCGATCATGTCCCACCAGCACACCTGGATACTGCAGAGTTGTGGAGTGACCAGTGGTTTATCAACCAGGCACGCCTGGTTGGTCCCGCGACCACCACGGTGATCGAGATGATGATCAATCGGCACGCCCATCATGCCCATGGCTGGTTGGACTGCCAAAACATCCTGAAAACGCTGGGCGGGAAAAGCCGCAGCGGGTTGGAACAGGCCTGCCAAGAGCTTCTTGATGCTGATCTGTACCCGACGTATTCGGTGATCAAAAAGCTGCAGTCATCGATTATCACCAACCGCGATACCCACAAACGCAGCGTTGCTGGATCTGCGCCGACGCCGGCTCCTGATCTGGTGAAACCACAACCAGTCCAGGATCTGGATACGGGTGTGTTTCTGCGCTCATCCAGCGCCTATGAGGTCGATGATATTCCGTCTTTGTCTTTTGATGATGAGCAGGAGGGCAACCAGTGACACTGTTTAATGATGATGATCACGCGTTGTTTCGCAGTCTGCGGGCCAGTAGCTTGGCTAGGGCCTTTGAAGAGATCGTCACCGCCAACATCGATGACGATAATCCTGATGTGCTAACCCCGGAGGAGGCGTTTCGGTTGGCTGGCCAGCAGGTGGCCAGGGATCGAGAGGCTAAACGTATTTCCGAGGCGATTAGGAAAGCGAGGTTTCCTATTATGGATGCCTCGATCGCGGAAATTCGCTATGAACAGGGTCGAAATCTTAATCCGATGACGATGAAGCGTCTGGGTAATCATGATTGGGGTGCAGATCCGACCAACTTGTTGATCTTGTCGCCGACGGGGTCCGGGAAGACGTATCTGACCTGTGCGGTGGGGATTTCTGCGTGCCATAACGGCTATTCGGTGGCGTATTGGCGCATGGATGATCTGGCTAGGCGTTTGGCGGTCACTCGGATCGACACGTTGGAACACGAGGACATGCTGGCAGGCTTGTTTGGTGTTGATGTGTTGATTCTGGATGATTTTCTCACCGTGGGTGTTGATGAACGCACTGCAAGTGACCTGTTTGCGATTCTAGCGAATCGGGAGAATATTCACGCAACGATCATCGGGTCGCAGTCGACTCCGGGGCATTGGTTGGATGTGTTACCGGATAAGAACTCCGGGGATTCCATTGTCAACCGTTTATCGAGATCGTCTCGCAAGATCACCTTAGGCACGGTGGATATGCGTGAGATCACCAGTCGGGAGCGGATCGCTGCCCACGATGGTCAGTAGCTAAAAGCACGGCCCTGTCCCTGATGCTGGCGGGTTTCCTGTTTTTGAGGGAGCCTGCCGGTACCACGGGATCAGAACGCAGTACCAGTGCTCCGGAATTGCAGTACCATTTCACCCCATTTGGCAGCTGGACCCTATTCTATCGACCCCACCACCTACCTCGACGAATTGCTCGCCCAAGCATCCCCCGATCTCATGCGAGAAATGCTTCAAGGCTTCATCAACCAGATCCTCTCCACCCAAGCCGACCAGGTGTGCGGCGCCGACTACGCCACCGTGTCTCAGGACCGGGTTAACACCCGCAACGGATACCGCCACCGCGACTTCGACACCCGGGTCGGCACGGTCGATGTCGCGGTCCCGAAACTACGCACCGGATCGTTCTTCCCCGACTGGTTGCTGGAACGGCGCACGAGGGCTGAACGAGCGCTGACCACCGTGATTGCCACGTGTTATTTGAAGGGTGTGTCCACCCGGCGGATGAACGACTTGGTCGCCACCTTAGGGATCAATAGTCTCTCGAAGTCCCAGGTATCGGAGATGGCGAAAGATCTTGATGTCATGGTCGAAGAATTCCGCACCCGCCCTCTTGATACCGGACCCTACCTCTATGTTTCGTGCGACGCACTAACCATGAAGGTTCGCGAAGGCGGGCGAGTGGTCAAGACTTCTGTCCTGTTGGCCACCGGTGTCAACGCCGAAGGGTATCGGGAGTTGTTGGGCATGCAGGTTGCAACGAGTGAGTCAGTGGCATCCTGGACGGGCTTCTTCCGCGACTTGAAAGCCCGAGGGCTCAATGAGGTCTACCTGGTCACCAGTGATGCCCACCTGGGAATTCAGCACGCGATTGGTGAGGTGTTGCCGAATGCCTCGTGGCAACGGTGTCGCACGCACTTTTCCAAGAACCTGTACGGGATGGTGTCGAAAACGCAGTGGCCAACATTGTCGGCGATGTTCCACACGATTTTCCAGCAGCCTGATGCGGCGTCTGTGTGGGCTCAGGCCAGGGATGTGGTGGAGTTCTGTCAGCAGAAGTTCCCGGATGTGGCTGATTACCTGGAAGAAGCCCTGGATGAGCTGCTGGCGTTCACGCAGTGCCCGAAGGCGGTGTGGACCAAGGTGTGGTCGAATAACCCGACCGAGAGGCTCAATCGTGAGATCCGCCGGCGCACTGATGTTGTTGGGATCTTCCCGAACCGTGATGCGGTGATCCGTCTGGTCGGGGCGGTGCTGGCGGAGCAGCATGATGATTGGATTCAGCAGAAGCGGTACATGTCGTTGACGAGCTTGGAGCAGACCAGGGCGATGATGACGGCGAATATCATCGATGCGGACGACGCTGCTGCGTCTGAGATCACCCGAAGGGACGTGGCATGAACCAGTGCCGGCATTTAGCTCGTGATGGTCCGTGAGGTCGTTACGCTGCTTGTTTTATCGAAAGGGCAGATACACCACTCCCGCGGACTTGACCTATATTTCCTACCGCTGCCCACCAAATAACCCACAACCACATCGCAAACGACGCAAACGTACCGACCCAGCCGGCAATCGAAATAACAGTGTCTTCAGAGTGGGTTCCCCACAGACCTAAAGCGAACAAAATGCCACCAACGATGACTCCAATAGATAGTTTCCACATAGCTTTAAAACTAAGTCTGATTTGGGTATTTTCCTAAGAATTTGGGGGGTTAAGGGTTTTATTCCCCACGTATGGGCGCAAAAGAAAGGAGGCCCCGTTCCTACTTTTTCAAGTAGGAACGGGGCCTCAACTTCTCAGCGACCAATTAGCTGTGCTGGATTTAAGGTTTCCTTGCTCTAGAAAGCCTCATCCAGTGGGACGGAGGCACCGGTGAACTCACCGAAACCATCGTCACCGTAGATCGACTCACCGTAGGTGGGAATCGAGTAGGCGGCGTTGCGGGCTGCCTCGGTCGGCTTGATGGAGATGTTGCGGTAACGGGAGATACCGGTACCGGCCGGGATCAGCTTACCGATGATCACGTTCTCCTTCAGACCGATCAGCTTGTCCGAGCGCTTGTTGATGGCGGCATCGGTCAGCACGCGGGTGGTCTCCTGGAAGGAGGCCGCGGACAGCCAGGACTCGGTTGCGAGCGAGGCCTTGGTGATACCCATGATCTCGGAACGCAGCTCGGCCGGCTGACCACCGTTGGCGATCGCCTCCGAGTTGGCCAGCTTCGCCTCGGACAGGTCCACGAGAGAACCGGGGAGGAACTCGGTGGAACCGGACTCGATGACGGTACCGCGACGCAGCATCTGACGGATGATGATCTCGATGTGCTTGTCGTGGATGGCCACACCCTGTGCACGGTAGACAGCCTGCACCTCATCGATGAGGTGCTGCTCCACACCACGGCGACCGAGAACCTCGAGGACGTCGTGCGGAGCGGCGGCACCGCGCAGCAGACGGGTACCCACGGTGACGTGGTCCCCCTCGGCCAGGGTGCGCTCGATGAACGCAGCCGGGTTGTGCTCCATCGGAACACGGATGGAGGCCAGGCCCTGTCGCTTCGACAGCTTGTCGTAGACAACGTTGTCGGAGCCATCATCCGGAACGAGGGTCAGGGTGTAGAAGTTACCCTCATCCTCGAGGTGGATGACACCGTCGGCAGAGGCGATCGGGGCGAGGTTCTTCGGAACACGCGCCTCGAACAGCTCCTGCACACGGGGCAGACCGCCGGTGATGTCACCACCGACACCACCCTGGTGGAAGGTACGCATGGTCAGCTGGGTACCGGGCTCACCGATGGACTGTGCGGCGACGATGCCGACAGCCTCTCCGATGTCGACCTGCTTGCCGGAGGCCATGGACTTGCCGTAGCACTTGGCGCAGACACCGGTCGGGGTCTGACAGGTCAGCACGGAGCGGACCTTGACCTGCTGGATACCGGCCTCGACGAGGAGGTCGATGTTCAGCTCGGTCAGATCGGAACCGGCGGCGAGGATGACCTCACCCTCGGCGTTGGTGGCATCCCCTGCCAGGACACGACCGGACACGGAGGTCTCGATCAGGTCATGGCGGGTGTAGCCCGACACAGCACCGGTGGCGTCGAGGACCTCGGCGGCGACGGGGACGCGGACACCCTGACGGGTACCACAATCCTCGACGCGGACGATGACGTCCTGGGCCACGTCGACGAGACGACGGGTCAGGTAACCGGAGTCGGCGGTACGCAGGGCGGTATCGGCCAGACCCTTACGGGAACCGTGCGAGTTGTTGAAGTACTCGAGAACGGTCAGGCCCTCACGGAAGGAGGTCTTGATCGGTCGGGTGATGTAGTCACCCTTCGAGTTCACCACCATGCCCTTCATGCCGGCCAGGGTCCAGATCTGACGCATGTTACCGGCGGCGCCGGACTTCACGATCATCGGGATCGGGTTGTCATCGGGGTAGATATCCTCGACGGCCTGACCGACCTCGTCGGTGGCGTCCTTCCACAGCTCGACCAGACGGTCGTAGCGCTCACGGCCGGTGAGCTTACCGCGGTTGTACTTGGTCTCGATCTGTCGCGCCGCAGCCTCGTAGCGGTCGAGGATCTCATCCTTGTTCGGGAGGACCAGAACGTCGGACATGGCGATGGTGACACCCGAGCGGGTGGACCAGTAGAAGCCGGCGTCCTTCATCTTGTCCATGGTCTGTGCCACGGTGATCATCGGGTACCGGGCGGCGAGGTCGTTGACCACGTCACCGAGCATGATCTTGTCGGCACCGCCACCCTTACGGACCATGATGCCCTCAAGGTACGGGTAGTTCCACGGCAGGATCTCGTTGAACATGACGCGACCCAGGGTGGTCTCGGCGAGCCAGGTGTCACCCTGATTCCAACCCTCCGGGAACAGCTCATTCTCAAGCTCCGCCGGTGGACGCAGGTGGTCCAGACGGATCCTGACCGGTGCCTGCAGGCCGAGCACACCACGGTCGTAGGCCATGATGGCCTCTGCATAGGAGGAGTACACACCCTTCTCGGGTCCGTTCTCATCGGCCGGCTGGTAGGCACCCTGACCGCCGAACTCCTCGGGGGACTTCTTCAGGGTCAGGTAGTACAGACCGGTCACCATGTCCAGACGCGGCATGGCCAGTGGCTTACCGGATGCCGGAGACAGGATGTTGTTGGAGGCCAGCATCAGGATGCGTGCCTCGGCCTGTGCCTCGGCGGACAGCGGCAGGTGGACTGCCATCTGGTCACCGTCGAAGTCGGCGTTGAACGCCTCACAGGCCAGTGGGTGCAGCTGGATGGCCTTACCCTCAACAAGAACCGGCTCGAAGGCCTGGATACCCAGGCGGTGCAGGGTGGGTGCACGGTTGAGCATCACCGGATGCTCGGAGATGGCCTCCTCGAGAACATCCCACACCTCCGGACGCTGACGCTCCACCATGCGCTTGGCGGACTTGATGTTCTGGGCGTACTCGTTTTCCACCAGACGCTTCATCACGAACGGCTTGAACAGTTCCAGAGCCATCAGCTTCGGCAGACCACACTCGTGCAGGCGCAGCTGGGGGCCGACAATGATCACGGAACGACCCGAGTAGTCAACACGCTTACCCAGGAGGTTCTGACGGAATCGACCCTGCTTGCCCTTGAGCAGGTCGGACAGGGACTTCAGCGGACGGTTACCCGGTCCGGTGACAGGACGGCCACGACGACCGTTGTCGAACAGGGCGTCGACGGATTCCTGCAGCATGCGCTTCTCGTTGTTCACGATGATCTCGGGGGCACCGAGTTCAATCATGCGCTTGAGGCGGTTGTTGCGGTTGATCACGCGACGGTACAGATCGTTCAGGTCGGAGGTGGCGAAACGGCCACCGTCGAGCTGGACCATCGGACGCAGCTCCGGCGGGATCACCGGGATGGCGTTGAGCACCATGCCGGCCGGATCATTACCGGAACGCTGGAAGGCTGCGACAACCTTGAGGCGCTTGAGGGCACGCATCTTCTTCTGGCCCTTGCCCTCGTTGATGATGGTGCGCAGTTCCTCAGCCTCGGCGTCGAGGTCGAAGCCGCGGATGAGGGTCTGGATGGACTCCGCACCCATGCCGCCGGTGAAGTAGTCCTCGTAGCGGTCGACAAGCTCGTCGTAGAGCTTCTCGTCGCGGATCATCTGCTTCGGGGCGAGCTTGATGAAGGTCTGCCAGATCTCCTCGAGACGGTCGATCTCACGCTCCGCGCGTTCGCGGATGTGCTGCATCTCCTTCTCGGCGGCGTTCTGCACCTTGCGGCGCGCGTCGGCCTTGGCTCCGGCGGCCTCGAGTTCGGCGAGGTCCTCCTCGAGCTTCTCGGCACGCTCGGCGATCTCGGACTCGGCATCCGCCTCGACGTCCTTCTTCTCCAGAAGCATCTCTGCCTCCAGGGTCGACTGGTCGCTGTGACGGGCCTCCTCATCCACACTGGTGATGATGTTGGCACCGAAGTAGATGATGAGGTCGAGATCCTTCGGAGCGAGGTCCAGAAGGTAGCCCAGACGTGAGGGAACACCCTTGAAGTACCAGATGTGGGTCACCGGTGCGGCGAGCTCAATGTGGCCCATGCGCTCACGGCGGACCTTGGACTTGGTCACCTCAACGCCGCAGCGCTCACAGATGATGCCCTTGTAACGGACGCGCTTGTACTTACCGCAGGCGCACTCCCAGTCACGGGTGGGGCCGAAAATGCGTTCGCAGAACAGACCGTCCTTCTCAGGCTTGAGGGTTCGGTAGTTGATGGTCTCCGGCTTCTTGACCTCACCCTTGGACCAGCGGCGGATGTCGTCGGCGGTGGCCAGGCCGATGCGGAGCTCATCGAAGACGTTTACGTCGAGCACGTAAAACTCCCTTTCCCCCCGGTACCTTCTTCATGGTTCCCAGGGGATGTTGGCTTGATTTCTAGCGGTTGGTTGATCTGCTATGCGGTATCGGCGTCGGAACGCTCGTCACGGGACAGGTTGATGCCCAGTGAGGCGCCTGCCTGATCGAAGTCGTCGTCGTCACCCGCGAGCTCCATCGGTGTGCCGTCGGCGGAGAGGACCTCCACGTTCAGGCAGAGCGACTGGAGCTCCTTGAGGAGAACCTTGAAGGACTCCGGGATACCCGGATCCGGGATGTTCTCGCCCTTGACAATTGCCTCGTAGACCTTGACACGGCCGACCACGTCATCGGACTTGATGGTGAGCAGTTCCTGCAGGGTGTAGGCGGCGCCGTATGCCTGCATCGCCCACACCTCCATCTCACCGAATCGCTGTCCACCGAACTGCGCCTTACCACCGAGCGGCTGCTGGGTGATCATGGAGTACGGACCGGTGGAACGGGCGTGGATCTTCTCATCCACCAGGTGGTGCAGCTTGAGCATGTACATGTAACCGATGGAGACCGGGTACGGGTACGGCTCGCCGGAACGACCGTCGATGAGGGTGGCCTTGCCGTCCGCGTTGACCATGACGTCACCGTCACGGTTCGGGCGCGAGTTGGCGAGCAGTCCTGCGAGTTCCTCGTTGGAGGCACCGTCGAACACCGGGGTGGCGGTCAGTGAGCCTGCGGGAACGTCGTAAAGCTCCTTGGGCAGGGTCTTGATCAGCTCGGCGTTCTTCGGGTCTTCGGGGTCCACGGACCAGCCGGCGGCAGCCAGCCAACCCAGGTGGGTCTCCAGGACCTGACCGATGTTCATACGACGTGGAACACCGTGGGTGTTCAGGATGATGTCGACCGGGGTACCGTCCGGCAGGAACGGCATGTCCTCCTGCGGCAGGATCTTGCCCACGACACCCTTGTTGCCGTGGCGGCCGGCGAGCTTGTCGCCGTCCTGGATCTTGCGCTTCTGGGCAACGTAGACACGGATCATCTCGTTGACGCCCGGGGCCAGGTCGTCATCGTCCTCGCGGGAGAACCGGCGGACACCGATGACCTTGCCGGTTTCACCGTGCGGCACCTTCATGGAGGTGTCGCGGACCTCGCGGGCCTTCTCACCGAAGATGGCGCGCAGCAGGCGCTCCTCCGGGGTCAGCTCGGTCTCGCCCTTCGGGGTGACCTTACCCACCAGGATGTCGCCGTCACGGACGTCCGCACCGATGCGGACGATGCCGCGCTCGTCGAGGTCCTTGAGGACCTCCTCGGAGACGTTCGGGATGTCACGGGTGATCTCCTCGGCACCGAGTTTGGTGTCGCGGGCATCGATCTCATGCTCCTCGATGTGGATCGAGGTCAGGATGTCCTGCTCGACGATGTTCTGATTGAGGATGATCGCATCCTCGTAGTTGTGACCCTCCCACGGCATGAAGGCCACGAGCAGGTTACGTCCCAGGGACATCTCACCGTTGAAGGTACCCGGGCCGTCGGCGATGACCTGACCGGCCTCAACGCGGTCGCCCTGGTTGACCAGTGGTTTCTGGTTGTAGCTGGTGCCCTGGTTGGTGCGCTGGAACTTGCGCAGCACGTAGGTGTCGCGCTTGCCCTCGTCGTCCATGATGGTGACGATGTCGGCGGTGACGTTCTCCACCACACCGGCCTTCGGGGTGATCACGAGGTCGCCGGCGTCGTAGGCTGCGCGCAGCTCCATGCCGGTGCCCACGAAGGGGGCCTCGGCGCGGACCAGCGGAACGGCCTGCTTCTGCATGTTCGCACCCATGAGGGCACGGTTGGCGTCATCGTGCTCGAGGAACGGAATCATCGCGGTACCCACGGAGACCATCTGACGTGGGGACACGTCCATGTAGTCCACATCGGTGCGGGAGACCATGGCGATGTCGCCGTCCTTCAGGCGGACGGTCACAGACTCGTCGGTGATCACACCGTCTTCGTCGTAATGGGTGTTCGCCTGGGCGACGACGAAGCGGTCTTCCTCGTCGGCGGTCAGGTAGTCGATCTGATCGGTGAGCTTACCGTCGATGACACGACGGTAGGGGGTCTCGATGAAACCGAAGGGGTTCACGCGGGCGTAGGACGCCAGGGAACCGATCAGGCCGATGTTCGGGCCTTCCGGGGTTTCAATCGGGCACATGCGGCCGTAGTGGGACGGGTGAACGTCTCGCACCTCGATGCCGGCGCGCTCACGGGACAGACCACCCGGGCCGAGAGCCGACAGACGACGCTTGTGGGTCAGACCCGACAGCGAGTTGTTCTGGTCCATGAACTGCGACAGCTGCGAGGTTCCGAAGAACTCACGGATGGCAGCGGAGACCGGGCGCACGTTGATCAGGGAGGTCGGAGTGATGGACTCCGCATCCTGGGTGGTCATGCGCTCGCGGACGACGCGCTCCATGCGGGACAGGCCGACGCGGACCTGGTTCTGGATCAGTTCACCGACGGTACGCAGACGACGGTTACCGAAGTGGTCGATGTCGTCGGTCTCCACCGGGATCTCCTCACCGGTGGGTGAGGTCATGACGCGCTCACCTGCATGCAGGCGGACGAGGTACTCGATGGCGGTGGCGATGTCCTCTTCAGTCAGGGTCATCAGGCCATCGTTGTCGCCACCGAGACCCAGCTTGCGGTTGATCTTGTAACGACCGACCTTGGCCAGGTCGTAGCGCTTGGCCTTGAAGAAGCTGTTGTCCAGGAGGGACTGCGCAAGGTCGCGGGTGGGCTGCTCGCCCGGACGCTGCTTGCGGTAGATCTCCAGGAGGGCCTCGTCGGTGTTCGCGACACCGTCGGACTCCAGGGTGGACATCATGATCTCGGAGAAGCCGAAGCGCTCGGTGATCTGCTCGGTGGTCCAGCCCAGTGCCTTCAGCAGCACGGTGACAGGCTGGCGGCGCTTGCGGTCGATGCGCACACCGACGGAGTCACGCTTGTCGACGTCGAACTCCAGCCACGCACCGCGGGAAGGGATCACCTTCACGGCGTGCAGCGGACGCTCGGTGGACTTGTCGATGGTCTGGTCGAAGTACACGCCCGGCGAGCGGACGAGCTGACTGACCACAACACGCTCGGTTCCGTTGATGATGAAGGTTCCCTTGTCGGTCATCATCGGGAAATCACCGATGAAGACAGTCTGGGACTTGATCTCACCGGTGGTGTTGTTGACGAACTCCGCGGTCACATACAGTGGGGCCGCGTAGTTGATGTCTTTTTCCTTGGCCTCGTCAATGGTGTTCTTGACGGGCTCGAAGCGTGGCTCCGAGAGGCTCAGGGACATGTTTCCAGAGTAATCCTGGATCGGGGAGAGCTCCTCGAGAATATTCTCGAGTCCGCTGGTGATGCGGGCTCCCTCGCCGAACTCCTCCTGCTGACGTGCGCGCCACTCAGGCGTGCCGATCAGCCAGGCGAAGGAATCGAGTTGAAGATCTAGTAGCCCGGGCACCTCGATGGGCGCGGACACCTTAGCGAAGGAGTAACGCTTGGGTGCACCGGGGATATCGACGACTGACTTGGTCTGGCGGGAGACTGCCAAGATGGGTCCTTCCAGCACCTCACGCGGGTGAATCACACCGGGCTGGTCAAGGCCCGTATGCTCATCACAACCGCTGGTATTTTTGAGCAATTGGTCTGCTGAGGAAACCGTGTCCCGCATGGCCTCAGATAACACTGAATGACCTTGTCAAATCGGTTTTTCCAACCATTTTGATCAAGGTCTCGGGCATCATCCAGACGAAAAAGAGAGACGGATTCCAACGCAACGACTCAGCTTATACCACAGCCATGCGAAAGTAAAGAGGGAGATTTTTCTTCTGGTGCCTCCCGTGCTATCGGCGGGCATTCTCCACGCCGTCCACGCCGTCCACGCCTGAGCCTGACGGCGACTCACCGGTAACCTACCGGTGTTCTACAGCACTCCGGCGTTTCCCAGAGATCCCAGCATCTCTTTCACTTAGGCACCCTAACAAACATTCCGGGGTTTTTCGCAATTCGGGCACGGGAATCCCCGGGGATTGACAGGTATCAGACATGCGGAGGAACCTATGCGGTGCCTCGTGACCGGCGTCGACGTGCCCGGTCGAAGAGCCCGAAGCTGCCGGCCAACCCGATGAGGGCGAGGACGCCCCCGACGATCATGCCGATGGTGTTGGCGGTCTGTGCCGACTCCCCGTCCGGGATGTCGGACGCCTGGGCGATGAGGTCGCTGACCTGCCCGTCGGAAAGCGTCCCCTCGAACAACAGGACCTGCTCGTACTTCTCCCCCGTGCGGTCACCGTAGAAATCGTCGATCCGCTCGTTCATATCCACGATCAGACCGGTGCGCTGATCCACCCAGAAGTCACGGACCACATCGTGGTAGAGGTAACCGGTGGTGGTGCCGCCATCCTCGCGGGTCAGGGTGGTGGTGTTGGAGGGGTCCGCGAAGGACTCCGCCACATTCGCCCTGTCGATCACCTGCCGGTAGTGCATGATGGTGCGACCGTCGACCTCGGTGGATTCGACGAAATCAGCCGGGCGGGCCTGCCTGAGGGTGGTGTCCAGCATCGGGTAGGAGGTGGCCTCCGCATCCGTGGGGAACTTCAACCAGATCCCCTCCACGTCGTAGTTGAGGGTGGGGCTGGCGAGCTGACTGGTCACGGCCATCTCGGAGAGGATCTCACCGGTGAAGCGGTCCACCCGGAAGTTGTACACGGAGGCCGACAGCAGCCTCTCCTGATCATTGCCGTCAACGCCCTCCACGCCGTGCAGGAGGGTGTCACCGACGCGCAGGGTCGCCCGGTCCGCATCGGCGGGGTCCATCACCTGGAAGTGCAGCTGTCGGGTGATCGGGGTGGTGACCAACCCGGCCTCGGGGTCCGAGTTCAGCAGTGTCTGACCATTGTCGTCGGTCAGCGTGTAGGTGGTGGCGTCGAGGTCCAGAGGCAGTCGACCATCAGCGTGCACAAAGCGGGGGGCGACCAGCCCCCACACGATCAGTGCCACACCAATTCCGAGCAGGAGCGCGGAGAAGATCCTGGTTTTAGGCAGCATGCGGTCGATGTTACCTGAGGCCTGCGGCGTTCCTTAACGGGACGGAGCTTTACGACGCGGGTTCCCGCCGCCCGTTGCCAGCCCCGCCGGTGGGACAACGGGAAAACCCCGCTGCCGCGATCAAGATCGCGGAAACGGGGTTCCAGGCATCGTGGAAGATGCGTGTAAGAAGGTTCTTACTTGAGGGTGACCTTTGCGCCAGCCTCTTCGAGCTTAGCCTTGGCAGCCTCAGCGTCGTCCTTGTTTGCACCCTCGAGGATAGCCTTAGGTGCGCCCTCGACGAGCTCCTTGGCTTCCTTCAGGCCCAGGCCGGAGACGAGCTCGCGGACAACCTTGATCACGCCGATCTTCTTGGCGCCAGCGTCCTCGAGAACGACGTCGAACTCGTCCTTCTCCTCAGCAGCAGCAGCTTCGCCGCCAGCGGCACCTGCAGCAGCAACGGCGACCGGAGCAGCAGCGGTGACCTCGAAGACCTCTTCGAATTCCTTGACGAACTCAGAGAGCTCGATGAGGGTCATTTCCTTGAAAGCCTCAATGAGCTCGTCCTTGGTGAGCTTAGCCATGATGGCGTCCTTTCTGTTGGGGCGTATTCACGCCCGTAAAAGTTTGGGGTAGAACTGGTGCGCCTGATGCGGCGACTTAAGCGTCCTTCTTCTCCTGGAGCGCAGCTGCGAGGCGTGCGACCTGGGAAGCAGGGGCGTTGAACAGGCCTGCGGCCTTTGCCAAGTTGCCCTTCATGGCGCCGGCAAGCTTCGCGAGAGTGGTCTCGCGGTTGTCCAGCTCGGCAATTGCCTTGACCTGATCTGCGGTCAGAGCATTGCCATCCATGTAGCCACCCTTGACTACGAATGCCTTGTTGTCATCGCCGAATTTCTTCAGCACCTTTGCGGTGTCGACAGCCTCGCCCTTGATGAAGGCAACAGCGGTCGGACCGGTCAGGAGATCATCAAGGCCCTCGACGCCAGCTTCCTGAGCGGCGATCTTGACAAGGGTGTTCTTGGCGACGGAGTACTGGACATCATCACCCAGTGCGCGACGCAGCTCGGTGGTCTGAGCCACGGTCAGGCCACGGTACTCGGTGAGAACGATGGAATCGGTCTCAGCGAACTGTGCCTTGAGCTCTGCCAGAGCTGCTTCGTTCTTTGGATTTGCCATTACTTCGCCTCCTTCCTCTTATGTGTGTCTACTGATCCGCGGGACCTTCACCATGAGTAGATCCCAGCGGGGATCAGCTCACGAAAAAAGCCCCGTGCAAGAGCACAGGGCGCATCATATTCCACGTAAGGGAACCTAAGGCGTCAAAGTGTCTCCTGCGTGGGCCGTTCCAACAGTGTGGAAACCTTCGATCCGCGACAGCGGATGACCAACGGTCTTCGGTGAACCTTGAATACAACCGTGTGAAAGGTTGTTCAAACTTCGGGTTTTGACTTTATACCACACCGTGCCCCATACCAAATCGTCGCCTGGCCTGGGGCGTCGACAGGCATCAGCTGAAGTCGTGCAGCACCTTCCTGGCCACCCACTCCCCCGGCATGCCGTGGACCCCACCGCCGGGGCTGGTGGACGACGACGCCATGTACAGCCCCGGGCCCAGCTTGTACGGCATGCGGCGCAGGGCCTGGATGCCGCTGGTGGCTCCGCCCCCGACATCCCCGCCGATCAGGTTGGGGTTCCACCGCTCCAGGTCCACCGCACTGTTCTCCACGACCTTGAGGATGCGGTCCCGGAAACCGGGGGCGAAACGTTCGATCTGGCGGAGGATCCGCATGGTGGCCTGCTTGTCCACAAACCCCTGGGGCACATGGGCATACGCCCAGACCACCGTCGCATCCTTCGGACCACGGGAGGGGTCCGCCGCCTGCTGCTGACAGACCAGCACGAAGGGTTTCTCCGGCAGGTGGCCCGCGGCCGCCTCGGATTCCGCGAGCTGGATCTCATCCAGCCCCCCACACACATGCACTGTGGTGGCATCCGCCACCTCCGGGTTCGACCACGGGATGGGACCGTCCAGGAGGATATCCAGCTTGTAGGATCCGGGCCCGTATTTCCACTTCTTCATGATCCGGGACGCACGGTGGGACAGTTCCACACCCTTGAGCCTGGATACCTGGGCCGGGGTGAGGTTGAGCACCACCGCGTCGGCGCCGGAGAACTCGCGCAGATCCTCCACCGGATGATCGGTGTGGATGACACCACCGAAGCTCTCCAGGACCCGGACCAGCGCGTTCACCACGCTCTGCGTGCCACCGACCGCGACCGGCCAGCCATGCACCATCCCCAGGGAGCCGAACAGCAGACCAAAGGAGGCTGTCAGGGGCTGTGCCGGTGGGGTGATCGCATGGACCGCGGACCCGGAGAACAGCACCCGCGCCTCCTCGGTCTCGAAGGCGGCGCGGGCCAGGGTGCGCGCCGGCAGCAGGGCGAGCGCCCCGAAGGCCGCCATCTTCACCGGGTGCGGTGGGAAACGGAGCACCGGCCCCAGGACGTTTTCCAGATGCTTGTCCAACCCTCGGGTGACCAGTCCGTGGACATGCCGCCACCGGGAGGCATCCTCACCCAGCTGGGTGGCGGTGGTGTCCAGACCACGGCTGAGAAACGCCGCGCGACCGTCATCGAGGGGGTGCGCCATGGCGTAGCGCGAATGCGCCCAGGTCAGGCCGTGCGCCTGCAGATCGAGGTCGGCGAACGCCGGCGAGGCGATACCGAACGGGTGGGCGGCGGCCCCCATATCCACGATGGTGCCCTCCCCCAGCACGGGGGCGGATCTGGCGGCACCACCGGGACGACTGCCCTGCTCATACACATCGACCTGCCACCCCTCCCGGGCGAGGAGGCATGCTGTTGTCAGCCCGTTCGGGCCCGACCCCACGACCACTGCACGGCGTTTTCTCTCAGGATGCTTCGTCACCCCACCCACGCTACCTTTCCACTGCAATCATGGCCGGATAGCCCACCGCAGTTCTGCTGACTCCGATCAACCCCGGGGTGGGGTCACCGCCGCACGGGCCATCCACTGGATGGATATCAGCGATCTGATCGACATCAGCGTGGGACTGGTTGACCAGCTCCGCACCGCGGTGGATCATGGCGTCGATCAGGGGCGGACGGTGTCCCCCTCATCGCCCAGGAGTTCACGCAAGGCCGGGTCCAGACCATTGTGTGATTCCTGGACCCGTTCATCGGCGAAGGTCTCGGGGAGGGTGCTGGCCGCGGACATCAGCGGCCCGTGAGAACCCTCCACGAACAGGGGCAGGGTGACCCGGACATACGCCGCCAGGCGCTCCGCCGGGCCAGGACCCACGCGGTCGAGTTCGGCGGTCAGACTGTCCAACCATGCCGGGATGGCCTGGAGCAGCAGCTGAATGATCATATCCTTGCCGGAAGCCACATCGAGGTAGACACTGGAGCGGGCCAACCCGACCTCAGCGGCCACCTCGGCGATGGTGGGGACCCTCCCCTCACCGGCGACGATCAACCGTTCCGCCGCGTCGAGCACGGCCCGGTGCTGGGCAGCCCGGTGCTCCGGGACCGAGGGTTCGGTTATCTTGGGCATACCATGAAGCCTGGTCCCTGGCCGTGAGCTTCCCGTCAACCATGTCGTAGACACGGTCACAGTGCTCGATCACCTCGAGGTCGTGGGTGACCATGACGCCGGCGACACCGAGTTCGTGGCATTCGTGGGCGAGCAACCGGACGATCTCATGGGCGCGGTTGCGGTCGAGGGCGGCGGTCGGTTCGTCGACAAGCAGCAGGTCAGGCCCGCCCACCAGGGCGCGGGCGATACCGATGCGCTGACGCTCACCACCGGACAGGGTCGCCGGACGGTGCTCCGCACGGTGCGCCATCCCGACAGCCTCGAGCAGCTCATCATTGCTGCGACGCCCACGACGCCCCAGGATCCGGGCCGCCAGCTCCAGCTGATCACGCGCCTTGAGCGCCGACGGCAGGTTACCGGAGGACTGGAAGACGAACCCGATGTGCTCACGACGCACCCGTGCGAGTTCCTTCTGGCAAAAACTGTTGGTTTGTGGGTGCGGGGCCAGCAAAACGCCAGGACGGGTTTTGCAGAACAACAGTTTTTGCCAGCAACCCACCTCCACCCCACGCCCCCCGTGAACGAAATCGTTGGTTTACATGCCCCGCACCCGCATATCCCCAGGACGGGTTTTGCAGAACAACGGTTTCGTTCAACCACCCTGCCCGCGACAAAAACTGTTGGTTTGCGCGCCCCGCACCGGCATAACCCCAGGACGGGCTTTGCAGAACAACAGTTTTTGCCAGCACCCCACCTTCACCCCACGCCTCCGTGAACGAAATCGTTGGTTTGCGCGCCCGGCACCCGCATATCCCCAGGACCCCTCCCACAAACCAACGATTTCGTTCAACCCCAGGCACGAACAACGCCCCTCCCTCCCCGCAGAGGGGGAGGAAGGGGCGTCAGTCAGAACCGGAGAACCGGTGCAGAACCGATCCGTCAGGGCAGATTTATGCCTCGGCGGTGTAGTTCTTGGTGATGTGGGTATCCACTGCAACGCCTGGGCCGGTGGTGGAAGACATGGTGATCTTCTTCAGGTAGATGCCCTTGGAGGAGGAAGGCTTGATACGGAGGAGCTCATCGATGAGTGCGCCGTAGTTCTCAGCCAGTGCCTTGGCATCGAAGGATGCCTTGCCGATGGCGGCGTGCAGGTTGGAGGCCTTGTCAACGCGGAAGGAGATCTTGCCGCCCTTGACCTCTTCGATGGCCTTGGCGACATCGTTGGTGACGGTGCCGGTCTTCGGGTTCGGCATCAGGCCACGGGGGCCCAGGACGCGGGCGATGCGGCCGATCTTGGCCATCTGGTCCGGGGTTGCGATGGCGACGTCGAAGTCGGTCCAGCCACCCTGGATGCGCTCGACGAGCTCGTCGGTGCCGACGAAGTCAGCGCCAGCGGCCTCAGCCTCGGTTGCCTTCTCGCCAGCGGCGAAGACAGCGACGCGGACGGTCTTGCCGGTGCCGTTGGGCAGGGAGACGGTGCCACGGACCAGCTGGTCAGCCTTACGGGGGTCAACGCCGAGGCGGATGGCCACGTCGACGGAGGCGTCGAAGTTCTTGGAGGAGGTCTCCTTGACCAGTTCTGCAGCCTGCAGTGGGGTGTACTCGCGGCCGGCGTCGATCTTGGCGGCGGCCTCGCGGTAAGCCTTGGAGTTCTTGCTCATTGTGTAATTCCCTTTCGCGGAATTTGTGGTTTGCGGGCCGGAGCTGGCCCTGCCACAGGAAAAGTTATGGGGTGCACCCCGCCCCTTTTACCGGGTGGGATGCGGGTTGAGGAATCAACCCTCGGAATTAACCCTCGACGGTGATGCCCATGGAGCGGGCGGTGCCGGCGATGATCTTCGCAGCGGCGTCGATGTCGCGTGCGTTGAGGTCTTCCTTCTTGGTCTCGGCGATCTCACGGATCTGGTCCATGGTGACCTTGCCGACCTTGTTGGTGTGAGGAACGCCGGAGCCCTTCTGCAGGCCGGCGGCCTTCAGCAGCAGCTTGGCTGCCGGTGGGGTCTTCAGCTTGAAATCGAAGGAGCGATCCTCGTAGACGGTGATCTCAACAGGGACCACGTTGCCGCGCTGGTTCTCGGTGGCGGCGTTGTAGGCCTTGCAGAATTCCATGATGTTGACACCATGGGCACCCAGTGCGGGGCCGACCGGGGGAGCCGGGTTGGCCTGTCCTGCCTGGATCTGCAGCTTGATGAGGCCTGTGACCTTCTTCTTCTTGGGAGCCATCGTTTGACCTGCTTCCTTGTTACCGGCTCGCGCCTGGGACGATGAAACCCCATGGGCGCTGCCGTCCGGATGCTCGGTGCCGCTACCAACAGGCCTGCTCTGAGGCATTCATTGGATCGTCACGTAACCGGGCCACCGGGGATGAACGTATGAATACATGTCGGAAAACATGCGGTTGTCCACTTTACACCCCTGCACCCTGCACACCAAAAGCACCTTTCGGGTGCTTGTCGACGCCGCCACTGTCCCCCGTCGTCAAGCTCCCCGGCGGGCGCACCCGTACAACGTCGACACCCCCTGGGACAGGTCCCAGGGGGTGTGCGGTGAAAAGAGGTTAGCTGATCTTCTCGACCTGATCGAACTTCAGATCAACCGGGGTCTCACGACCGAAGATGGACACCAGGGCCTCAAGCTTCTGGTTCTCCACATCGATGGAGGAGATCGTCGCGGACACGGACGCGAACGCACCGGTGAGGATGGTGACCGCCTCGCCGACCTGGAAGTCCACGGTGACCTGCTGCGCGGCGGAATCGGTGGGCATGGCCACAACCTGCTCGCCCTCGGCGGTGGTCGGGGCTGCCTCGCCGGCAACCACAGCGGACTCCTGCGGCATGAGGAACTTGGCCACATCGCGGTGCTTGACGGCGGTGGCGTTGCCCTCGTTGCCCACGAAGCTGGTGACACCCGGGGTGTCACGCACAACCGACCACACACGGTCGTTCATCTCCATGCGGACCAGGACATAACCCGGCAGGAGCTTACGCTTGACCAGCTTGCGCTTGCCGTCACGGATCTCGGTGACCTGCTCGATGGGGACGACAACCTCGTAGATGTCCTCCTCGACCTCAAGGGTCTGGGCACGCATATCCAGGTTGGCCTTCACCTTGTTCTCATAACCGGAGTAGCACTGGATGATGTACCAGGAGCCCGGCTGCTTCTTCAGGTCACGGGTGAACTGACGCAGACGCGCACGGTACTCCGCGTCGGCGTCCTGCTCACCGGTATCACCCAGCGCTGCAGCTGCCTGCGCCACATCATCCGTGGCAACCTCGGACTCCTCAGCAGGCGCCTCGGCGAAAGCCTCACCCTCCGGGGCGGCCTCGTCGAAGGTCTCACCGATCTCGAGGTCGGCGTCCTGGACGGACTGCTCCTCCACAGCGAATTCCTCAGCGAACTCGTTGTTGTTCTCTTCGCTCATCTTGCGTGTTCTCCAAACATGTATGTTTCACAATTCCCGACCCCACTGCCGAGATACCGTCGGGCAGCGCAGGCGCTGGGTAACGCTCCTGGGGTCCATGCTACTGCCCGGACACCCCGTTGACATTCACCGACCCAGCACGGACCGGGGGTTGGGATAAAGAATCATCCCGCCGGTTCCTTACCGGAACCAGCGGGATGTTAAAGACTGTGGTGACAACCTTACCTAGGGAGTAAGTGCCTTCTCAACTCCGAGGCCTGCGATGAAATCCACACCCGACACCAGAGCGGTGAGAATGATCAGGAACACCAGGACCACGATGGTGTAGGTGACCATCTGGCGTGCGGTCGGCCAGATCACCTTGCGGATCTCGGTAACCACCTCGGGCAGGAAACTGACAACGCCCCCACCATAGGTCGCATCCTTGGCTGAAGCCGAGGCTGCGACGGCGGGAGCGCGCTTCGCCTCATAGGAGGCGGTGGAGACACCCGACAGCTGACGCTTACCAGTGGGACGCGAAGTTTCACTTGCACCGGTGTTCTGATCGTCGCTCAAGGCACTCCTCAGGTTGTAAAAATCTTGCAGGGGCGACAGGACTTGAACCTGCAACCTACGGTTTTGGAGACCGTTGCTCTGCCAATTGAGCTACGCCCCTATGCGCCACAGTGTTCTGCAGCACGGATAACACTACCAGAAATATCCGGTTACGGATGTAACATGACCGGTAAAACTGGAGATATCCGGGTTTTAGCGAAATGACACCCACGCGGAGATCACTGAAATGAGACCGTGTGGGGCCGTGTTTTCGCAGTAGCGATGGCGAGAATTGAACTCGCGACACAGCGATTATGAGTCGCTTGCTCTACCACTGAGCTACACCGCCATTATTGCTCATCCCCACGATGAACCGATTGGGTGCAGCTGGAGAAAAACAATTGAGCCCCCTAACAGAATCGAACTGTTGACCTTTTCCTTACCATGGAAACGCTCTGCCGACTGAGCTAAGGGGGCATCAGCTTCTCAAGGATTCGGAGGCTTTTGTTTTGCCCCGCTCCGTTGAAGCCTTAAGTACATTAACCCGAATCGTTCACACAACACAAATCCGCAGGTGAGGGCATGTTTTTGAACGCCCTGAAATGCGCTTAAAACACACAATGATCCGCACACCCAGCAAAGTGGCCTGTTCATCCCTCTCGAGGCCCCATTCCAAGCCTGCTGGACCGGCGTCCGTGCCCAACCCCGGCCCCGGCGTCGCTCACGGGTGCCTCACTCTGCAGGGAACGCCCCGCAAGGACCTGGATGTCGTCCCAGAGGCCCTTCTGTGAACGTTTTGGTTGGTTTGTCGGCGGTGGCCCCGCAAAACCCCAGGACCGGTTTCACAAACCAACGAAATCGTTCACCCGGCCCCGGCGGGCCAGGCACCAGCGGTCCCACCCGTGACAAAAACCGTTGGTTTGTGGGGCCGGCGCGGGCAAAACCCCAGGACGCCCGTCACAAAACAACGGCTTTTGCCAACCGCCCCTAGAATCCGCCCCACCACGGGAATGCAAAAAACACCCACCGAAGTAACTTCGGTGGGTGTTGTCTGTGCCAGATGTAGGATTCGAACCTACGTAGGCGCAAGCCGACGGATTTACAGTCCGCTCCCATTGGCCGCTCGGGCAATCTGGCATGCACTGCTTGGTGCGCTACACACTTTACTATGAACAGTGGGCATTAAGGCAAATCGGCAGGTCATGGCGGGTAAACCGGGGTCGCCCTGAGTCGCCCAGACCGGCCAGAACTAGACCGGCCAGAACTAGCCGACGCGCTGCACCGTGAAGATCGCGAGGTTGCGCAGGGCGTCCTTGACGGAGTTGTCGGGCAGGCGGTCGAGTTCGGCGTTGGCGATGGCCATGTAGTGGTGGACGTCGGCAAGCGCCTCGCGGCGACCACCGGACTGGGCGAGCAGCTCCAGGGCGCGGTCGACGGTGTCGTCGTCCTCGATGGGTCCGGTGAGGATCTCACGCAGCTGGGCACCCACCTCGGTCTGTTCACGCATGGCGTAGAGCACGGGCAGGGTGAACACGCCTTCGCGGAGGTCGGTGCCGGGGGTCTTGCCGGATTCGGCGGTCTCGGAGAAGATGTCGATGATGTCGTCGACGATCTGGAAGATCATGCCCACGGCCGCACCGAATTTCTTGAGGGCATCGACGTGTTCCGGGGTGGCGTCGGCATGCATGGAGCCGAGGAAGCCGGCGGAGGCGATGAGCACGGCGGTCTTCTCGCGGATGACCTTCATGTAGTGGTCGACGGGATCACCGCCGCGGGCGCCGACCGTCTCACGCATCTGGCCGGTGACCAGTTCACCGAAGGTCTCGGCGAAGTGGGCGACGGTTTCCATGCCGAGTTGGCTCATGATCCGGGAGGCGTGGGCGAGGAGGATGTCGCCGGCGAGGATGGCTACGGAGTTGTCCCACCGGGAGTTGGCGCTGGGGACCCCGCGACGCATGGTGGCCTCGTCCATCACGTCGTCGTGGTAAAGGGTGGCCAGGTGGGTGATTTCCACGACCACAGCGGCCTTGATCACGTTGTCGCTGAGTGGTTTGGCACCGAACTCGGAGGCCAGCAGTGCGAACATGGGGCGGAAGCGTTTGCCGCCGGCCCGGGCGAGGTGGGTGACCTTGTCCACGAGGAAGTCCTCCCCGATGGACAGTTCCTTCAGCAGGCGGTCCTCGACCTGCTGCATGGCGTTGTCGATCCTGGCGGTGAGCGCCGGGTCACCAAACTCGACCTGAGATGCGTTGTTTCCTGACGCACCTTCTTTTCCGAGCCCGTGGGAACGGGTTGGAACGGTTCGGCCGCTACTCATTCATCGCTACCTTTGGTGATCGTGTGTGGTTCCCGCCGGTAGACAACCCGGGGATACCAGAAAATGGACGTTATAGCTTTCCGTTTAACCGTAGTCGACAGCAGGGACCTAAAGCACCCTGGGGTGGCTTTCACCCGCTGCCCCCTGCGACAATGGAATGCGTGTCTGTATCTTCCGGTGTGTCCTCCCCTGTCTCCCCGTCCGTCGATGTTCTCGTGGTCGGTGGTGGGCCCTCGGGGTCGGCTGCGGCGGTGTACGCCGCCCGGCGGGGCCTGTCGACGTTGCTTATCGACGCCTCCTCCTTCCCCCGCGACAAGACCTGCGGGGATGGTCTCACCCCACGCGCCGTGCACCAGCTGGAGAAGCTCGGGGGCGCGGAGCAGGTGACCTCCACCTATTCCAACAGGGGCCTCAAACTGCACGGTTTCGGCGGGTCGGTGGAGGCCCCCTGGCCCGAATCCGCGTTCGGCACCCGTGGCTCGGCGATGACCCGGGCGAGTTTCGACAATCTCCTCTTCGAGCTGGCCAGATCACATCCCGAGGTAACCACCTGGGAGAACGCCACCGCGGAGACCCCGGTGTTAACCGGCTCACGCCTGTCTGCGGTGGAGGTCAACCACAACGGCCAGCGGCGCACCGTGACTGCCAGGCATGTGATCGTGGCGGACGGGGTTCGCTCCACCTTCGGCAAGAAGCTGGGCCGGATCTGGCACCGCGGGGAGGTCTACGGCATCGCCGCGCGCTCCTACTGCACCTCACCCGACTCCACCGAGCCATGGATCCACTCCCACCTGGAGCTGCGCGATGAACAGGGCACCGTCCAACCCGGGTACGGATGGATCTTCCCCCTGGGGGATGGCACCGTGAACCTGGGGTGCGGTGCCCTGTCCACCGATCAGCGCCCGGCGAAGGTCAACACGAAGAAACTGCTGGGGTTCTACGCCTCCCAGCAGCGGGAGGAGTGGCAGTTGGGCCCGGAACAGGATGTCGCCTCGGCGATGCTGCCCATGGGTGGGGCTGTCTCCAATGTGGCGGGCCCGAACTGGATGCTCATCGGTGATTCCGCGGCGTGTGTGAACCCGCTCAACGGTGAGGGCATCGACTACGGTCTGGAAACCGCTGAGCTCGCGGTGGAGCTCATCCACACCCACCCCCGGCGCGATGCCACCCTGCTGTGGCCCCATGTGTTGAAGACCCACTACGGCGAGGCCTTCGTGCTGGCGCGTACCGCGGCCAGGCTGCTGACCTATCCGGCGTTCCTGCCCGCGATGGGCCCGCTGGCCTTCCGGGGACCGTTGAAGAAGGTGGCCATGCCGGCGGCGGCCCGGCTCATGGGCAACCTCATCACGGAGGAGGACAAGGACATCCTCGCCCGTGGATGGCGCCTGGCGGGCAGCACCGTCAGTGCGGCCCGCCGGGGCACCCCGCTGTGGAATTCAACCCTGTGAGCCCTGTGAGTTCCTAGTTCCCCGGCTTGATGGCGGAGTGCATGGCCACGATGCCGAAGGTGAGGTTCTGCCATCCGCAGTCGGACCAGCCGTTGGCGTTGATCTCGCGGGCCAGGTCCTCCTGATCGGGCCAGGCGCGGATGGATTCGGCGAGGTAGATGTAGGCCTCGGGGTTGGAGGAGACCACGCGTGCGACCTTCGGCAGCAGACGCATGAGGTATTCCTTGTACAGGGTGCCGAACACGGGGATCACCGGGGTGGAGAACTCCGCCACGGTGAGGCGTCCGCCGGGTTTGGTCACGCGGGCCATCTCGCGCAGGCCGGCCCGGAAATCGTGGATGTTGCGCAGCCCGTAGGAGATGGTGACAGCGTCGAAGCTGTTGTCGGCGAAGGGCAGTGTCATGCCGTCGCCGACCACCATGGGGACATTGCGGTGCTTACCGGCGGCCAACATGCCCTGGGAGAAGTCGCAGGCGACACACCAGGCGCCCGATTTGGCCAGTTCCACGGTGGATACCGCGGTACCGGCGGCGAGGTCGAGGACCTTCTCCCCCGGTTTGAGATCCAGTCGCTCCCGGGTTCGTCTGCGCCACACGCGGTCCTGCCCGAAGGACAGCACCGTGTTGGTGAGGTCATATTTGTCTCCGACGTCATCGAACATTGAGGCGACGTCGAATGGGTCCTTGTCTAGTGATGCCTTAGCCACGTCACATAGTCTAGGCCACCTACGACGCGGGACCACGCCGGAGGGCTCCCCCGGTTAACCCGGCCTAGACGTCGACACGCACGGGTATCTCGGCGCGCACGCCGAGCATGCGGGCCACCCACTGCGGCATCCGGGTGACTTCGGCGTTGGGGCCGAAGAAGGTCAGCGGGACGCGGCGGGACAGGGCGATGACGTCGGTGTAGTGCTGGAACAGTTGTTCGCACAGCGCGTCCCAGCTCTTGTGGCGCACGCCCTCGCGGGCGGCCAGTCGCATGGTCCGGTGGCGGGAGTCATCGAGGATCCACTCGGCGGCTGCGGGCAGTTTCTCCTTGAAGTCCACCACGTCCAGCAGCAGTCCGTTGACGCCGTCGTCGATGAGGTCGATGGGGCCACCGGCACGGGGGCCGATGGTGGGCACACCGGAGGCCTGGGCCTCCTGGATGGCCTGGCAGAAGGTCTCGAATTCGCCGGGGTGGACGAACAGGTCCAGGGAGGCGTAGGTGCGTGCCAGGTCCTCGCCGCCGAGGGCACCGGTGAAGATGGCATCGGGCATCATCTCCCGCAGGTACTTGGCCTCGGGGCCGTCACCGACGATGACCAGCTGGATGTCCTTCCGGCCCGACAGGCTGACCAGCCGCTCCACGCCCTTCTCCGAGGCGAGTCGACCGACGAAGCCGACGACCTTCTTCGACCCGGTGGGGTCCCAGCTGCGGCGCAGCTCCCCGCAGCGCTTGGAGGGGTGGAAGCGCGTGGAGTCCACGCCACGTGCCCAGTGGAAGATGTCATTGACGCCGTGGTCACGCAGCTCATCGATGCTCATCGACGAGGGTGCGAGCGTGCGCTGGCAGGTGTTGTGGACCGTGCGGATCCACTCCCAGCTGGCGGCGGCCAGGGGTGCCAGGTGGTAGCGCTGGGAGAACCCGGCGACATCGGTCTGATAGATCGCGATCGCGGGGATGCGCAGCTGGCGGGCGGCGAAGGCGGCGGCACCACCGAGGACGAAGGGGGAGGCCAGGTGGATGATATCCGGGTTGTACTCCCGCAGCACGGTGGTCACCGAGGGCAGCGGCACCCCGATGGGCAGGGAATCGATGAGGGGGACGCGGACGGTGGGCACACGGACGATCTCAAAGCCGAGGTATTCACCGATCTCCTCCTCGAATTCGCGGGCACCCGGCGCGATGACAAGCGCCTCGTGGCCGTTGGCAGCCAGGTACTCCAACACGCGGAGAACCGAGTTGGTGACTCCGTTGACGTTCGGGAGGAATGACTCTGCAACGATTGCTACACGCATGCGTCTGATTATCTCCATGTCTTACCACCGGGGCGGTGAACCCTGGATGGCTTTATCGAGAACTTTGTTTAATTCTTGGACCAGGGAGGGTGAATTCCCCCTTAACCGTCCCGCCCTCACAGGCTGGCCGGATCCTTGGATCGTCCTCCGAGGAACCCGACCGCCACCCATAATAACCCTGCAATCACTGTTGCCACACCTGCAACGCTGAGTGCCGGGATGATCGACAGCGTCCATTCGCGGCCCTCCACCTTGACCAGTGTGGGGTCGGTGGTGGCGTAGTTGACCCAGACGCGTTGCCCCTCCCCCAGCCCGGTCGGGTAGAGCAGGCCGGTGGCCGGGGAGTGGAAGATGCCGTGTTCATCCTGGAAATCCACCGTGGTGCGCAGGGCGCCGACATCGGTGACCTCCGCCAGGGCCCGGCCCGGGTCGGCGGCGATGGTGCGGTCGTTGAGGAACGGGCCGATCACCATGGCGGCGCAGCCCAGGATGGCGGCGATGTAGAGGGCGATCACCGCCTGGCGTACCCGACGCCGGATTCTCCCCCACTCCACCTAGCGGACCTTCGCGGTGAGCTCGCGCTGCAGTGCGCGACGGGTGTCGCGAACGGTGACGGCCTCAATGACGGTGAACCCGGGGATCTCGATGGTGTCCTCCAGTTCCATGAGCAGGTCCTGGAGGGTGTTGGCGCGTCGGTAGTCCACGCC
This sequence comes from Corynebacterium efficiens YS-314, assembly GCF_000011305.1. Lineage (NCBI taxonomy): Bacteria > Bacillati > Actinomycetota > Actinomycetes > Mycobacteriales > Corynebacteriaceae > Corynebacterium > Corynebacterium efficiens. Next base: position 516,156 of record NC_004369.1, on the reverse strand, counting down.
GTAGGCATCGCAGAGGTCGGAGATGTTGACATCGTGCGGGGTGCCGAAGGCCCGCTCGAAGCGGGAACGCAGGCCGGGGGCACCGGTTTCCAGGAGCTCGAAGATGCCGCCGCCGTTGTCGTTGGCCACCACAATGGTGAGGTTCTCGGGCCGTGGTTCATCGGGGCCGATGAGCAGGCCGCCGGCATCATGGATGAATGCGAGATCCCCGAGCAGCGCCACGGTGCGCGGGGCCCGGATCTCATCGGGGTGTCGGGCCTGGATGGCCAGGGCGGTGCCGATGGCCTGGGACACGGAACCGTCGATGCCGGCGGTGCCGCGTGGGGAGTGCACATCCACCCCGGCGAACGGCAGGCCGACGATGCTCAGATCACGGATCGGGTTGGAGGCGGCGCAGAACACCGTGTCCCCGGTACCCAGTCCATCGGCGACAGCGGCGGCGACATGCAGACCGGTGAAACCGTGCTCTTCCTTCGCCAGTACCTCACGAACGCCCTCGGCGGCCAGGTCGGAGGCGGCGTCGCAGATCTTCAGCCACTGTTTCTGCTGCTCACCGGTGACCTTCACGCGGGATCCGACCCGGTCGGCGTGGCGGCCGGGGTCGGTGATGACATCGGTGCGCGACAGCACGGTCAGCTCGATGGTGGGATCCGTCATCAGTTTGAGCACACCGCGGTGCAGGGTGGGGTGCCCCACCACGATGATGTGATCGGGGCGGGTGGTCACCACATACCCCTCCGCGGAGACCTGGTCCTTGAGCAGGAACTCCGCGGCCAGCGGGTGCACGGGATGGTAGGCGACCGGGGCGGTGGGTTCGGCGATGGTGGGCACCTCGGCGAGCTCCTCGATCTCCCAGGCCTCATCACCGGCGATGACGAGCGTGTTGCGGGACAGATCCACATCGACCACCCCGTGATCCACCCAGCGCTGCTCCCAGTCCACCGGGCCGCGCTGCCCATGAAGCTCGGGCAGGTCCGGTGCCACCAGCGGCATGTCGAGTGCGACGTTGATGTGGCGCGGGCTTTGCGACGCCCCGTTCCCCAACGCCTGGCTGATCCGTCCGACGTGCTCTGGGGCGGCGACCGTGACGGTCGGTGCCAGGGCACCGAAGATGTCGGTCTGGTCGATGGTCTGGCTCGACCCGGTGCCGATGAGGTGTGCGGGACGGTCCGCGGACACCACCAGCAGCGGGATGTGGGCGTGGGCGGCCTCGGTGACCGCCGGCAGGCAGTTGGACACCGCCGTGCCGGAGGTCATGATCACCGGCACCGGACGGCGCTGGACGCGCGCCAGCCCCAGGGCGAGGAAGGCGGCGGAGCGCTCGTCGATACGCACATGGACGCGCAGATCCTCCCGGGAGAGCACCTCAAGCGACAACGGTGAGTTACGCGAACCCGGGCATAACACCACGTCAGTGATGTGCGGGCTCAGGGCTTCAATGACTTCGCGGGCAAGTTCCTGTGCAGGCGTGACGGACATGGCAACCAGTCTAGATCCCGGCCAGGACAGAATAGGATTCCCGCACGCGCTCAAACCACCAGTCGCGGCGATCCGCAGGCGCGGCCAGGCCCGCCAGACGATCCGGTTCCGGGGTGATCACGCGGGTCTCCATGAACCCGTCGGTGATGGTGTGCGGGGCGGCGACATCCTCGATGAAGAACTGCGAGGTGGCAAGGCCCGCGGCGGCTGGGGGGACGTCGATCAGGTCGTCGTCGTCAAGCTTGGGCAACGCGGCGACCGCGGCCAGACCCGCGTTCATGCCCACCACCGTATCCAGGGCGCTGGCCACCGTGATGTCCATGGTGCGCGCCCGCAGATGCTCCGCCACCTCCAGCACCCGGCGCACCCCGCCCAGGGGCGCGACCTTGACCACCGCGACATCCGCGGCCCGCAGTTCGGCGACACGGTAGGGATCATCGGAGCGACGGATCGACTCATCCGCCGCCACCCGCGCGAAGATCCCACGGCGCTGCAGCGAGGCCCGCACCTGCGCCAACTCCTCGACGGTCGCACAGGGCTGCTCGAGATAATCCAGCGGCCCCAGGTGTTGGGCGGCCTCCAGGGCCTGCTCCACCGTCCACCCGGTGTTGGCATCCACGCGGATCACCGCGCCGGGGCGGGCCTCACGCACCGCCTGCACACGCGCGATGTCATCGGCCAGCGTCTGCCCCTTCTCCGCGACCTTCACCTTCACGGTGCGGCAACCCGGGAACTTCTCCAACACGGCCGCAACCTCCTGCGCGGGGACGGCCGGGACCGTGGCGTTGACCTCGATGTGGGTGCGCAGCGGCTCAGGGAACCCCTGCCAGGCCGCCTCGATGCCCGCAGCCAACCACGCACTCGACTCCACGGCGTCATACTCCAGGAAGGGGGCGAACTCACCCCACCCGGCGGGCCCGTCGATGAGCAGGGCCTCACGCGTGGTCACCCCACGGAATCTCACATTCATGGGCAGCGACACCACATGGGAGCGCTCGAGGATCTCGGAAAGGGAAGGCAGCGTCATGAGGCTCCAGTTTAGGCCCTCGCCCAGGCGGCATCGGTGCGGGCATGATGGAGGCATGACATCCACAGACCGCGTGACACCGCAACAGATCCGCGACGCCGGACTCAGCTGGACCATCAACGACAAGACCATCACCGCCACCTTCAAGACCGGCGACTTCGCCACCGGCCTGGCCCTGGTCAACCTCATCGGTGAATCCGCCGAGGCCCACAACCACCACCCCGACATCGAACTGACCTACCCCACCGTGACCGTCACCCTGACCAGCCACGACATCGATGACCTCAGCGAACGCGACCTGCACCTCGCCCGGGTGATCAACGACCACGCGGAGCAGCTGGGGGTGGAGAAAGCCTCCTGAACCTTCTCCGTTGGGGCGGCAGGGGCCCACCTAAGCTGTATGCATGACCAACTACAGCACCGACAACCCCTTCGACCCGACCCAGTGGGCCACCGTCCCCGGCTTCGATGACCTCACCGACATCACCTACCACCGCCACGTGGGCACCGACCGCCGGGACGGCATCGTCCGCATCGCCTTCGACCGCCCCGAGGTCCGCAACGCCTTCCGACCCCACACCGTCGACGAGCTCTACCGCACCCTCGACCACGCCCGCCGCACCCCCGATGTGGGCACCATCCTCATCACCGGCAACGGCCCCAGCAAGAAGGACGGTGGCTGGGCCTTCTGCTCCGGTGGCGACCAGCGCATCCGCGGCCGCTCCGGCTACCAGTACGCAACCGCCCATGACTCCGACGACACGGTGGCGGACGAATCCACCGTCGACCGCAACCGGGTGAAGGCCGAGGGCGGACGCCTGCACATCCTGGAGGTGCAGCGCCTGATCCGCACCATGCCCAAGGTGGTCATCGCCGTGGTCAACGGCTGGGCCGCCGGCGGTGGACACTCCCTCCACGTGGTCTGCGACCTGACCATCGCCTCCCGCCAGGAAGCACGCTTCAAGCAGACCGACGCCGACGTCGGATCCTTCGACGCCGGCTACGGTTCCGCCTACCTGGCCAAAATGGTCGGCCAGAAATTCGCCCGCGAGATCTTCTTCCTCGGCCGCACCTACTCCGCAGAGGACATGCACCGCATGGGTGCCGTCAACATCGTCGCCGACCACGGCTCCCTGGAGGCCGAGGCCATCCAGGTCGCCCGCGAGATCAACGGCAAATCCCCCACCGCCCAGCGCATGCTCAAATTCGCCTTCAACCTCACCGACGACGGCCTCATGGGCCAACAGGTCTTCGCCGGCGAGGCCACCCGCCTGGCCTACATGACCGACGAGGCCGTGGAGGGCAAGGAGTCGTTCCTGGAAAAGCGTGACCCGGACTGGTCGGAGTTCCCCTACTACTACTAGAGGGGCCTCTGGGTATTCCGGGCTGGCGTGGCAAAAACTGTTGTTTTGTGTTGGGCATCCTGGGGTTTTGCCGGGGTCAGCCCCACAAACCAACGATTTTTGTCACGGGGTGCGGGGTGTTCGTGGACGTCTTCCCGGGGTGGTGAACGAAATCGTTGGTTTGTGAGGGGCATCCTGGGCTTTTGCGGGGCCGGGCCCTATAAACCAACGATTTCGTTCATGAGGTATCTGCTGATCTGGCTCCTGATACCCTCTCCCCCACCCCATAAGGGAAGAATTCACCCAAAGTTCATCTGTTTGGTTCTCTTAGGCAATGTCCGTCATGTTTGTGCCACCCGGGATGGGTAGCGCTCCGGCCCGCCCCCGAAAGGCCATGTCAAAGCTGGGCCGGAGCCAACAATTCTGGCCACCCCAGTACGACCCCTTACCCAAATCCGGGGCTGGCGATGCTGGTCGTTGTCACGCATCCCCTGCTCAGGGGCGCTTTCCCGATGCCCGGATCGCACCGGTCATGCTGCATACTTCTCAGTTGTGACCGAGTTGATAATTCTTCTGATCGTGATTGTCACGGCGCTCGCCTTCGACTTCACCAATGGATTCCACGACACCGGCAATGCCATGGCCACCTCCATCGCAACCGGCGCCCTCAAGCCCAAGGTGGCTGTAACCCTGTCCGCGGTGCTCAACCTCGTGGGTGCGTTCCTCTCCGTTGAGGTCGCAGCCACGGTGGCCAAGGGCATCGTGGATCTGGACCAGTTCAACCTCTCCAACCCCGGGGATTCCCACCAGTTGCTGCTGGTTGTGTTCGCCGGACTGATCGGCGCGATCCTCTGGAACCTGCTGACCTGGCTGCTGGGCATTCCCTCCAGTTCCTCCCATGCCCTGTTCGGTGGTCTCATCGGCGCAGCAATCGCATCCATCGGCTTCGGTGGCGTTGTGTGGGAAGGTGTCCTGGCCAAGATGATCCTGCCGGCGCTCGCCGCCCCGGTGGTAGCCGGCCTGGTTGCCGCGATCGGCACCTTCGCCGTCTACGCGCTGACCAAGACCGTAGCCGACAAGGACAAGAACCGTTATTTCCGGTGGGGTCAGATCGGCTCCGCCTCCCTGGTCTCCCTGGCACACGGCACCAATGACGCCCAGAAGACCATGGGTGTCATCTTCCTGGCACTGGTGGCCACCGGCCATGTGGGTGCGGATGCCGATATCCCCTTCTGGGTGAAGGCATCCTGTGCATTCTTCATCGCCTTCGGCACCTACCTGGGCGGATGGCGGGTCATCCGCACCCTGGGCAAGGGCCTCGTGGAGATCGACTCCCCTCAGGGCATGGCCGCGGAGACCTCCTCGGCCGCCATCATCCTGACCTCCTCCCACTTCGGTATGGCGCTGTCCACCACCCACGTGGCTACCGGTTCCATCATGGGCACCGGCATCGGCCGCACGGGGGCGTCGGTGCGCTGGTCGGTGGCCAGCCGCATGGCTGTTGCCTGGCTGATCACCCTTCCGGCATCCGCCCTGGTGGGCATCGTCTGCTGGTGGATCGCCCACGGTATCGGCGCCTTCTCCTCCGATCTCCTCGGTGTGCTCGTGGCCTTCGCCATCCTCATTGCCCTGTCGGTCCACATGTGGCTGCATTCCCGCAAGGCCCCGGTGGATCCGAACAATGTCAATGAGGACTGGGATGACACCACCAACGGCGTCGCCCCCGCACCGAAGAACGGACAGAAGAACACGCAGAAGAGCACCAACATCGCCCAGGGACACGCCCCGGCCACGACCTTCGAGGAGCGCAGCTAGATGAATCTCTCCACCCTCTTCGGCAGCCTCATTGATGTCACCCTCGTGGGCATCCTGCTGGGTGCCGGTCTGCCCGCACTTTTCGCACTGGGTATCCGCCTGACCCACGGGCCGTCCGTGGTGACGGCGGACGGCGCCGTCACCCACCACGCCAGCCCGCTGGGTAAGACCGCCGCGGCGATCTGCTTCGGCATCATCATCTTCGCCGTCGTGCTGGGCATCCTGTGGGTGACCAAGTCGACGATCCACCAGTACTTCGCCTGGGACATCTTCGGCACCGAGGCTTAAGGCCCCCTCGGTCACCATCAACTCATCCACCCCGCCCCGGATCACCCCGGTGCGGGGTTTCAATGTTTCAACCGGCCATTCAATGACCAGCCCACACCGAATAGTTGACACGGTAACCATTCACACGCTAACTTGATTGACATGTCAACAATCAAGCCACTTGCGCTTCTTCTGTCCCGCGTCCTCCTCGGTGTCATCCTCATCGCCCACGGCTGGGACAAGTTCCAGATCACCGGCCTCGAGGGCGTCAGCGGATTCTTCGCCTCCCTGGGTATCCCCGCAGCCGGCGTCGTCGCCCCGCTCGTCGGTGCCATCGAACTCATCGGAGGCATCATGATCCTCCTCGGTGTCTTCACCCGCTACGTCAGCGCCGTCGTCGCCGTGGTCATGCTCGGTGCCGCACTCTCCGCACACGTCAGCGCCGGCATCTATGTCACCAACGGTGGCTGGGAGCTGGTCGGCGCCATCGGTGCCGGCATGCTCGCCCTCATCGCCGCCGGCGCCGGTGCCTGGAGCATCGACGCTGTCCTGGAGCAGAAGAGAACCACCGAACGCGAGCTCGTCAACGCCTAGGAAACCGCACCAACCGCACCACCCCCACACCGGCATCTCCTCCCCCGACCCTCCACCGGGTCACGGGAGGGGTGCCGGTCTTTTTCATCCCGCAGTGTCTCGAAGTGTCGCTGTCTCGGTGCCCGACCCGGTTCCCACTAGACTTTCCAACCATGAACACCCGAATTCTCGAACCGTTGCCTATTGACCCCACCAACCCCGTGGCGATCCTCGGCGACCTCGAGGATGCGATCGCCGGCACCCGCACCTTCCTGCCCATCCCCGCCCGCGACCGGCCACGCGCACAGGCGTTGCGTGATTCCCAGCGCGCCGGGCAGCCGATTGATCCGGATATCGCCCTGGTGATGGCCACCTCGGGTTCCACCGGCACCCCGAAGGGTGCTCAGCTCACCCCCGCCAATCTGGTCAGTTCCGCGGATGCCACGCACCAGTACCTCGGCGGCGAGGGGCAGTGGCTGCTGGCCATGCCCGCCCACCATATCGCCGGCATGCAGGTGCTCATCCGCGCGCTCATCGCGGGTGTCGAACCGCTGGCACTGGATCTGAGTGAGGGTTTCGACATCCCCGATTTCGCCCGGGCCGCTCAGGAACTCAAGGACACCGGCGACCGCACCTACACCTCGCTGACCCCGATGCAGCTGACCAAGGCGATGGATTCCCTGGAGGGCATCGAGGCCCTCCGCCTCTTCGACACCATCCTGGTCGGTGGTGCCGCCACCTCACGCCCCACGCTGGATTCGGCCGCGGAGCTCGGCATCCGGGTGGTCACCACCTACGGTTCCTCGGAGACCGCCGGGGGCTGTGTCTATGACGGCCGGGCGATCCCCGGCGCGAAGATCCGGGTGCGTGATGCCCGCATCGAGCTGGGCGGGCCGATGATCGCGCGGGGCTATCGCAACGTCGAAAAGCACCCGGACTTCGCGGAACCGGGCTGGTTCCGCACCTCGGACACCGGGGAGCTTGTCGACGGCCGACTCACCGTCATGGGTCGTCTTGACGCCATCATCGATTCCGGTGGTCTGAAACTGCATCCGGAGGTGCTGGAGAAGGCCATCATGGACCTGGACGGCATCACTGGTGCGTGTGTGCTCGGTGTGCCGGATCAGCGTCTGGGGCAGGCCATCGTCGCGGCGTATTCCGGCACCCTCTCCCCCGCCGAGGTGATCCGCGGACTGGCGGATCTTCCCAGGTGGCAGCTCCCCAAGCAGCTCAAGCATGTGGAGGCGCTGCCCATGATCGGACCGGGCAAGGTCGACCGCCGGGCGATCACCGCCCTGTTCTGACCCCTAATCCTCGGCCTGGCTGAACTCCACCAGCCGCGCCACGTCCTCATCGGTGTACACCTTGGCGATCTGCTCATCATTGCCGCCGAGGAAGGTGTTGCCCACCACGAGCGCCCCGGCCTGGGTTGTGGGCACGACCGCGAAATGTCGTGGCTGGGCGTAGACCTGGCGGACCGGGTGCCCGGAGCGCAGGGCGCAGACGTGGAGCCAGACGTCGTCGGCACGCTTGCAGGTCTCCAGGAACACGTCCCCCTGTGCGACCACGTAGTCGATGAAGCTGGTGGGATAGAGCACCCCCGACACCCCGGTAGCGAAGTGGAGGAAGGATGCCTCGGAGGTGTCCGCCGCGGTCCACTTGACGTAGGGGAGCATGTGGCCGTCGCGAAGCTCGATCCGGTGCGCCCGGTAGGCGACCACCGCGTCGTTGCGCAGATCGCCGATGAACTGGAGACGCTGCAGGAACCACTCGGGGTAGATCATGTCATCATCGACGGTGGCCACCCGCACACCGGTGCCGTGGACCTCACGGAACTGGTTCCAGTACTTGGTGTGCGGACCGTACATGCCGTCGCTGCACTTCACCTGCAGACCACGGTTGACCAGACGCTGGACGGCGACGGGCCACTCCGAGTGGTAGTCCGGTCCATCCAGCCACAGCACGATGGGCGTCTGCTGGTAACCGCGGGCTATGGACTCGATGGTGAAGTGCACCTTGTTGATGCGTTTGCCGTGGGTGGTCAGGGAGACAATCACCTCGCCGGAGGTGGGGATTGTCTGCCGGGAGAATCTGTTGCGCAGCGCCAGGGGCAGCATCCGCAGCAGGGTGAGGAAGATACTCGCCACCTGTCTGATCACATATCCGATCCACATGTTCTCCGTGCCACCTCCATCAACGATTCCCGCGCGCCCTTAAGAATTACTTACCCAGAACACAATAGCGCCAAGTCGCTCACACGACTGTTTATGAACCGCCACCTGCGTTTAGACCACCACGCCCCGATGGGGAAAGATATGGGGCATGTCTTCGACCGCTGCTGATCATTCCCGTCCCACTCCCGCACAGTGGATGGCAGGTGCTCGCCCACGCACGTGGGCCAATGCCTTCGCCCCCGTCATCGCGGGTTCCGGTGTGGCCGCCCACCATGACGGTTTCGTGTGGTGGAAGGCCCTGCTGGCCCTGGTGGTTGCCTGGGCCCTGATCATCGGCGTCAACTACGCCAATGACTACTCCGACGGCATCAAGGGCACGGATGAGGACCGCACCGGCCCACTGCGCCTGACCGGTTCCGGGCTGGCTAAACCCGCCCATGTGAAACGGGCGGCGTTCCTCTCCTTCGGGGTGGCCGGTGTGGCCGGGCTCGTGCTCAGCCTCACCAGTGCGTGGTGGCTGGTGCTGATCGGGGTGCTCTGTGTCCTCGGTGCCTGGTTCTACACCGGCGGTTCCCGACCCTACGGATACATGGGCCTGGGTGAGGTGGCCGTGTTCATCTTCTTCGGCCTGGTGGCGGTGCTGGGCACCGAATTCACCCAGACCGGGTCGGCCAGCTGGGCCGGGCTGGCGGCCGCGGTGGGTGTCGGTGCGATCTCCGCGGGTGTGAACCTGGCCAACAACATCCGGGACATCCCCACCGATGCCGAGGCCGGCAAGATCACACTGGCCGTCCGGCTGGGTGATGCGGGTGCCCGCAGGCTCTACATGGTCCTGGTATCCATGCCGTTTCTCATGTCGCTAGTGCTGGGGTGGGTGGCCACCCCGTTTGCCCTCGCCGGGTTGCTGGTGGCCCCGCTGGTGATCACCGGTGCCCGCCCGGTGCTGCGCGGTGCGGTGGGACGGGAGCTCATCCCGGTCATCGGTTCCACCGGCCGGGGCATGGCGGTGTGGGCGGTGGTCACCGCCGTGGCACTCACCCTGGCGCAGGTGTTGGGCTAGCAGGTGTCGGGCTAGCAGGTGTTGGACTAGCGGTCAGCCAGTTCGCGCTGCACCCATTCCTTGTGGGCCTTGCGCTGGGCATCCCATTCGGCCAGGGCTGCGGAAGCGTTCATCCGCAGCTTGTCGAAGATGAGCATGGACAGCGGGAAGGCCACGATCAGCGCCAGCATCGCTGAGATCAACAGGGGCACCGGGGAGCTGATCAGCAGGGCGATGCCGTGGATGATGGCGGTGAGAACGACGACGAGGAGGATACGTGCGGCACCGTAGATGACCACGTTCTTCCGGGCGGTGCGCTGGACCTGCTGGTCGAGCTCGGGGGGCTGGATACTGATGGGCTCACTCACACCATTCACCCTACTCAACCCCCGCCGGGACTCACGAATGCGCAGAAGCAGACGGTTGTTACTTCGACAGGTGTTTTCCGTATTGTGGATATCAACAACATCAACCAGGAGGAGAACGGTGGGACGGCTTCTGTTAATACTGCTCATCATTGCGGCTGTAGTTCTGGTGTGGATGGCGTTCAAACCATCCACCTGGAAGCGCAATCAGCAGGTGGGAGCGGCCCAGGCACCCAAGCAGGTCAAGGGGCCGGATGATGATGAGGAATTCCTCTGGACCATCGAGAAGAACCGGTTCAAGCAACGCCGGGCCCAGGAAGAGGCGATGCGCGAGGAGGAGGAACGCCTCAAGCGCGCCCGCGAGCGGTACCGGAAACCCGGGGAGACCTCCGGGACCACATCAGAGGATGAATCCGGCACCCCGGATGGCGCTCCGGACACCAACGACAAGCAGTGACCAGCGGAAACGTAGGATAGCTTAGGCTTACCTGCCTAAAACGGAGGGTCAAGGGTCACGTTAAGTCACGCCCCATCTATATTTGTTTCATGACCTCTGCCGTACCCCCACCCTCCGCTGGCCGCAACCGGGAGACGACATACCCGACCTCCCCACCAGAACACCTCTCCAGCGACATCCTCCACCATGCTGAAAAAACCAGCATGTTCTTCAAATCGCTGGCCGACCCGACCCGCCTGTCGATCCTCTACCTCATCACCACCCACCCGGACGGCAGGGTCAGTTCCAACGCCCTCGCCCAGGCACTGGGTATCTCTGCTCCCACGGTGACCCACCACATGAAGAAGCTCGTCTCCGCGCGCCTGGTCACCCGCGAACAGGTGGGCAAATGGGCCTACCACTCCCTGCATCCGGACAACGCCGACACCGTGGCCAAGATCTTCGCTGCCGTGACGGCCGCCTGACCGAGACCCCCCTCTGGGGCGGTACCCACCGCGGCGGTGGGGCGTCGCAAAGCACGGTGCTTATCGACGCACAACAAACGGCCCGCAGGACACTTCCTGCGGGCCGAAGGTTTCGTGGGAGCTAGTTCAGTCCGGCGTAGGAGTGCAGACCGGAGACCACCATGTTGATGAAGAACAGGTTGAAGATCATGGTGACCAGTGCGACGACGTTGATCCACGCGGCCCTGGTATCGCGCCAGCCCACCGTGGCGCGGGCGTGGAGGTAACCGGCGTAGAGGATCCAGGTGATGAAGGAGACGGTCTCCTTCGGGTCCCAACCCCAGAAACGACCCCAGGCGGCTTCCGCCCAGATGGCGCCGAGGATGACGCCCAGACCGAAGATCGGCACGGTCCAGATGGCGGTCTTGTAGGCAAGGTTGTCCAGGGTCTTCGCTGACGGCAGCGGCTTGGCCACGGCACCGAAGAAGCCCTTCTCCCGGCCCTTCGGCTGCGCCATGCGTAGCAGGTACAGCAGGGAGGCGATACCGGAGACTATGCCGATGGACCCACCGATGGAGACGGTGGACACGTGGATCGGGAACCAGAAGGACTGCAGAGCCGGGACAACCGGTGCGGAATCGGCGTAGAGCTCGGTGCCACCGTAGAACAGCAGGGCGAGCATCGGGGTGATCACCCACGGCCACAGCACGCGCAGCTGCGGGCGCTGCAGCAGGAAGGCGGCACCGGTCATGGCGCCGAAGGTGACCACGAGGATGTACTCGTAGAGGTTTCCGAAGGGGAACCGGTCCGCGGACATACCACGCAGCACGATGGAAACCAGGTGCACGATCACACCCAGCCACACCAGGGTCTGGGTCATGTTCGCCAGTTTGCGGGCGCTGGCCTGGCGGGCCTCCAACGCCTCATCGGTCACCAGACCGTCATTGATGTCCGCCGCACCGGGCAGATCATGGTCGTCGTTGAAGTGGTCGCGGTCGAGGTCGTCGACGGCGCCGACGGCACCGGTCGCCCCGGCACCCGTGCCCACCAGTTCCTTCACCCGTGAGGCCTCGCGGCGGGCGTCGATGACACCCTGGATCTTCACGTAGTAGACCAGTGAGAGGATCAGGGCCAGTGCGTAGATGATGAAGGCGCTGGCGAAAGCGGTATCCGAGAAGGTTGCATAGGTCTGATTGACCGGCATGGATTCATCCACCCTATTCGTTGGAAATCATGGGATTTTATTGACACCCTACCCCCTTGCGCTGGCGGAAACTAATGCGAAACCAATGGGAGAATCATGTTCCGTCAGGCGGTGGCAGGGTTGGTGATCGGCCTGTTTCAGGCCCGTTGACTACGGTCGGGGAACAACTGTCTGCTAGTCACGGTCGGTGTCATCGAAGTAGACCTCCTCGTCCTCGTCCCGGGCCTCAAGACCGAGCAGTTCACGGTGGAAGTCCTCGTACTCGGCACCCCAGCCGGCGCGGTCGGTGCGGGCCAGGCCACCGGTCTCCACGCGGGTGGTGCCATCGGGCTGCGGGTACATGCGCACCCAGATGCGACGGCGACGCACGGTGAGGGAACCGACCAGGGCTCCCAGGGAGATCATCGTGGTCACCAGCACCCAGTTCTGGGTGGGGTCGCGGCTGACCTGGTAGTTGGCGAACTCGGAGGCACCGTCGAAGGTGATCTCCGTACCATCATCCAGGGTGACGGTGTCCCCCACCTGGAGGTTGACACGTTCGATCTTCTGCAGCTGTCCACTGTGCATCAGGGAGGGGTCCAGGGTGAACAGCTGCTGGCCACGGCCGGTGTCCAGACCGTTGTCACCGCGGTAGATGTCAATGGCCACGGCCGGGTCACGCATCGCCGGGTAGGAGGAGGTGAGCAGTTCATCGTTCTCGCCGCCCCACTCGGCGGTCGGGGCGAACAGTCCCTGGATGGCCAGCTGGTTCTGGCGGCGGTCATAGAGATCCGGGTACAGGCCGGCCGGGGGGTCGAAACGCATGGCACCGGAGGACAGGAAGAAGGTCAGGTCATCCGGGCGCCACTGCACGGTCTGGGTACGGGTCTCACCGTTGGGCCAGGTGACTGTGAAGGTCGGTGCGAAACCGTGACCCTGGAGGTAGACACGGTCACCCTCGACGCGCAGGGGATGATTGACGCGCAGCTCATAATCGGTCCAGGTCTCCGGATCGTTGAAGATGTCATCGCCGACCGCGTAGGAGATGTTCGAGCGGAACATCTCGGCCTGGCCGCTGGGTAGGTAATCGGCGCTGAAGTCGTGGGCCTCGAAACAGAAGGTGGTCAGGCCGGTGCCGTCGAAGTTGGCACCCGCCCGGAAGGAGTCGAAGTTGGCGGTGGCGGTGTTGCAGAACACCGAGTCCTGGGAATGCTGTTCACCGTCGGTGACCACGATGACCATGCCCTCGTAGTAGAACAACCGGCCCAGACCGGCGGTGAGGATCATGCCCACGATACCCAGGTGGAACACGAGGTTGAAGAACTCACGGATATAGCCCTTCTCCGCGGAGATCGAGCGGGCTCCGGCGCGGTCCTCCTCGGCGGTGAAGGTGTTGGTCCGCCAGCCCTTGAGCAGGCGCAGGGCCTTGGCCTCCACCTCGTCGACGGACTTGGTGACCACCCCGGTGCCGTGGTGCTGCAGTCGGGCGAGGTTGCGCGGTGCGCGGACCACCGGGGTCTTCATCGCCTTGTAGTGCTCGAAGGAGCGCGGCAGGATGCAGCCGACCAGGGAGATCAGCAGCAGCACATAGATGGCGGTGAACCAGGTGGAGGAGAAGACGTCGAAAAGCTGCAGGCGGTCGTAGAACTCCGCGAGGCGCCCGTTGTTCTCGATGTACTCGATCACGTTGGATTCGTTGAGGGACCGCTGTGGCAGCAGGGCACCCGGGATGGCCGCGATCGCCAGCAGGAACAGCAATGCCAGTGCGGTACGCATGCTGGTCAGCCAGTTCCAGGATTTCCGCGCGTAGACCTTCACGGTTTTAAGCATTGTCGTTGCCGGTTCTCTTCCTGTGGTTCAAACGGGGTATGAAAGGTTATTCAGTTATCTGCATGAGCGTCCGGGGCGGGCCGGAGCGCGCGCCCGGGTGGTGCTTCACGACGCCGGTGGCTGGGCCTTCACCCCGACCCCGGGTGGTTCCACCATCACCATCAGATGATGGTGGCACCGTACTCCACGGTCCACTGGCGCACCCAGTTGATGAAGATGGCCCAGGATCCGGACAGCAGTGCCACACCGACGAGGATGAGCATGACACCACCGAAGATCTGGATCTGGCGGGAGTGTTTGCGCAGCCAGTCCACACCGGTGATCGCACGCGAGGACCCCAGGGCGATGAGCAGGAACGGCAGGCCCAGACCCAGGCAGTACCCGAGGATGAGGATCACACCACGCAGGGCGGTCATGCCCTCGGTGCCGGCGGAGACGGAGATGATTGCCGCCAGGGTCGGCCCCAGGCACGGTGTCCACCCCAGGGCGAAGACACCGCCGAGCAGCGGGGCACCCACCCAGGTGGTCCAACGTTTCGGTGCCATGCGGGTGTCCCGCTGCAGGGCGGGCACCATGCCCATGAACACCAGTCCCATGAGGATGGTGATCACACCACCGACACGCATGAGGGTCTCGGCGTTGAGGGTGAGCATGCTGATCGCCCCGAAGACGGTGACGGTGGCCAGGACGAACACCACGGTGAACCCGAGGATGAACAACAGGGCCGCGGTGCCCACCTGGAGGCGTTTGGTTTTGACCATCGTGCCGCCGGAGGTGTACTCCACATCCCCGCCGACCACGCCGGCGAGGTAGGAGATGTACCCGGGGACCAGGGGCACCACACACGGGCTGGCGAAGGAGACGAGGCCGGCGGCCAGGGCGGCGAGGATACCCAGGAGCAGGGGGCCGGAACCGACGATGTCGGCGAACTGCTGGCCTATCCCCTGTGCCAGAATGATCTCATCCATCTCAGGCCTCCTCAACCAGCGGCAGGGCCACGTCGAGGATCTCATCGGCGGTGATCTCACGGAGGAACACCGCGGCGGGGCGGTGCTGTTTGTCCAGGACGATGGTGGTGGGGATGACCGAGGCCGGCACGCCACCGAGCTGGGCGGCGGTCATGAACGGTGGGTCGTAGATGCTCGGGAAGGTCAGGCCGTTGTCCACCGTGAAGTCCTGGGCGATCTCCCGGGAGTAGTCACGGACGTTGATGCCCAGGACGGTACCACCCGGGGTGGAACCATCACCGGCAGCCTGGAGCTGTTCGTGGATCTCCTGCAGGTCATCGGATTCCGAGCGGCACGGCGCGCACCACTGGCCCCAGGCATTGAGGACAACCACCTGGTTCTCATAGTCGGTGAGGTTGATCCGGGTGTTCTCATCCATCAGGGAGTCACCGCTGATCTGCTCAAGCGGTTGGCGTTCACCCTCCTCATAGAAGATGTCCATCTGCCCGCCCGGTGAATGGAACTGGAAGGTGCCACCCGCAGCCACCGCGTTGGTTCCCGCGGTGTCCTCGGCACTGCAGGCCACCAGGGTGGTGGACCCGAGCATGATGGCGACGAGGGTGGCTGCGATTTTCCTGACACGCATGGTTGATCAGAGCTCCTGTGCTGGTTCGGTGTAGTGGACGTCCACGATCTGGTCGTCCTGGAACACCAGTGAGGTGACGGAGGCCAGATCACACTGGCGTCTGGCCGGGTTGTGCCACAGCCGCTGGCCGCGGGCAGCACGCTGGATGCAGACAATCGGCAGCTGGTGGCTGACCAGGATCGCCTCGCGGCCCTCGGCGGCCTCGCGGGCACGGTCGACGGCCTTCATCACACGCGCGGCGATATCCACATAGTGCTCACCCCAGCTGGGCTGCAGCGGGTTGTACATCAGCTGCCAGCGCACGGGGTTGAACAGCTGGGAACGCCATCCCCGGGTGCGCAGACCCTCGAAGCGGTTGCCGGCCTCCAGCAGGTCATCATCGGTGTGGAGTTCCAGACCGGTGACCTCCACGAAGGGTTCGGCGGTCTCCTGCACACGCTGGAGCGGGGAGGCTGCGAGGTAGGCCACATCGTGGTCGGCGAAGGAGGCTGCGGTGGTCGCGGCCTGTTTCCGTCCGCGTTCGGAGAGTGAGTATCCGGGCATGCGACCGTAGAGGATCTTCTCGGGGTTGTGTACCTCGCCGTGGCGGACGAGGTGGACAATCGTGGAGCTCATGACACCTTAGGGTTCAGGGTGGGTACGGTGCGCGGGTGGCACCGTACCGCAAAGGGGGTTTTCCGGTTGTTATGCGGTGGCAGCTGCGGCCGCGCGGGCAGCAGGAACCAGGGCATCGTCGATCTTCTGGAAATCATCGTCCGTCAGGGCCGAGGACACAAACCAGGTCTCGAACACACTCGGTGGGGCGTAGACGCCGTGATCGAGCAGTGCGTGGAAGAACGGTGCGAACCGGAAGGTGTCGGCGTTCTTCATGTCGGTGAAGTTGTGCCCCTCCCCCTCGGCGAACCGGATGGACAGCATGTTGGAGGCGCGCTGGATGTGGTGCGCCACACCCTCGCGGGTGAGCGCGTCGGAGATCAGGCCGTGCAGGCGGTCGGCGTTGGCGTCGATGGTGCGGTAGACCTCCTCGGTCGCAGCGCTTAACGACGCCCGGCCCGCCGCCACAGCCACCGGATTACCGGACAGGGTGCCGGCCTGGTAGACGGGACCCTGCGGGGCCAGCATGTTCATGATCTCGGCGCGACCACCGAAGGCGGCGGCCGGCAGACCGCCGGAGACGACCTTGCCGAAGGTGACCAGGTCGGCGCGGACCTTGTCCACACCGAACCAGCCGCGGTAGGAGGTGCGGAAACCGGTCATGACCTCATCGAGGATGAGCAGTGCGCCGTCGGCATGCGCGATGGCCAGCAGGTGCTCATTGAAGTGGTCCTGCGGTGCGACGGTGCCCATGTTGCCGGCGGCCGCCTCGGAGATGATGCAGGCGATCTGGCCGGGGAACTCGGCGAAGGCGGCGCGCACGGCCTCGATGTCGTTGTAGGGCACCACGATGGTGTCGCGGGTCTGCGCACCGGTGATACCCGGGGAGTCCGGCAGGGCGAAGGTGGCCACACCGGAACCGGCGGAGGCCAGCAGGGAATCCACGTGACCGTGGTAGCAGCCGTCGAACTTCAGGATCTTGGGGCGCTGCGTGTAACCGCGGGCCAGGCGGACCGCGGACATGGTGGCCTCGGTGCCGGAGTTGACCAGGCGGACCTCCTCCACGGAGGTGCGGTTGATGATGTCCTGCGCCAGTTCCACCTCACCGATGGTGGGGGCACCGAAGGACAGGCCGTCGACGATGGTTTTCTGCACCGCCTCCAGCACGGCCGGGTGGGCGTGTCCCATGAGCATGGGGCCCCAGGAGCAGACCAGGTCGACGTACTCGTTGCCGTCGACGTCGATGAGGGTGGAGCCATGTGCCCGGTCGATGAACCGGGCCTGACCACCGACGGAGCCGAAGGCCCGCACCGGCGAATTCACACCTCCCGGGGTGAACATCTTGGCTTTTTCAAACCACTCGATGGAACGGGAGACGTTGGCGGAAGTACCCGACGGGGAAGCAGACATATCAACCATTGTATTGATTCAACCTCACAAACCAATCCTGCGGATTAACGGGGGAAACCTATGCATCGAGCAGTCGTTCGACTGCAGCCTTCGCATCGGCGATGACGGCGGGCACTCCCACACCGGAAGCCCAAGCTCCAATGGCTTCCAGACCCTTAACCTGGGAAATCTCTGTGCGTGCCCGGGCGACGGTGGCGATGTGGTCAACACCATAGTTCGGCAGACCCCCGAACCACCGTTGGACGAAGATCTCGGACAGGCCGGCGGCGCGACCGTCGAAACCGGTGATGGTCTGGAGATCATCCAGGGCCGCATCCACCAGGTTGTCCTCATCCATGCGGGCGGTGGCCTCGTCGCCAAGCCGTCCGAAGGACGCGCGCACCAGCGCGCCACCCCGTTCGCCCAGGTGGGGCCACTTCTTCGAGGAGAAGGTGAATGCCTTGGCGGTGATGGCCGGCTCCCCGCTGGCCACCAGCACGCCGGAGACATCCGGCAGCCCCTCGGCGGAGTCAAAGCGCATGCCGACCACCGCGGAGGAGGCCAGCTGGATGGTCTTGAGGTGCTCGGTGGCACCCGGTGCGACCTCCCGCAGCAGGACCGCCGCGGTGGGGGCGGGTACGGCGAGGATCACCCGGTCATAGGTGCCCTCTCCCCCACCCTTGATCTGGAAACCGCCGCCGTTGACCTGGGTGATGCCGGAGACAAAGGTGTCGAGGTGGATGTCGGCACCGCACTGATCGGCCAGGGCCTCATAGAGTTCGGCATAACCACCGCGGAAGGTCTGGAACACCGGGGTGGTCTCGGAGTTCTTCCGCGCCTCGGCGCGTTCAGTCTCCACGAGTTTCACCGCACCACTCAGGGTGACGGGCTCACCGGACTCCGCCAGGCGGTCGAGTGCCTCGGCCAGGGCCGGGACGGTTGCCCGGATGCCCAGGTCGTCGGCTGAGGAGGAGTACACCCCACCCAGCAGCGCGGAGACCAGCACATCGGCGACCTCATCGGAGTACCTGGCGCGCACCAGCGCGCCCACGGAGGCGTCCCCGCCGACCTGCCAGTCGACTGGGGCGGTGCCGGCTTCAGCGTCGATAAGCGTCCGGGTCTCCTCGGAGAGGATCTCCTCCAGGCCCGCGGAGGAGGACGGGATGCCCATGACACCGCCGCGCGGCATGGGGCGCAGGCGCCCACCGGCATAGATCTGCGAGCGGGCGCCCGACGGGGTCACCAGTGAATCGCCGAGGCCGAGTTCATGGAAGAGCTCGGTGGCATCGGCGCGGGTGGCCAGGTAGGCCTCCGCACCCATGTCGGTGGGGCCGGATGCGAACGGGACGGTGAAGAGTTTGCCACCGATGCGTTCACCCGCCTCCAGGACATCGATGTGGGTATCCGGTTCGGCCTTGTGGATCTCATAGGCGGCGGTCAGGCCAGCGAGACCCGCGCCGATGATGGCGATGCGCATGTGTGAAAACCCCTCGTGATCGTCTAGGAAGCGTGGATGATGGAGACAGCCTCGGTGATGTTCTCCGCCACGGTGTTCGGCAGGACACCATGACCCAGGTTGAAGATATGGCCGGTGGCGTTGCCCGCGGCGATCGCGGCGGCGGCCTCCCCCTTGATGCGGTTGATCTCACGGGTCAGGGGTTCGGTGCCCGCGAACAGCAGCGCCGGATCCAGGTTGCCCTGCAGCACCTTCGGACCGGACACCGCGGCAATGCGCTCAGCTGCCTTGTCCAACGGTACGCGCCAGTCCACGCCCATGACCTCGGAGCCTGCGCGGCTCATCGCGCCGAGCAGCTCACCGGTGCCCACACCGAAGTGGATGCGTGGCAGCTGGTACTGTTCGACCTCCTGAAGGATCCGGGTGGAATACGGCAGGACATGCTCGGTGTAGTCACGTTCGGTGAGGAAACCGGCCCAGGAATCGAACAGCTGCATGGCGTCGATGCCGGCATCGATCTGGGTTTTCAGGAAGTTGACCACGGTGGGTACCAGGCGTTCCATCAGCGCGTGCCAGGTCTCCGGCTCGGCGTGGATCATGGCCTTGGTGCGCTCGTGGTTCTTGGAGGGCCCGCCCTCAACCAGGTAGCTGGCCAGGGTGAAGGGGGCACCGGCGAAACCGATGAGGGCCTGGGTGTCGGTCAGTTCATCAAGGATGATGGAGATACCCTTGGACACCTCGGTGACCTCGTGGTCGAGGATGGGCAGGTTGTCGATATCCGCCCGGGTGCGCACCGGCTGGTCCATGACCGGACCGCGGCCCGGGACGATCTCCACACCCACGCCCGCCGCACGCAGGGGGACGACGATATCGGAGAACAGGATCGCGGCATCGACATCATGACGGCGCACCGGCTGCATGGTGATCTCGGCGAGCAGTTCCGGCATGAAGCAGGAATCCAGCATGCTGATGCCCTCACGGACCTTGAGGTACTCGGGCAGGGAACGTCCCGCCTGTCGCATGAACCACACCGGGGTGCGGGTGGGGGTCTTGCCGTGGGCGGCATCGAGGAGGGGGGCGTTGTTCAGGACACGACGCGTTGCGGGGATCAACTGAGAAGACATGGTTTCAATAGTGCCCCATCCCCCCAAATTTGGGAAAAGAAGCCACACCTTATGTTGATGGCGGGTGTCCACCTAAGGGTGGAGGTGGGGATGACCGGGGCGGGCAGGGGCGGGACAGGCGGGGGCGGGCAGTGGCGGGCGGGTCAACCGGCGCCGGTTCAGAACCGGCGGGCCCACCCGGAGCGCCATTCGATCACCACGGTGGAGGCCAGCATGAGGACCGTGGCGGCCATCGGGTGCAGCACCCCGGCCATGGCCGCCACCACCGTCACCACGTTATATCCCCAGGCCAGGAGGATGTTTCCGTTCATCAGACGGACGTACCGGCGGGCCAGCAGGAAGAGCCGGGGCACGGAGCTGACCTCCCGGCGCAGCAGGATGACATCGGCGGCCGGGTCATCGGAATCATCGCGGATCTCCGCCGGGTCATCCACATCCATGAGTATGCCCACATCCGCCACCCGCAGGGTGTCCAGGACGGAGCTGTCCCCCACCATCGCCACCGTGGAACCGCGGGTGTGGATGGCGCGCACCGCCTGCGGTTTCTTCCCCGGCGCGATACCCGCCAGGACATGGGAGATGCCGAGCCCGTCGGCGAAACGACGCGCGACGGGGTAGGTGTCGCGGCTCAGCATGACGGTTTCCACACCGAGGTCCTCCAGGTCGGTGATCGCATCCTGGGCGTCGGGGCGTTCCTGATCATGCAGGGTGATCACACCCCGGTCCCGGCCCTTCCACCGCACAATGAGCGGGGCACCGCCGGAGATCGCCGCCGCGGCGAGGCGCGGGCTGAGTTGGGAACGGACCTCCGTCATGGAGCTGGGGCGCCACAGCAGTGCGTCCACTGCGCGGAGCCGGACCACCCCGTCGGAGTCGCGGAGGGGCACCTCGACGGTGCCGTGGAAGGAGCCCTCCTCGGTGATGTCGACGGTGCCCACCTCGATCCAGTGGGGGATGTCCTCACCGCCGGCGCCGGTGTCGCGGGCTTCACGGGCCGCGCGGACCAGCGCCTGGGAGACCGGGTGGTCGGATTCCATGGCCAGGGCGCCGGCGACGCGGAGCACCAGTTCCGGGTCCTCGCCCGTGTCCGCGGTGACGGTCTCGACGTTCATCACCCCGTCGGTGAGGGTGCCCAGGCGGTTGAAGATCACCGTGTCCACATCATCGATGATGCGCAGTGTCTCACCGGAGCTGACCAGGATGCCGCGGCGTGCGGCGGCCTCCACGGAGTTCCTGGTGGCCAGGGTGGTGGACAGCGCGAGGGACATGGGCCCCACACCTGCGAGGATGGACAGGGCGGTGAGGAAGGCGGCGTTGATATTTCCGCTGATCAGCGCCCACAGGATGAAATCCCCGACCGCGAGGATGAGCGCCACCGGGACGAGGGTGGCTGCGGACCGCAGGGCCGCCCTGTTGTGCCGGTTTTCCTTGACGGTGGCTTCCCGCACCCACCGCGACACCGCGGCGATGCGGGTGCGGTGGCCGGTGCGCACCACGCGGACCTTGATCTCGCGTTCCAGGTTCAGGCCCCCGGCGAAGACCTTGTCCTGGACCTTCACCGTGCGCTGGTCATGTCCCATGATGATGCTCGCGCCGATGCGGGTGCCACCGCCGATGACCACCCCGTCCACCGGGATCACCGACCCGGGTGCCACGATCACATCATCATTGACGCGGACCTCCTGCAGGGGGATCTGCAATTCCGCGGGCTTGCGGGTCAGTTTATGTTTGCGGACCACGGTCACCGGTTGCTGCGGATCGATCTGGAGACGTTCCAACTCCGCGAGCAGGCTGGACTGGGCGGTGCGACGTGACAGGAGCCGGCCGCCGAGCAGGAGCACGGTGATGCCACAGGCCACGTCGAAGAACACCTCACTCTCGGAGTGCACACCGTAGTTGAAGGCGAACCAGGTCAGGCTGGAACGCCACCCCGGGTCACCGGCTGGGGTGAAGATGAGCATGGCTGAGGACCACGCATAGGCCGCCAGCACCGCCACGGAACTGGTGGCATCCAGTGCCGACAGACCACGACGCACCCCTCCGGCCGCCGCCCGGTGGAAGGGCCAGGCACCCCAGGTGACCACGGGCAGCGACACCGCGGCCGTCACCCACTGCCAGTAGTCGAACTGCAGTGACGGGGTGGAGGAGATCACCAGTGCAAACAGAGCCAGCGGCAGGGACAGCCAGAAACGCCGTGGGGTGATCAGTGCGCGGGCGGTGAACAGGACATCACCGGTGGCCCCGACATCCCCGGCCGGGCTACTGCCCCGCCTGCGGGAGAGGAACCCTGCCTCCCGGGCGCGGAGCACCTGGTTTTTCTCCTCCCGGGCATGCTGGCGCACCCGGGGGCTGATCCGACGTGAATCACCCCGGTTGCGGCTGCGTTCCAGTCGTTTCTCATGGCTGTGCTCCCCAGCCAACCGGTGGGACCGGCGGATGAGGGAGGAGGCGGTGAGGTGGGCGGTGACCCCGAAGCGCTCAAAGACCCGGATCAACCGCTCGGGGTCCTCGTCCTCGTTGGCGGAGATCCAGGCGGTGGCCGAGGGGTAGACGATGGTGGCCGCCACACCCGGGATCTCCTCGAGCGCCTGCTCAATGGGGATCAGTGAGGGGGCTCCGTCGAGGTTCTCCAATTCGAAGGCCAGCGATACCTTCCGGGCCGGGACCTGCTCCTCCTCATCCTCCGGGGTGTGCCGTTCGGCATCCACCCCGACACCTGCCCTGCGGGCGGCGGACCTGGCCAGGGTGATCGCCTCGAAGACGGAGGTGTCCAGGTCCCGGTCCCCGTCGGCCTGAGACGCACGGGGGTGATCATCTGACTGCTCACTCAGCTGATCCGGGTTGCGGTCCTGCTCAGTCACTGGGCATTCCTTTCCTGAGGAACGACGCAGGTGAGGGGGAGGGAGGGAAACCTGCTGCCCAAAGTATAGGGCCGTATGTGTCCCTCATTACAGGCACACCGGCGCTGCGGGCTTGTCGACGACCAAACCTACCCGCGCATCTGCCTGGTGCGGTGGTTCTGGGCGACCAGCTCGTTGACATCCGGGCGGAACAACAGCAGGCAGCCGGCGGCGAGCAGCAGCGCTATGAGGGCCAGTGAGGGACCCCCGGCGCGGGTGACAAAGGACAGCAGATCCACCAGCATCACCAGCAGCGCGATGGCCAGCAGCAGCCGACGGATGTTCTTGCCACTGCGGGGTACCTGGGAGATCAGGGCAGCGATGACGATGCCGGCCAGTCCATTGACCAGGCCGATGAATTTCTGGTTGTTCACCACCACCTCCTGTGACTCCGCATCGGTGTCGGTGGGGCCGGTGTACCCGGCGGTGTAGAGCACCAGCCCGGTGAGGACCATGAGAATGGCCGCCCCGATGAAGAAGGCGAACGCCCATTTGAGGGAGGGGGGAATGCCCGTGCCGTCATTGGGTTTCCGGGGACGGCGGTTGGCGTCATCGCCACCGGATGCGGGGGTCGGGAACATGGTGGGCACGGTGGACTCCAATGGTGGTGCGGAAGAACACGGGGTCAGGAATGAAGTTCGGGTGGATGTGGTCTCGGGGAGTATACGGGGTGTAACCAACCGCCGCCGACCGTCGTGCTGACAAGAACTACTTGAGCAGCTTCCTGCCCTCGGGTGGGCCGAGCCACGCCAGGGCCTCCGGCCTCCGTGCCAGCAGATAGGCGAGGACACCGGCGACCGCGGCAAGGATCTGGATGGAGCCGTCGACGGCGAACAGGGCAATGGGGACATCACCGGTGGGACTGGCCAGGAAGAGGAACAGCGCCCGGAGGGCGAAGAACAGACTGAAGATCATCAGCAGCATCAACGCGGTGGGCAGGCGTTTGCCCCGTTTGTTGACGATCAGGATCATCCAGGCCAACACCCCGACGATGATCATGTTGAGCAGGCCGACGAGCAGCGTGGCGGCGGTGACCGATGCGTTGAGCACCACATCGGAGACCCCCTCCGCCGCGTCCTGGCGCCGGGCCGCCGCACGCATCGCGGTGGGATCAAGCAGCCCCATGACCACGTTGAGGATCTGGTGGAGCAGTTCCAGTCCCACCATCGCCGACCACAGGATCAACATCTGGCGGACAGTCTCCGGTTTGTCCCCACCGGGTGTGGTGGTGCCGGGTTGGCCGCTGCCCTCCCCCTGTATCCCGGCAGGTGTGGACCCGGGGCGTTGTGGTGGCGTGGTGTGGTGTCTACTCGGCGTGCTCATAGGGTTTCCAGTTTAGCGGGTGTCAGCGGTTGTTCAGCTTCCGTGCCGCCTCGGTGGCGAAGTAGGTGAGGATCTGGTTCGCGCCGGCGCGTTTGATGGAGATCAGCGATTCCATCATCACCGCTTCGGTGTCCACCCAGCCGTTGCGTCCGGCGGCCTGGATCATGGCGTATTCACCGGAGACCTGGTAGGCGGCCACCGGCACGGGCGAGATCTCAGCGACGCGGGTGAGCACATCCAGGTACGGCAGGGCGGGCTTGACCATGACGAAGTCCGCGCCCTCGGCGATGTCCAGTTCCACCTCGAGCAGGGATTCCCGCAGGTTGGCGGGATCCTGCTGGTAGGTGCGGCGATCGCCCTGCAGGGAGGACCCCACGGCCTCACGGAAGGGACCGAAGAAGGCGGAGGCGTACTTGGCGGAGTAGGCCATGATGGCCACGTCCTGGAAACCCTCGGCATCCAGGGCGGACCGGATGGCGGCGATCTGGCCGTCCATCATGCCCGAGGGGCTGACGATGTGGGCACCGGCGCGGGCCTGCGCCACGGCCATCTGCTGGTAGAGGGGCAGGGTGGCGTCATTGTCCACCACGGCCGCACCGTGACGGTCGGTGGTGACCACGCCGCAGTGGCCGTGGTCGGTGAACTCATCCAGGCACGTGTCGGCCATGACCAGGACATCATCGCCGAACTCCTTCCGCACCGCGGCCAGCCCCCGGTTGAGCACGCCCTCCGGGTTCCAGGCCTGGGAGCCGTCGGCGTCCTTGTCTGCGTCGACAGGCACGCCGAACAGGTCGACGCAGCGCACCCCGGCGTCGAGCGCCTCGTGCACGGCGCGCAGCAGGGAATCCTCGGTGTGCTGGTGGACACCGGGCATGGAGGTGATCTCGCGGGGTTCGGTGATGCCGTCGGCGAGGAACATCGGCAGGATCAGATCCGCCGGGCGCAGGGTGGTCTCGGCGGCCAGTTCCCGCATCGCCGGGTTGGCGCGCAGACGACGGGGACGGCGGATCAGGTGGTGGCTGTAATCAGAGGGCGTGGACACGGGTGCGGGCCTTTCTCAGCGGATACGTGTGCAGGTTGCACTCAATCATAGGTCGACGGGTGGACACCAACGCCCACCCTGCAGATAACCTCCCTCATCCGCTCACCGGGTGCGTCATCTCCACCGGTGTGGTCTATTCCTCGGTACAGGTTGTCTGGTTGCTCTGGGCTACTGTTCACCTGACTCCTCCCGATCCTGAAGGAAGAAAGCACCCAGGGAACCTGCCAGGGTGGCGAACACCGCCACGGAGTACACGGCCAGTATCAGGTGCAGCAGCTTGGCAAAGGGATCGTCGGTGGTCACCCCGGTGCCGGTGATCGTGGTCAGGGCTGCTTCATACAGTGCTGTGGTGTAGTCCGTCTCCGACCCCATCACGTAGAGCAGCTGACTGGCGGCCAGGATGACAACCACGGTGACCGACACCAACCAACCGATCCGGTTCGACAACAACCGTCCTGCAGACCGGGAACCACGCACCCCGGCGGAGAGAATACCCCCAACCCGGGCCGCCCGGGTGATCCGCGCCAGTCGCAGAGCCCGGATTGCCTGTAATGCCCGGATGAACCGTAGGAACGGCAGCAGCAGGAAGATAACCTGCCACCAGTTGCGTCGCCAGAATTCTGCCTGGAAACCAGCGATATAGGCGCGCAACGCAAACTCGGCGACGAACAGCGCCCAGAACACCCACCCGGTGATGTTCAGGATGCGCACCCACCCCGGTTCGGTAACAAGGAGCTGGCCCAGCACCACGAAGAGGAAGACCAAACCGAGAAACCCCATCGGCCGGTCCAACCGGGTCGCCAGGATCTCGGCAGCCTCCACGCGCGCAATCCGCGATGACCATCGGCGGCTCACGATATTTCGACCTCCAAAAAATGGGCGACTCTCCCGCCGGGTGGTCCGGGCTCAGACCGTCCGGGGGCAGAAGCGGTGATTCTGGGCCGAACCTACCATTCCGGGTACAGGTAGCAGCCTCAGCACGTCTGGTGTTTACTCCTGCTTCACACCCAGGCTCACGACGGGGTTGCACGTGTGAGGTCTCTTCTTCCCTTCCGTAGACCGATCTCATAGGAGGTGAAGGCGATCAGAGTGACGATGAGCAGCGGGAGGACAAAGCCCGCCATCGCGGTGGTAAACCCCTCCAGGGCATCGTGCTCAGTAGCTGCAAGGACAAGATAACCAGTGTAGGCGAGATACAGTCCGAGAAAAACTGCCCCCTCCCACCGCGCAACGATAAATCCGGTGAAGACAACGGGCAACAGGGCCGCTGCTGTGGCCAGCATCACCGGAAGGTCAAAGGCTATGGCTGCACTGGACACCGGGATGCCATCGAGCGAAATCATAGCCGGCAGCCCCAGCACCACTCCGATGTTGAAGATGTTGCTGCCCACGATATTTCCCACGGCGATGTCCCGTTCACCACGGCGGACCGCGGTAATGGAGGTGACCAGTTCAGGTAACGAGGTACCGATGGCCACGACGGTCAACCCGACAACGAGACTACTGATGCCCAACCCGGTGGCAATGTTGACCGCTCCGTCAACCAGGAGGGTGGCCCCGCCCACCAGCAGTGCGATCCCGACCACAATGAGCAGGAGAGATCTGAAAGTGGATATGGCAGGTGGCTTTTCGTCTTCGTCCCCGGTGTCGGTGTCGGAGGCGGAGGAAACGGCGGCGGATTCCGTGGCACCGACCGGTGGCCGTGCTTTGCGACGGCTGGCGATAATCGTCCACACCGTATGCGCGACGACCACGCTGAGCAGGATCAGACCATCGACCGCGCTGATGACCCCATCGAGGGCCATCACGAGCAACCCGGCCGATAGAGCGACCATGACGGGAATATCGAACCGTACCAGCCCGCGTGTGACGACCAGGGGGAGGATCAGGGCGGAGAGCCCGAGAATAAGCAGGATGTTGACGATATTGCTACCGACGACATTTCCCACAGCCAAACCGGGTTCACCCTGCCAGACGGCGCCGATGGTGATTGCCAGTTCCGGCGCGGATGTGGCTGCTGACACCACGGTCAGTCCGACCACCAGGGAGGAGATTCCCACCCGACGGGCAAGCACTGACGCTCCGCGCACCAGTAGCTCACCGCCCACAACCAACAACAGGAGCCCGGCGATAATGCGTCCCACATCCAATAATCCCATGACCCGGAGTGTACCGAGATCACGGGTTCATCGGCACCGTGGAAGGCCAGCGTGATGTGCGCCAGGTGGGGTGGGTTTCACCGGGTCGCTTCGTGAAACGACGCTTCCTTAAGACGCTTTACGACGCCGCCGCTTCTTCCTCGGAGGCGGCAGCTCACCCTTCGCACGGAGGTCGGCGACGTGATCAGCCAGAGCGTCGACCAGGTCGGGGACCTCGGCGATCTCTGGCATGACATCCACCCGCAGGCCCAGTTCGCGGGCGGTGTCCGCGGTCATCGGGCCGATGCAGGCGATGATGGTGCGCGGGTGGGGCTTGCCGGCGATGCCGACGAGGTTGCGCACGGTGGAGGATGAAGTGAAGCACACCGCATCGAAACCACCGGTTTTGATCATGTCGCGGATGTCGGCGCTCGGGGGCGCGGCCCGGACGGTCCGGTAGGCGACCACGTCGTCGACTTCCCAGCCGAGGGCGACCAGCCCGTCGACAAGCACGTCCGTTGCGATGTCCGCACGTGGCAGCAGGACGCGACCGACCGGGTCGAGCTCCTCGATGTATTCGGGGAAGACGTCGACGATGCCCTGGGCGTTCTGGCGGTTGCGTGGTGGCAGCAGCTCGGGGGTGATGCCCAGTGCGCGGATCTCGGCGGCGGTCTTCTCCCCCACCGCGGCGATGCGCACACCGGCGAAGGAGCGGGAATCCAGGCCGAATTCGGTGATCATGTCCCAGACGGCGCGCACGGCGTTGACGCTGGTGAGCACGACCCACTGGTAACGGCCCTCGACGATGCCCTTGATGGCGCGTTCCATCTGCGCCGGGTTGCGTGGCGGCTCCACGGAGATCGTCGGGACCTCCTGCGGGATGGCACCGTGGCTGGCCAGGCGCGCGCTCATGGCGGCGGCCTGGGGCTTGGCGCGGGGGACGAGCACACGCCAGCCGTAGAGGGCGCGGTTCTCCCACCAGGAGTACTTCTCCCGGTCGCTGACACCCTCACCGAGGGTGACCACGAGCGGGCCGGGCAGCTCCGCGTCGAGCTTGGCCAGGGCACCGAGGGTGGTGTCATAGGTGCGCTGCATGCGTGTGGTGCCGTTGACGGTGACCGATACCGGCAACTCCAGAGGCAGATCGCGGGTTTTCAGCTCCGTGGCGATGGTGGCCAGGTTCTCGGCGCGGGCCTGCAGCACCAGGGGCTGTGGGGCGCTGGCCAGCTGGTCCCAGTCGACATCCTCGCCGCTGACATCGGTTTCGGTGTAGGTCGAGCCAAGGGCGATGCCCGCGAAGGCGGGGACGGTGCCGGGCAGGGACATGCCGGGCACCACCTGGAAGCTCATGCCGGCCTCGGACACGGCAGTGATCTCGGCCAGGGTGCTGTCGCTGCTCAGCGGGTTGCCGGTGACCAGGCGGATGACATCGCCGCCCTTGGCCAGCTGCTCGGCCAGGATGCGGGCGATCTCCTCCGGGTCGGCGTGGTCGACCTCGATGATCTCGGCTGCGGTCGGGGGCGCGGGACGTGGTGGCTTACGACGCGCACCGCCCTCCTTCGCCTCGGCGCACAGCCGTTCGTATTCCTCCTCGGCGGCCTTGAGCTTGTCCTCCGGGACGGGGAGCTCAGCGGCGACGAAATCCCGCACGCTGGACAGCACCTGGGCATCGGTGACGGCACGGACGGTTTTGCCCAGGACCTCGCGGGCACGGACAGTCAACAGATCCGGGTTGCCGGGGCCCGCCCCCACAAAGATGACCTTGCCTGGAATCAGCTCTTCACACGGCACCTCATGGGGTACCAGTGACACAAGCCTGCGTGCAACGTGCGTTTCAACCCCGGTGGTCTCGGGAACCTGGCTGGTTCCGATCCCCCTGGTATCAGCCATCTCGGCCTTCTCGGCGATAGTCATCAATATCTTTTCTAGTTCTTGTCCCGGACAAAACCCGTACCCATCACCAGACGGCACCAACCACCCGACTACAATCAGCATCAAGCTCTCATGCATATCGGACGGCCCAGCCGCGGTGGATGATGGGCACTGACCATGCCCGGATGGGGACGTAACTGGTCGGCGCACAAATTCACGCCCTGTCAAGCCGGGCGGCTCCCACTGGGATCCGCAACCGATGTGGTCAAAAGCGACCACCCGCTTGAGGGGCGTTCACCGTGTGGTATATACACGATAATTCAGTGTGCCCGTTTTACGAAAACGGTATGTTTTCCCTGTCGAATATCATGCTGTTGGCCAACTCACAGCACCGCCCCATTCCATGGGACAAAAAGCGAAGCTGCGTTCCATAAAACCGCCGGAAAACAGTGATCCGGGCAGCTCATCCCCGTGATCCACCATTCAGGGGCGGGCCCGCCCAGACCGGGATTCCGCGTACCGAAGACGGCACACCCTGTATCCACCCCTCCCCCGTTACCGCACCTGCAATCCGCCGTGCCGTGGCTCGAAACGGACATCACAGCCCGATGTGTCCCACCCCATACCCACAGCTGTTCCGCTACCCCGGTGCTCCCGATAGTGTTTGAGGTAGGAAGCCACCACAACAGGCACAACAATATAAGGACCGTGATGGGCGCATGGCACGCTTATTCGAGACGAACCGGATGCGGCATTTCTACGTGTGGTTGGCGGTGTTCCTCCTGGTCAATATCATCGCGGTCAATATCGGTATCAACATCGGGCTCGATGCGCACACCGCGGTGGTCATCCCCCTGGCGGTCCTCACCATCGTCCTGCTGACCCATCTCATCCGTTCCGGCATTGCACCCCGGATCGGTCTGGGCACACCCGCGCGGGTTCCGGCTGCCCGCATGTGGTTCTACCTGCCGTTGTGGTTGCTGGTGGCGTGGCCGCTGGCGCAGGGGCTGCGCACCGATCTCACCCTGATGCTGCTCATCGCCATCATCGGGCACTTCATCGCCATCGGCATCCTGGAGGAGGTCCTGTTCCGTGGTCTGCTCTTCCGGGCCCTGCTCGATGAGGGCAAACCGGTGCGGGCGGTGATCATCTCCACCCTGACCTTCGGCGTCGGCCATGCCTTCAGTCTCCTGATCGGACAGGGACTGACCGACACGGTATTCCAGATCATCAATGCCACCGTCGTGGGATTCATTTTCACCATGATCGTCTACCTCACCCGCAGTCTGCATGTGGTCATCGCAGCCCACATCCTCTACAACATCATGGCCACGGTGACCGTGACCTCGGAAGGATATACCCTCCTGTTCGCGGGCCTGGTGGTGGCGGTGATCTATGGTGCCTGGTTGCTGCATCTCGCCGGGGTGTGGCCCCGGGTCCGGAGCCGCCGGCCAGGACCCGCGGGAGTAGTCACCGCGCTACCCTAGACAGGTGCCCACATTCACCGAGCGCAAGTCGCCCGGGCATGTCATGATGGGGTTTTGTCGGCACGCACATCCGGTGCCGGCAGGTTCTTCATCCCGAAAGGCACTTCCATGTCCCAGCGCATGTTCACCCGTCGTACCGCCACCACTGTCCTGGCGCTTGGTGCGTCCGCGGCTCTCCTCGTGGGTTGCTCCGAACCGGAAGCCGAGGACACCGGAGACGACACCACCGCAACCGGCACCGCCGGCACCACCTCCGAGCAGGCATCGTCTGCGGAGCAGGTGACCATCACCGTCTACACCTCCGAGCCGGAGGAGAAGGTCGATGAGATCAACGCGGCGTTCATGGAGGCCAACCCGGATATCAAGGTGGAGGTCTACCGCGCCGGCACCGGTGACCTGAATGCGCGCATCGCCGCGGAGAAGGCCTCCGGATCGATCGAGGCGGATGTCCTGTGGGCCGCCGATGCCCCGACCTTCGAGTCCTACGCCGAGGCCGGTGACCTCGCCGAGCTGGAGAACGTCGATTCCTCCGACGTGATCGAGGAGGCCCGCGATGAGGAGAACTTCTACGTGGGCACCCGCATCATCCCCACCGTCATCGCCTACAACACCTCCATTGTCGATGAGGCGGACCTGCCCCAGTCCTGGGCTGACCTGACCGACCCGAAGTACGCCGACATGCTGGTCATGCCGGATCCCGCTGTGTCCGGTGCGGCCGCCTTCAACGCCTCGGTGTGGAAGAACGACCCGGCCCTGGGTGAGGAGTGGATCAACGCCCTCGGTGAGAACAACCCGATGATCGCCCAGTCCAACGGCCCGACCTCCCAGGAGATCGCCAGCGGTGGCCGTCCGATCGGTGTCGTGGTGGACTACCTGGTCCGTGACCTGGCTGCCGCCGGTTCCCCGATCGCCACCATCTACGCCGAGGAGGGCTCCCCCTACATCACCGAGCCGGCCGGTGTCTTCGCCGACTCTGAGCAGAAGGAAGCCGCCGAGCGCTACATCAACTTCCTCATCTCCGTCGAGGGTCAGGAACTGGCCGTGGAGCAGGCCTACCTGCCGGTCCGTGAGGATGTCGGCACCCCGGAGGGCACCCCTGAGCTCTCCGAGATCGCCCTGATGACCCCTGATCTGGAGGTTGTCACCGCGGATAAGGACGCCGCGGTCGAGGTGTTCCAGAACGCAATGAACTAACCTGCGTCTACTGTTTCACGCATGCGTTCATCCTCCTCGTTGACCTTCATGCGGGCGGGGGTCTGGCTGATTGTCATCGGCCTGTTCATCTCCCCGCTCGCCCTGGTGGTCAGCCTCGCCCTCGGTGGCAACCAGATCCCGCAGCTCATGCAGCAGGGTCTGGGCACCGCCGTGTGGAATTCCACCTACACCACGCTGCTCTCGGCGATCGGGGCGGTGATCATCGGCACCGCCATCGCCCTGTTGTTGGACCGCACCAATGCCTATGGGCGTGGTACCCTGCGTCTGTTCCTGCTCTCCCCGTTGTTGATCCCGCCGTTCATCGGGGCGATCGCGTGGCTGCAGTTATTCGGCCCCAACCAGGGCCTCAACCGGCTCTTCGGTACCCAACTGTGGGATATCTACGGCGCGGACGGGGTCACGGTGCTGCTCATCGTGCACTCCTACCCCATCGTCTATGTGGTGATGGCCAACGCGCTGCGCCAACTGCCCTCCGACCTGGAGCAGGCCGCGCGTATCTCCGGGGCCGGCACCGTGACGGTCCTGCGCACCATCACCCTCCCGCTGCTGCACCCGGCACTGCTCTCGGCGTTCACCCTGACCGCGGTGGCCAACCTCGCCGACTTCGGCATCCCCGCCCTGATCGGGTCCCCGGCGCGCTTTGAAACACTCGCCACCATGATCTACCGCTTCATGGAATCCGGCACGGTGGACAATCCCCTGCAGACGGTCTCCACCATCGGTGTGGTCCTGTTGTTCCTGGGTATCGGGGCCGTGTTCGCCGATTACCTGGTGTCCCTGCGGGCCACCACCCAGCTGCAGGACACCGGTGCCGCGCTCACCTTTGATCTGGGCAGGGCACGCCTACCGGTGACCATCATCGCCTGGGTCATCGCGCTGGCCTTCACCCTCGCACCGATCCTGGGCCTGGCCTACCGGGCGCTGCTGCCCGCACCGGGTGTGCCCTTCACCCGGGAGACCATCACCCTGGGCAACTTCGAGGCTGCGCTGAACAACCCCCGGGTGATCGAGGGGTTCACCAACTCGGTGACCCTGTCGGTGGCCGCGGCGGTGATCTGTGGTGTGCTCGGCTGGCTGGTGGGTCTGCTGGTCACCCGCACCCGGCATGTCACCAACACGCCGATGACCCTGGTGGTGCTGCTGCCCACCGCACTGCCGGGCATGATCATCGGTGTGGGCTGGTTGATCCTGGGCCGCTACACCGATCTGTACAACACCCGCTGGATCATCCTCGGTGCCTATGTCTGCGCCTTCACCGCCCTGGTCCTGCAGGCGGTGCGGGCGCCCCTGGCACAGTCGCCGCTGGCGATGGAGGAGGCCGCCCGCATCGGCGGAGCCGGCCGGGTGCGCGCGCTGCTGGACACCACCGGGGCCATGACCATCCCGGCGGCGGTCGCCGGTGCCGTGCTGGTCCTGGTCACCGCGGTGCGTGAGCTCACGGTGTCGATCCTGCTCATCGCGCCGGGCACCACCACCCTGGGTGTGCAGGTGTTCAACCTGCAGCAGGCCGGAAACTACAATCAGGCATCCGCGTTGTCGCTGATGTTCGCCCTCATCGGTATCGTGGCGCTCTCCGTCACGGTCCGGGGCCGGGAGGAGAGGTAGGCACAATGTCCTCCATCACCATCACCGATCTGTCGGTGGCCTTCGCCGATGGCACGGTGGGGCTCGACCACGTCAACATCGATGTCCACCCGGAGGAGTTCGTGGTGCTGGTCGGCCCGTCGGGTTCCGGCAAGACCACCCTGTTGCGCACCGTCGCCGGGTTCATCGCCCCCTCGGGAGGCCACCTCACCATCGCGGGTGAGGACATGACGCACGTCCCGCCGGAGAGGCGGCGCATGGGCATGGTGTTCCAGCAGCATGCGGTGTGGCCACATATGTCGGTGGCGGGCAATGTGGCCTATCCGCTGAAGAGGGCGGGGATGGATCGGGCGTCGATAAGCAGGCGCGTGGAACGCGCACTGACGCTGGTGGGGCTCGACGGGTTCGGCAGGCGCAAACCTGCGAGTCTGTCCGGTGGGCAGCGTCAGCGGGTGGCGTTGGCGCGCGCGGTGGTCGCCGACCCCACCGTCCTGCTTCTCGACGAAGCCCTCTCCGCCCTCGACGAACCCCTGCGCGACTCCCTGCGCCGCGAACTGGTCGCCCTGACCCGACGCGAGGGTCTGACCACGGTGCATGTCACCCATGACCGCGCGGAGGCCATCGCGATCGCCGACCGGATCGTGGTGCTGGATAAGGGGCGTGTGCAGCAGATCTCCACCCCGGCCGAGCTGATCGAGGCACCGGCGAGCGCCGCGGTGGCCTCCTTCATCGGTGACGCCACTCTGCTGCCGGCCACCATCGCCGGTGAACATGTGGAATGCTCGGTGCTGACCACCGCCTGGAAACGCGACCAGGTCCGGGAGATGGCCACCCTGCACCCGGGCGATGCCGTCACCATCGCGGTGACACCACTGACCGTCACCGTGGTCCCACCGGGCACCCCACGGTCCATCGACGCGGTGATCACCTCGGCGCTCTTCGAGATCACCTCCCACAGCATCACCGCCGAAACCCCCGGCGGGCAGAAATTCCGGGCGCAGGTCACCGGCCTCACACCCCAGATCGGTGAGACAATCGGCCTGGAGATCGTTGAACCGCTGGTCTATCCGGCATAGAGAAAGGACTCATGTCATGTTGCAGGCTCTGTTCGGGGACAACCCCGACCGCGGGGAGTTCAACCGGTTGCGGACGCGCGTGGAGGAACTGGAGCGCACCGTCACCCGTCAGCAGCAGGCCATCGACATGCTCATGGCGGAACTCGGGATGGAGGCCTCCTCCCTGCCCGCCTCACTGCGCCGCGACCCGGACATCCTCCACCCCGAGGTGATCGCCCTGCTGCGCGAGCGCAGGGAGATCCCGGCGATCAAACGCCACCGCGAACTGACCGGTGCGGGACTGCGGGAGGCCAAGGAACTCGTCGACCGCGAGAAGGGGAAATACCTCTAGATGAGTAAGTCCTATTAGGACTCTCGCGCGCAGGTCTGTTCAACGAGGGCGGAGAGTGCTTGAGTTTTTGGTGTGAACAACAAACTAAACACTCTCCTGACCACACTCTACGTCACCCTGGTCGACCGTGTCCTGCCCGATCTGGACTACGACCGGACTCACCGCCCAGGGCGCCGACCAGCCCTCGATGACGCCGAACTGCTGTGCCTGGCCGTCGCCCAACACCTGCTGCACGGATCCTCCTCAGAATCCCGATGGGTGCGCTACGCCCGGGCACACCTGACCGGAATGTTCCCGGCGATGCCCCAACAATCGGGCTACAACAAGCGCATCCGGGCCGCCGGCCCGTTGATCAGCGCGGTGATCACCGCCCTGGCCAAAGACACCGCCTCCTGGCACGAGATCCTGCGACTACTCGACTCCACCCCGGTACCCTGCGGCACCTCAAGAGAGACAGTCAAACGCTCTGACCTGGTCGGGCATGCCGGCTACGGCTACTGCGCTTCGCATTCGAGGTTCTTCTGGGGTTTTCGCCTGTATCTGGTCTGCACCCCGGACGGGATGCCGGTGATCTGGGGGCTGGCCAACCCGAAGATCGGCGAGCGGGAAACCACCCAGGTCCTGCTTGATCATGACTGTCATCTGGTGCACGACGGGCAGGTCATCCTGGCGGACAAGGGCTTCGCCGGGAAAGAGTTCGAGGCGTTTGTCACCGACGAGCTTGGCGCCCACCTCGTCCGTCCCGACCGCAAGGATGAAAAGCCCCGGTTCGGGGCCCTCGGTGGTATCCGCCAGTGGGTCGAGTCCGTCTTCGACACGCTTAAAGGCCAACTCGGCCTCGAGCAGCACGGCGGGCGCACCGTCGAAGGCGTCTACGCCCGAGTCGCCGCGAAACTTTTGGCCCTGGCCGCCGGGATCTGGCACAACTGGCTCATCGACGCCCCCAACAAACGCTCCCTGATCGCCTACGACCACTAAAAATCAATAGGACTTAATCATCTAGAGGGACAGGAACGTTGCGCGCATCCGCTCCACATCGGGCTCCAGCCCGGTGAACAGGCGGAAGGCATCCACCGCCTGGTGGATCGCCATGCGGGTGCCATCCAGGGTGCGGCAACCCAGCGCACGGGCGTCCTTGAGCAGCTGAGTCTCAATGGGCATGTACACGACATCCCCCACCCAGTGGTGTGGGGTCAGGCACGAGGTGTCGAAGGCGGTGCCCGGGTGGGCGAGCATGCCCATCGGGGTGGCGTTGACCACGCCGTCCGCGGCGGCGATGGCCTCCTCCACACCACGGGCGTCGATGCCGTGGACGGCCTCGCGACCGATGGCAGAGTTGATGGCGTCGGCGAGCGCCTGCGCACGGGCCGGATCCAGGTCCGCCACCTGCAGCTGTTCCACCCCGTGGGTGACCAGGGAGTAGGCCACGGCATTACCCACGCCGCCGGCGCCGACCTGCACCACGGTGGTCATGGTGGCGTCGGGCAGGCCCTCCTCCAGTCCGCGGGCGAACCCGGTGACATCGGTGTTGTGCCCGCTCGTGCGACCGTCCTCACCGATGACGACGGTGTTGACCGCACCCAGCTGGGCGGCCTGCTCGGAGACCTCATCCAGCAGCGGCAGGACCGCCTGCTTGTAGGGGTGGGTGATGTTGAGGCCGTTGAAACCGGTGGAGCGGGCGGCGTCGAGAAGCTCCTGGAGGGAGCGACCCCGGGCACGGTCGGTGAGGGTGTCGATGCGTCGGTAGACGGTCGCCGCGCCCTGGGCGAGGCCCTCCGCCTCGTGCATGGCCGGGGTACGGGAGAGGGAGATGTCCTCGCCGATCAGTCCGAGGAGAATACTGTCGTGGTTCATTACTGTGACGCTGTCCTTTGAAGATGGTTGTTGGCGAGGATGTCCACGGCGAAACCGTACCCGTCCACGCCGGCACCGGCGATGACGGCCGCGGCGACCGGGGAGATATAGGAGTGGTGGCGGAAGCTCTCCCGCGCGTGGGGGTTGCTGATGTGCACCTCCACGGTGGGCAGCTCGGAGGCCTTCACCGCGTCGAGCAGTGACACGGAGGTGTGGGTGAGCCCGCCCGGGTTGAGCACACACCCGAGGTGGGTGCCCCGGGCTCGGTGCAGGGCGTCGATGAGATCGCCCTCGTGGTTGCTCTGCACCGCATCCACCTCAAGTCCGTGGTGTTCTGCCCGCGCTCGGACCAGCTCCACCACATCATCCAGGGTGGCGTGGCCGTAGATCTCCGGTTCCCGCAGCCCCAACATATTGAGGTTGGGGCCGTTGAGCAGCAGAATCCTGCCCGTCATCATCAGTGTCCTTTCTCGGTTTTTTCTCATCTGGTCCGGCGCGTGGTTAGCGCGGGACCCCGCGCTCGGCGTCGCGGATCGTGCGGTACTGGGCGGCGAGCCGAACCGGTGCGTTGGTCTCACCCCAGCCGGTGAAACCACCGCGGCGTTCCACGACCTCGATGAACATGGTGCCCAGGGTGCGGGTGTAGAAGTGGAGGAATTCCCCACCGTGGTCATCACGGTCATAGAGCAGGTTGTTCTCGCGTAGCAGATCCAGGAACTCCGGGTCGAGATCGAAACGTGCCTGCAGGTCCTCGAAGTAGTTCTCCGGGACGGGGAGGAACGCCAGGCCACGCTTGCGTGCACGGCGGGCCACCGCGACGATATCGGTGGTGGTGAGCGCGATGTGCTCGGGGTAGGCGGCGTCCAGGAAATCACCCTGTTCCCCGTCCTCCGGGGCGATGCTGAGCAGCAGACGCACGGCGTCATTGGGTGAGCTCATCACCTGGTTGCTGATCAGACCGATGGGGCTGGGGAACTCATCGCGGTCGCGGGCCTCCAGCGCCATGAGGGAGGTGTAGAAGAGGATGGACTCGTCGAAGTGCTGCCAGGGCTGAGCGAGGTTGATGTGGTCGATCCCGGTGATGAGGCTGTCGGACACCTGGTCGGTCTTCTCCACACCGAACTCATCGAGCCAGGTGGGGAATCCGTCCGGGCTGACCTCACCGAAGAACACCTCGGTGCCGTCGGGGGCGTAGGCGCCCCGCAGATCTGCCTCATCGTCCTCGCGGGTCCGGGCGATGGTGCCCGCCTGGAGGAGATGGGCGCGCTGCTGCGCGGAGGCCGGATCCGGGGTGGCGAAACCGAGCCCGGTGATGGTGGTGGCGGCGCCGGTGGGCCCGCGGTCACCGATGACGATGCGGACCGGCCCCTGGGTCCAGACCTGGAAGTCGGATTTGCTGCGGTGGTGGCCACCGAGCTGGAAACCCAGCTGGTGGAGCACCCGGATGGTCTCCCCCAGCCGTCCGGTGGAGATCTCGAGGAAATCCACACCGGCGGGTTCTGCGACCTCCGGCAGCGGGGACAGCTGCAGGGTCACATCGCGTTCGTCCTCGGCCAGGGCGTGCCACGTCTGGTCCTCCAACCAGCGCAGGGACCGCAGACCATCGACGGCCGTGCGGGCCACATCGGCCTTGCGGAAGGAATCATTGAAGATCTCCAGGGAGATGGGTCCGTCGTATCCGGTGCGGGCGAGGTGGGTCATGAATTTCACCAGGTCGAAATCGCCCTCCCCGGGGAAGACCCGGTGGTGGCGGGACCAGGACAGGATGTCCATGCTGAGCTTGGGGGCATCGGCAAGCTGGACGAAGAAGATCTTCTCGCCGGGGATCTGCTCCACCGCGTCGGTGGACCACCCGCGGGAGAGGATGTGGAAGGTATCCAGGCAGGTGCCCACCTGGGGGTGGTCGGCCATGTCGACGATGCGCTGGGCATGCTCGAAATCGTTGACGAACCGCCCCCACGCCAGCGCCTCATAAGCGATGCGGACCTGGTAGCGCTGTGCCAGGTCCCCGGCGCGGCGCAGCTGGCTGGCGAAGAGTTCATCATCGTTGATGGTCGCGGTGGCGACATTGGAGCACAGCAGGATGGTGTCGATCCCCAACCGGTTCATCAGTGCGAACTTCGCCTCCATGCGGCGGAGATTCTTCACGAACTGTTCCTCCTCCACCCCCTCGAAATCCCGGAAGGGCTGGAAGAGATCCAGGGTCAGCCCCAGGTCGGCGGCCCGCTGCCGGATCTGCTCCGGGGAGTGGGGGGAGACGGTGAGGTCCTGTTCGAAGATTTCCACGCCGTCAAAGCCGGCGTCGGCGGCGGCGCGGAGTTTCTCGGCGAGGGTTCCTGATAAACAGACGGTGGCGATCGACGTGCGCATTAGCGGTAGGACTCCTGTGCATCATGGTTATCAGTGTTTTCCCGGGAGGTGGCCCCGGCATGCACGCCGGGGTTCCTGCCCGTGCGGGTCACCGACCCATCAGCGCCGACCACGACGGTGGTGGGGCGTGCGGCTACGGTGGTGACACCGGCACGGGCGAGATCTGCAGCCTCACCGCGGGCAAGGTGCAGGGCATCAATCTCATCGAGGTTGAGGTCCTTGGTCTCCTTGGCGGTCAGGGCGGCACCCGCGGCGACGAGGCAGACCACGCCGACGAAGATGGCGACCCGGACCCAGTTGTCCCCCTCCGCACCGGCCAGCAGGGAGGCGATGACCGGGGCGAAGCCACCGGAGACCGCGAAGCCGATCTGCGTGCCCAGCGCCAGGCCGGTCACACGCACCGAGGTGGGGAACATCTCTGCGTAGAAGGCCGGCCACACCGCATTGGACATGGAGTACAGCAGACCGGACATGAGGATGCCCATGGCGAAGATCATGACCCAGCTGCCGGAGTAGATCGCACCCAGGTAACCGTTCATGGCCAGACCGGCACC
Source organism: Corynebacterium efficiens YS-314 (assembly GCF_000011305.1). Taxonomy (NCBI): domain Bacteria; kingdom Bacillati; phylum Actinomycetota; class Actinomycetes; order Mycobacteriales; family Corynebacteriaceae; genus Corynebacterium; species Corynebacterium efficiens. Next base: position 476,259 of record NC_004369.1, on the reverse strand, counting down.
CAGGGCTCCGAGGATGAAGACGGGGCGGCGACCGAAGCGGTCTGCCAGTGCGCCGGAGAACGGGATGGCCAGCAGGGCGACCAGGTTGGCCACCACGGGCACCATGAGCATGGTGGAGCGGTCGAGGCCGACCACGTTGGTGGCGAAGGACAATGACCACACGGTGAAGACCACGTTGACGGAGTTGATCATGGCGGCCACGGCCACACGGGCGACGGCGGCCTTGTGGTACTTCAGGGTCATGGCCAGCGGGGACGGACCGCCGGCGATCTCCTGCTTGTTCTCACGGAAGGCCGGTGGCTCCTCCAGACCGCGGCGGATCAGGAAGGCGACGAGCACAACCACGGCGGACAGCCAGAACGGCACACGCCAACCCCAGGACATGAGGGCGTCCTCGCTGAGGAAGATGGTGAAGGGGATGAACACGGCCGTGGCCAGCAGAGTGCCGAACTGGGTGCCGTGCAGGGTCCAGCTGGCGGTCAGCGCGCGTCGGTGTTCGGTGGCGTGCTCCAGGGAGACTGAGATCGCACTGGACTGTTCACCGGAGGCAGACAGGCCCTGGATGATGCGGCAGATGACCAGCAGCGCCGGGGCAAGGTAGCCGGCCTGGTCGAAGGTGGGCAGGCAGCCCACGATGAAGGTGCTGGCGCCGATGAGGAACAGGCACAGCATGAGCACGAATTTACGGCCATAACGGTCGGCCAACGGCCCCATGATCAGGGCACCGAGCGGGCGGACGACATAGGCCACACCGACGGTGGCCATGGAGGCCAGGATCGCGACACCCGGGGCGGTGTCCTCGGGGAAGAAGAGCTGGTTGAGCACCAGGGCGGCGGCGGTTCCGTAGACCGCGAAATCGTAGTACTCCAGTGCTGAACCGATCCAGCTGGAGAGCGCGGCCTTCTTCGGGGTCTTGACGGGCGCTGCGTCGGGCGCTGCGTCGGGGGTTGAATCAGTCACAGCGGTCGACCCAGCGGCCGGCATCATGTCATCCCCGTGGTCACGGGGATCCGGGTTCACAGAACCCTGTGTGTTCTTACTCATCATCGTTCCTTGTTCTTAGGGTTCTTGCGGGACGGTTCAGAGGCCAGTGCCTCCAGTGCCGCATCAACGTCTGACCAGACCGGTGGTCTGGAGTAGGGCGTTTTCGTGGCACCTCCGCCGGTGGCGGGTTGTCTGCATCTATCGTCCCGGGTGTGGGTCGCGCTACAGGTAGGGATTATCTGGGTCCTGACCTACCGAGCTCTAGGCTATGCAGAGGATCTGATGTGTCCCTTGCGATGAAGACTATTCTCCTGTGACCTATAGTACAAATGCATATAGCGCAATTCGGATATGCAGACTTCGCATATCGCCCACGTCGACCCCATGAACAGGAGCCCCCGAGATGAACATGGAACAGTTGAGATCGTTTGTGGAGGTGGTCCGCCACGGCCAGATCTTCCGTGCCGCCGAGGAACTCCACATCTCCCAACCCGCCCTGAGCAGGCAGATGGCCGCGTTGGAGGCAGAGGTCGGAGCGCCCCTGTTGGAACGTCATTCCCGCGGGGTGCATATGACCAAGGCGGGTGAGGCGCTGCATGATGAGGCCGTGGAACTGCTCAACCGGATGCAGTCGGTGATCGATGAGATCAGATCGGGTGAGCACCTGATTGTCAGCATCAACATCGGGGTGCCACCCGGTTTGCCCAGCGCCTGGCTGCGGGAACGCCTGAGCACCAGGGGGGAGAATTTCCGTGTCTCCCTCATCGAGGCCCCCACCGATGAACAGCTCATCATGCTCAAGCAGAAGAAGCTGGACATCGCACTGGCCCGGCGTCAGAGCGAGGCCTTCCCCACCCACCTGGTGTATCAGCAGCGCCTGGGCATTGTCATCCGGGAGGGATCGGAACTCCGCCACACACTGCGCCACCGGGAATCCGCCACCCTGGAGGACATGGAGGGGCTGCGGGTGCTGGCCCATTCCCGTGGTGAGGTCCGTGTGCAGGAGGAGATCCTGAAAAACGCGATGTTATCCGCGGGGGTGGCAGCGACCTGGATCTTCCGTAAATTCGGTCAGTACAGCGCCCTGATCGCCGACCTGGTCGAGGCGGATGTCGCCCTGACCACCAAGACCTCGGCGGGCAAGAACTTCCCCGGCTGGGTGTGGATCCCCCTGGTGGGTGAGGATGCCGCCGGTGATGATCTGGTGGTGCGCACCTGGGCCACCTGGGATCCACAGCCCTCCCCCGAGGTGACCACCCTGCTGCGCCGATTCACCGAACCTGTGCTCATGCCACCCGAAGCCGTGGGCCACACCGCCACACCCAGCGCAGCAGAAACTCCCCCCGACACCGCCTCACCGGCGACATCAGGGGGAGATTCAGAAACAACCTAGGCCTGATCGATGGCCTCGATGAAGGGGGCGAGATCACCCGGGTTACGGGAGGTGATCAGCTTCCAGCCGGCGGTGTCACACACCTGGACCGGCACATCGTGCCAGTTCGCACCGGCATTCTCCAGGTCGATCCTCACAGAGATGTAGGACGTGAGGTTCTTGTCGCGGGCGAGTCCGGCGTCGATAAGCGTCCACGGCGCGTGGCAGATCGCCGCAACGGTGCGGCCCGCCCCGGCCTGCTTCTTCAGCACCGCGAGGACATCATCGTCCAGGCGCGCGTTGTCGGCGTTGACGGTGCCACCGGGCAGCAGCAGCACGTCATAGTCGTTGTTCAGGTGGCTGGCCAGATCACCGTCGACGGGGAACTCCAGGTCCCAGTCCTTATCTCCCACCACCGTCTGGACGGGCTTGCCGTTCGGGGTGACCACGGTGACCTCGTGCCCCAGCTCCCTGAGCTTGTCGACGGGCACCACCAGCTCATCCTTCTCGGTACCGAAATCGGTGGATACCACAAGAATCTTCTTTGACATGTACTTCTCCTTAGGCAATTGGTGCTTCGGATCGTGTGGCCCCGATGGTAGCCAAACATGCCCGTCGTGTCAGAGAAGCCCGGTGAGCGGCAGGTAAGTGCTAGTGGACCGGTGTCAGTTCGGAGGCGTAACGGCGGGCATCCTGGGTGGAGACCACGATGCGGCCGATGCTGACCTTGTCCAGCTCGATGACCAGGCCCGGGTCCTTCCGGCGGCACACGGAGAAGACATTCTCGTGGTTGCTCTCCTCGTCCCGCTCGGAGGTGTGGGTGCCGGCGACGAACAGGCCGGGGATCCGGGTCAATCCGCGGGCACCGGAGGCCTCGACAGACCCGAGGGCGTCATCGACGACCTGGATGTCACGGATCGCGCGCAGGGGGACGGTGAGATGACTGCGCCGTGCACCGATCTTCTCCCACCAGGAGAGGTGGATGGTGAGGTGCTTCTGGGTAATCTTCAATTCAGCCACAACAACGGGTCTCTTCCACGTGCCGGGGCGAGCAACCTCGCCGGTTCAAATCAGATACAGCCATTCTTGCACGAACCAGCGGATTATTCGTCACCGGGAGCAGACTGTCACCCAACTCTACGGTGACTGGCGGGATGGCCTACGGAATCCCGGGCCGGAAGCCACCACCGGAAGCCCCCACCCGAGGGCCTACCCCAGGAGGGTGGCTGCACCCTGCTCGATGAGCTGGGCTGCGACCTGTTCCGCAAGCTCCTCGGGGCGCTCACCCGCGCCCTGCGCGGAGAAGACCAGCTGCTCGGAGCCGTCGAGGGCGAAGACACCGGCGGTCAGGGTCATGGTGTCACCGGCGTAGCCATCGAGGGTGGCGTGGGCGGCCACGGGTGCGGTGCAGCCGGCCTCCAGGCGGTTGAGCACGGTGCGCTCGGCGACGGCGGTGACATAGGTGTCGGCGTGCATGAGCATGTTCAGGCCGGTGATGATGTCCTCGTCCTCCACACGGCACTCGATGGCCAGGGCGCCCTGGGCGGGTGCCGGCATGAGCATGTCGGGGTCGAAGACCTGGGTGGCGCGGTCCTGCATGCCCACGCGCGACAGACCGGCGAACGCCAGGACCACCGCATCGAGCTCACCGGAGGTGACCTTGCCCATGCGGGTGTCGATGTTGCCCCGCAGCGGCAGGATCTCCAGGTCGGGGCGCAGGGCCTTGAGCTGGGAGATGCGACGTGGTGCGGAGGTTCCCACCTTCGCCCCCTCGGGCAGCTCCTCCAGGGTCAGGCCATCGCGGGCGATGAGCGCATCACGGGCATCGGCACGGGTGGGCACCACCAGGTGGAAGCGTGGGTCCGGGGCGGTGGGCAGGTCCTTGAAGGAGTGCACCGCCACATCGATCTCGTCGGCGACCAACGCATCGCGCAGGGCCTGGGTGAACACGCCCACGCCGATGCGTTCGACCGGGGACATGTTGACATCGCCGGGGGTGGTGACGATGGTCAGTTCGGCATCACGGCCGAAATGCTTGAGCCGATCACGCATGTGACCGGCCTGGGTGGTGGCCAGTTTCGATCCGCGGGTGCCGATTCTGAGTGTCATTGCGCTCCTTGATTGAAGGTGGACGTTAGGACCCGTCCACAGACACGGACTGGCCTGTGGTGGACGGTGAATTCACGATCGCGACAATACCCGCATCGGGCAGGTCGGAGGCGTTGACCGAGGTGATCGCGGGGGGCGCGGTGGTCTGCACGGCCTCCAGGCCGAAGAGCTCCTGGAGGGCGGACTCATAGGACACCGAACCGGAACGGGCGGCCAGTTTCTTCACCCGGACGGTCGGCTCGTGCAGGAACTTATCCATGACACGACGCACGGTGCGGGTGACTTCCTTCCAGTCCTCCTGGGAAATGTCGGGGGTGCGCGCCTGGAGGCGGTCCAGCTCGTCGAGAAGCAGCTCGTTGGCGCGCTTACGCAGCGCGGACACCGCCGGAACCACATCGCGGATACGCTGCTCGGAGGTGAAGGCCTCCAGTTCCTCGCGCACGATGGCCAGGGCATCAGCCCCCTCGGCTGCAGCGCCGGTGGGATCCTCGCGTTTGGCGCGGTGCAGGCGCTCGATGTTGACCAGGTCCACCCCGGGCACCTCTGCGCAGGCGTCATCGATGTCACGCGGCATGGACAGGTCCACGAGCATGAGCTGGACACCGGCCGGGATGTCGGCGGGTTTGACGGTGAAGTCATCGGCTCCGGTGGCGGAAACCACCATGTCCACGCGGTCGAGGACACTGGCACGGTCGGCGAAGTCGACGACCTCGGCGGGCACCCCGGCCTCAAGCGAGTGGGAGGCCAGGCGCTCGGCACGCTCACGGGTGCGGTTGGCCATGATGAGCTTGTCGACGCCCTCCCGACCCAGGTGGGTGGCGGCCAGGGAACTCATGGCACCGGCGCCGAGCACCAGCGCGGTCTTGCCCGCCAGGGGCTTGTCCGAGGCGGGGTCGATGCCCATCTGGGTCAGCGCACGGTCGATGGCGAAGGACACCATGGAGGCACCGGCCTCATCGATGTCGGTTTCCGTGTGGACGCGTTTGCCGGTGTGCAGGGCGGTCTGTGCCAGGGCGTGCAGGGCCGGGCCGACGGTGCCGGCCTCGGTGGCCTGCTGGTAGGCGGTGCGCACCTGACCGATGATCTGCTGCTCACCGACCACCATGGAATCCAGGCCGGAGGCGACCACCAGCATGTGCTCCGCGGCGGCGTCGGCATAGCGGACATAGAGGTATCCGCGCAGGGTCTCGATATCGACCCCGCTGATCTCATGCAGAACCTCCACCACGTCATTGACACCGGTGTGGAAACTGCTGGTGACGGTGTACACCTCGAGGCGGTTACACGTGGAGACGATCAGCGCCTCCGACAGTGATGGCCGCTCGACGAGTGCGGAGGTGGTTTGACCACGGACGGAGTCGTCCATGCTGAGGCGCTCCAGAAGCGCAACAGGTGCTGACCTGTGGGACATCCCCACAACGAGCACGCTCACTATCTCACCCGACTTTCAAAGGAGGGACTGATCAATCAAAAGAATGAATCAAAGTTTGTTGATTAACGGTATCGCTCAATCGACGGAGTTACAACAAAGCGTGGGCTAACTCATCATTATCCACTTCCCAGCTGGCGAATTCCTCATCATCCACGAGGATGACCGGCACCCGGTCGCCGAACTCCGCCTTGAGGGCGGGGTCATCGTCGACGTTGCTCACCACCAGATGCACCCCGGCCGCGGTGAGAACAGGCATGATCTGTTCCCGCACGCGGACGCATGATCCACAGTTGTCACGCACGATCAGTTCCACCCTGTGGTCTGAACTGTGGTGTAAGGCCACGTTCCCGCCACCTTCCCCTGACTCTCGGGTACCCATGCCCGGCACCGTGAGGCGCAAGGCTTTACCATGGATACGATACCCATTTCGGGCCCCGATAACATGTCCGACCAGTTTTTTCTCTCCAGCATCCCCCGCTCCCCGATGCCCACTCGGCGTAAGGAAGGTTCCTGTCACCACATGAGTCCAGCCAACGGAAATGACAACTGGGGTTTCGACATGTGGGGCTCCCCGGAGGATTTCCTCTCCAACTGGAGTGCCACCCGGGGCAATCTGCGCAGGTTCATCGAGGATTACGCCGTCCCACCCATCGATGATGAGACCCAGCGTGAGGCCGGCCAGGCCGCGGCGGCGGAGGCGGTTGCCTCCATCTACGGCCTCGGACTGGAGGATTTCCATTCGGGTGTGGATTCCGTCACAGGTGCCATCGAGGCGGCCGGTGCGGTCCATGTGAACCTGCCCGACCCGGATGTCCCCCAGGATGTCGGGGCCGCGGCCTTCTTCGATGTGGACAACACCCTCATCCAGGGTTCCTCCCTCATCGTCTTCGCCCAGGGCCTGTTCCGGAAGAAGTTCTTCACCGTCCATGAGATCCTCCCGGTGATCTGGAAACAGCTGAAATTCAAGATCTCCGGGTCCGAGAATGCCCACGATGTGGCACAGGGCCGTGAACAGGCCCTGGAGTTCATCCGGGGTCGTTCCGTGGAGGAACTGGTGGAACTGTGTGAGGAGATCGTGGACCGGACCATGTTCGACAAGACCTGGCCCGGCACCCGCCAGCTGGCGGATATGCACCTGGCTGCGGGCCACCAGGTGTGGCTGGTCAGCGCCACCCCCGTCCAGCTGGCGCAGATCCTCGCCCAGCGCTTCGGGTTCACCGGTGCCATCGGCACCGTCCCGGAGGTCCGGGACGGGGTCTTCACCGGGCGACTCGTCGGTGACATCCTCCACGGTCCGGGTAAGCGTCACGCGGTGGCGGCGCTGGCCTCCATTGAGAAACTCGATCTTGCGCGCTGTACCGCCTACTCCGATTCCATCAATGACCTGCCGATGCTGTCGATGGTGGGCACCGCGGTCGCCGTCAACCCGGACCGGAAGCTGCGCAAGGAGGCACTTGAGCGCGGATGGGACGTGCGTGATTTCCGTTCCCTGCGCAAAGCCGCACGCACCTTCGGTATCCCCGCCCTGGCCACCGCGGCCTTCAGCGTCACCGGGTGGCGTCTGCGCAACCGGTGGCGTACCAGGTTCGTGAAATAGGTCCGGGACACAGATCCATAACACAGATCCGGGAAACGAAAACACCACCCACGGATGAGATCCGTGGGTGGTGTTTGACCTCGAAGGTCTACTTGCCGAGTTTTCTACGCTGAACGCGGGTACGACGCAGCATCTTGCGGTGCTTCTTCTTGGACATGCGCTTACGACGCTTCTTGATGACAGAACCCATTGACGGTTTCCCTCGCTTTTATCGATGTTGTACGTACAAAACCTGCCAGCACCTATTACCGAAGTGCACATTCGGACCCCGCGGACCGTGACGGTGCGTGCTACCGCACCATCCGATTAGTCGCGATGGTTTAAAGTCCATAGGTGTGCGCTGACACGAATGGGAATCATCTTACCCCCAGTGGGGAACGCTTCAAAACCCCACCCCTCTACACGCTCCGCAGGCAGGGGGACACACACCTGATGTCCTAAGGGTGAGGGGCACACCGGCAGGGCCGGGGACGGGCTGGAGGCGGGATCGAAAAACCGCCCCATTGTTCACCGGTGGGTATCAAGCAGTGATGCCCCTGGGAACAACGAAGCGGTCCCGATGCCAGATGGTGGTCAGTCCCGGCCCATGCCGGTCACCACCGTGTCGGCTGTATCGCATGTGTTGGCTGTGCCACCGAGGATCCCCGGCGGCCACCGGCGACCACCGGGACCCGGGTCAACCAGCCTCGTAGAACGAGGAGTCCAGGTAGTCATTGACTGCCTTCTCCTGGACACGGAATGACCGTCCCACGCGGACCGCCGGGAGTTCACCGGAGTGAACGAGGCGGTAGACAGTCATCTTGGATACGCGCATGATCTCCGCGACCTCGGCAACCGTCAGAAAGGTTCCTTTATCTTCTCTAGCCATATTCATCACTACCCTTCAGCCTTACGCGCGCTGCGGGCTTCCCCTCCCACAGTACGATCACGCATACGCCTGGTTCAGCTTAGCGTGATTTTTGTTATTAGTGCGACAATTGTTGCCTAGTTTTGCGATCAATCGCCCTACGGCAGCGTGGGAGCCGGGCAAAGATGCTGCTCAGCACACCGGGGAAGAGAAAACGTTTTCACGGTTTCCCCCACCAGACAACAACCTGATTACATCACGGTAACGCTAGTTGCGTCCCATCTCGGCTGAGCGGTCGGCGCAGGCCTGGGCTGCCCGGAAGAAGGCGCCACGGATGCCACTCTCCTCCAGTTCGCGCAGGGCCGCCACCGTGGTGCCGGCCGGTGAGGACACGCCCGCACGCAGATCGGAGGGCTCACGGCCGGTCTCCTTCAGCATGGTGCCGGCACCGTCAAATGCGGACACGGCCAGCTGTTTGGCGGCCGCGCGGGTCAGGCCGAGGCTGACACCGGCGTCGATAAGCGCCTCGGTGACCAGGAAGAGGTAGGCGGGTGAGGAACCGGACAGGGCGGTGACGGCGTCGAGGTCGGATTCCTCGACCACCATGACATCGCCGACGGAGGTGAGCAGCTCCTGGACCAGCTCGAGCTGCTCCGCGTCGACGAACCGGCCACCGGTGACGGTGCACATGCCCTTGCGCACCAGCATCGGGGTGTTCGGCATGACACGCACGATCGGCATGCCCGCGGAGACCTTCTCCTCCATCGAGGCGAGGTTGATGCCGGCGGCCATGCTCACCACGACGGTGGACACCGAATTGTTGTCCACGGTGGTGGCGATCTCGGCGAGCACATCAAGGATCATCTTCGGCTTCACGCACAGGAAGACCACGTCGGCGCCGTCCACGGCCTGGGCGTTGTCGGTCATGGTGACCACGCCGTAGCGTTCCTCGAGTTCCGCCCCGCGTTCCTCACGACGGTTGGTCACACGGATGTTCTGGGGGTTCACATCGGCTGCAACCAGACCCGAGACGAGCGCCTCACCGATCTGACCGCCACCGATCACAGCAATAATTGTCATGCCCTCCACACTGCCATCCCACCGGCACTCCGTGCAGCCCGACAGACGAAAACCGCCCCCTCCGGTGTGGAACTGGGACCCCGGGGAGGGCGGTTAACGCAGGTGTACGGTGCGCGGACCGGAATGCGGGTTAGAACACCACGAGCAGCGGGCCGAAGGTCATGACCAGGCCGACGATACCGGCCAGCACCATGCTGAACCCGTCGCGGGAGGTGCGCAGCGCGTGGACAATGCCCACCATGCCGAGGGTGACCGCGACAGCGAGGATGGCCACTAGCCAGTTGCTCAGGCGCTCCCACAGCATCTCGAAGGCGAGGAACACGGCAGCACCGAGCACCACACCCACGATGGCCATGAGCAGCACGGAGAACACCGAGATCTTGGCGGACTCCTCCGCGGCATCCTCGTGGTCCCCATCCCGGTCGGTGGCGTCGACCCGGTCGAAATCGCCGGTGACCGCATCCATCTGGGTGGTGTCCGCGGGTGAGGCACCGGCCGCGAACTCCGCGTCGGCGGCCTCCTCACCGGTGGCTCCGGCTGCGGGTGCCACCGCGGGGGTCGGCTTCACCGCTGATGGTGGGACCACCGGGAAGGCACCGGTGGTGAGACGGATCGGGTCCTTCTCATCCACGATGCTCAGCACGATGGTCTCATCGGTGCTCGGGGCGGGACGCGCAGGCGCATCCTTCTCCGCCTTGTCTGTTGCACTGTCCTTGAACACCGCGAGCTTCGGCTCGGCCTTGGGTGCCGGCTTGTCGACGGGCTTGTCGACGACCTTCTCCGTCGCCAGGTCAGCCGTCTTCCCCCCGGCCTTGGGTGCGGGCGTGCTTGTCGACGCCTTCTGCTCTGCCTTCGCAGCTGGCGTTGCGGGTGTCTTCGGCTCGGACTTTGGCTCTGCTTTCGGCTCCGGCTTCTGCTCGGGCTTAGGCTCTGCTTTCGGCTCCGCCTTCTGTTCCGGTTCGGCCGGGTCGTCGATCTTGACGGCCGAGTGCTTGGACTCAGCCGGCTTCTCCTTCACCGCGGGAATGGAGCCGGTCAGCTCAGCGACGGAGATGCCACCATCTTCGATGCTGCGACGTCGGCGACGCCGGGGGGCATCAGTGGAATGTCCCTCCTTCGCGGCCCTGGCCATCAGCTCTGCGACTGTAAGCTTCTCTTCACTCATTGTTGGCCAACTCCTTTCCGTAACTCACTCAAGGCCTTTGTCGATTCGCGTGAAGATGACACCTTCACGCAGCGCCCAGGGGCAGATCTCAACCTTCTCGATCTCCAGCGCACGCATGGCCGCCTCGGCCACGAGCGCTCCCGCCACGATCTGATGCGAACGGTCGGCACTGATACCCTCCAGCTCGGCGCGGTCAGCTGCGGTCATGCGTGAGATGAAGGCGATGAGCTGACGCAGACCCGGGGCTGTCAGGGTGCGTGTGACATGCGGGCCCGCCGAGGATGGTGCCGCACCGGTCAGGCGTGCGAGGGTGCGGAAGGTCTTGGACGTTCCCACCGCCAGCCGCTCCGGGCCGAGGGTGCGGATCTGGCGGGCCGGTTCGATCAGTTCCGCGTCGATGTAATCGCGCAGCAGGTTGATCTTCTTGCGGCCGGGTGGGTCGGTGTCGAACCACTGGTGGGTCAGACGACCGGCACCGAGATCAAGCGAGAAGGCCATGTCCGGGTCCTCATCGGAGCCGGAGGAGATCTCCAGGGAACCACCACCGATATCGAGGTTGGTGATCCGTCCTGCGGACCAGCCGTACCAGCGACGCACCGCCAGGAAGGTCTGGCGGGCCTCCTCCTCACCGCTGAGGATGTTGAGGCGGACACCGGTTTCCTGCTCCACATGATCTAGAACAGCTTCACTGTTGGTGGCTGAACGCACGGCGGAGGTGGCGAACGGCATGAGCTCCACGCAACCGAGTTTCTCCGCCAGCTCGGCGGCCTCACCCACCGCGGAGGTAAGCTTATTCACTCCCTTGTCGCTGATCGCCCCGGTGTCGTCGAGAAGCTCAACGAGACGCAACGGGGTACGCCAATTGCTCATAGGGGTGGGATGCCCACCGGTACGAGCGTCTACCGCAATAAGATGGACAGTGTTACTGCCCACGTCCAATACACCTAATCTCACACCTAAAGGTTAGTCGGTCTAGGGTGACAAAGTGTGAATTGGTCTTCTTCGTCCCCGGTTTTCCTCGGTTTCCCGGAAACCTCCCCCGCTGCAGCATCCATCCGCAGGGGTGAGGAACTTCCTCCTGATTTCCCTCGTGAATGGTATGAATTCACCAATCCGACGGATGCCGATCATCAGTTCAGCATCGATCTCACGTGGCTGGAATCCCACTGGAACTGCACCTTCGGCACCCCCGATTGTCTGGGGGTGGATAGCACTAATCCTCATGTGGGGTGCTGCACCCACGGTGCCTTCCTCGCCGATGAGACCGACCGCGATCAGTTGTATGATGCCGTCGCGGAGATGCCCGCGAAGTACTGGCAGCTGCGTCCCGCGGGGGTGGATGAGTTCTACGCCACCGATGACGGCACGGAGATCGAGCCCTGGCTGGAGTGGGATGAGCTCGATGATGAGGACGGCAACCCCGAGCCCGCGCTGAAAACCCTGACGGTGGATGGGGCCTGCATCTTCGCCAACCGACGCGGGTGGGCGACCGGCCCGGGGTGCGCGCTGCATCAGTGGGGCGCTGCGGAAGGACGCGACCTGACCGTCGTCAAGCCCGAGGTCTGCTGGCAGGTACCGCTGCGCCGGGTGGAGGCGTACGAGGAGCGTGCCGACGGCCACGAGATCCTGCGCACCACCATCACCGAGTACAACCGCCGCGGCTGGGGCAACGGTGGGGAGGATTTCGACTGGTTCTGCACCACCTCCCCCAGGTGTCACACCGGTGGTGAACCGGTGTGGAAAACCCAGGAGAATGAACTGCGCGCCCTGATGGGCGATGAATCATACGAGGTGCTGGCCACCCACCTGCGCCAGCGTGCCGCCGCAGCGGAGGCCGTGGAGGACACCCTGTCGCCGTCGGCGCGTGACAATCTCTTCAGCACCCACCCCACCACCGCGCTCGTCAGATCAGGCCGGTGGGACCGGGCCGAGGCCGACCGGAAGGCTGGCCTGAGCCAGTAGAACCCGGTGGCTGCGCCGCTGTGCAGCTGGCAACACTGTGTAACGATCTTGTCCGCCCCGGCGGTTAAGATGGGGAACCTATGCGTTCTGATATCCCCCGGGGGCAACTGGTGGCCACCACCGACCCTGATCTCCGGGGCAGAACTGAGATGAACCACACGATGACTCACCAACGACTCACCAACGAGGAGGTCTGATATCTCTCACCGAGGCGTAGCCGGGGAACAGGACACCCACAGCCGTCCGGGAACAGTGTCCACGTTCCTGTACTCCCCCCTGCGCAAAACCACCTGGCGCAGCGTGGTGGCCAACAAGGTACGCATGGCACTGACCGTCCTGTCCGTGGTGCTGGGCACCGCCTTCCTCTGTGGATCGCTGTTGCTGACCGATTCGCTGGAACGGTCCTTCCTGTCCATCATCGACGCCGGTGTGGAGGGGGTTGATGTCGGTGTGATCGGCACGCAGAACAACCGCGCGGGTGTCCCCTTCGAGGTGGTCGAGGAGATCAGGAACTCCCCTGAGGTCCGCGCTGTCAACATCGTCGGCGACGGCCCCGGTCTGCCCTCAGGTACCTCAGTGGTGGGGCAGTCCGCCCTCATCCTCACCGACTCAGCCGGTGATCCCCTGCAGGCCGGGTCGTCCGGCACCCACCCCTTCGCCGTCTATGAACCCGGCAACTGGGTCGGGCCGGAACCCGTGGTGGTCGAGGGCAGGGCACCGTCCGGGGATGAGGAGATCATCGTCAACACCTCCGCCGCCGACCGTGGCGGCCTGGGTGTGGGTGATGAGGTCACCGTCATCACCCCGACCGAACGCATCGAGGCGAGCATCTCCGGGGTGTTCGACTCGCGGTCGGATGTAGCCGGATGGGTCGGCATCGGGTTCGCCGAGGAACGCTACCTGGAGCTGTTCACCGACGGGGCCAACGCCTCCCAGATCGTCATCGCGGTCCATGACGGGGTGGATCCACTGGAGGTGCGCAACCAGATCGGCCGGACCTACCGGTTCCTCACCCCGCTGCTGCCCGAGCAGATCATCGAACGCACCACCGGGGACACCGCCACCCAGCTGGAGTTCATCACCTATATCCTCATCGCCTTCGCGGTGATCGCGCTCATCGTCGGCGCGTTCATCATCGCCAACACCTTCGCCATGATCGTGGGCCAGCGCACCAGTGAGTTCGCCCTGCTGCGCAGCATCGGGGTGTCCTCCTTCCAGATCGGTTTCTCCGTGGTCATGGAGGCGGTCGTCATCGGTCTGATCGGTGGTGTCCTGGGCCTGGTGGTGGGCGTGGCGGTGATCCATGCCCTGGTGTTCATCCTCAACCAGACCGGCAGTGAACTGTCCTCCATCGAGATCTCCTACGCCACCGGCGCCTTCCTCATCCCGTTGTTCTTCGCCCTGGCCGCCACCGTGATCTCCGCCATCGCGCCGGCCCGGCGGGCGGGTAACCTCCCGCCCGTCCAGGCCTTTGAATCAGCCGACAACCGGCGCTTCAATCGCTCGATGACCGCCAACCTCCTGGCCACCGCCCTGATCACCCTGGCCATCAGTCTCACCGTGGCCGGCGGGTTGGTCTCCGCGGTCAATGATGAGGAACTGGGCACCGAATCCCGGCTCGGGCTCATCGCCGCCGGCGCGTTGCTGCTGTTCAGCGGCATCGCCCTGATCGGCCCGAGCCTGGTGCGTGCCATCAGCCGGACCCTGGGGGTGGCGGTGTGCGCACCTTTCGGTGCCGTCGGACGCCTCGCCCAGCGCAACACCCTGCGCAACCCCCGTCGATCGGCAACCACCGCCCTCGCGGTGACCCTGAGCGTGGGATTGGTCTCGTGCGTGGGCGTCATCGGGGCCACCACCCGGGCCAGCGTGTTCAACACGGTAGAATCCTCCATCACTGCCTCCTTCGTCCTGGATTCCATCGGCGGTACCGCCATTCCCGGCCAACCCGCCGGCGGATCCCGGTCACTGTCGCTGTCCGCCTCGGTGGCACCCCATGTGGCCACCACCGAGGGTGTCGAGGACGTCGGGGTCCTGATGACCGCCCCCCTGCAGGCCAACCGGTGGGACAATGAGACCACCACCGTGTTCCGCGGTGATATCGCCACCTTCATGGACATCTCCGTGCGCTCCGGTGAGGCCTTCACCGATGAGGAACCCGGGGCGATGATCTCCACCACCTACGCCAGCCAGTCCGACCTCGGGGTGGGTGACACCATCACCCTCAACCCCTATGGCTCCAAGGACGGCATCCGCATCCCCATCACCGGTGTCTACGCCGAGACCGGTCTGCTCGGTCACATGGCCATCAACTTCCCCGCCGCCGAACGTGTCCTGACCTCCCCCTCGGCCTATCACCGTTCCCAGGTGTTCATCACCTCCGACGGGACGGTTTCCGACCAGCAGCTGCGGGAGAACCTCACCCAGGCCGTCAGCCAGTTTCTGGTGGTGCAGGTCAAGAACAAGGATGAGTTCCGTGGTGGCCTGGGCACCCAGATCAACCAGCTGCTCGGCATCGTCTATGGTCTGCTCGCCCTGGCGGTGATCATCGCGGTGCTCGGCATCGTCAACACCCTGTTCCTGTCGTTGAGTGAACGCACCCGGGAGCTGGGGATCCTGCGGGCCACCGGTGTGCAACGCGCCCAGATCAGAACCATGGTCACCCTGGAATCGGTGATCTTGTCCCTGCATGGTGCACTCTTCGGCATCACGGTGGGCACCTTCCTGGGCTGGGGTGTGGTCAGTGCCCTGCGCAGCCGCGGCATGGCCCCGGTGGAGTTCCCCTGGACCCAGATCGGGTGGATGCTGCTGGCCGCGGTGGTCATCGGTGCGGTGGCAGCGCTCATCCCGGCGCACATGGCCTCCCGCACCGCGCCCTTGGAAGCCATCAGCTCCTGACGGGGTGCCGTGTGACTATCTGCCCTCACCCCTCCCCCGCCGCCGTGCGGGAGGGCAGATAATAAAGAAAACGGGGCACCCCCTTCTTTCAAGGAGATGCCCCGCGGCCAACCACAGGGGTCAGAGTTCGTATTTATACCCCAGCCCACGCACGGTCACGAGGTGACGGGGGCGTGAGGGCTCCTCCTCGATCTTGGAGCGCAGCCGCTTGACGTGGACATCGAGGGTCTTGGTGTCGCCGACATAGTCGGCACCCCAGATGCGGTCGATGAGCTGGCCACGGGTGAGCACACGGCCGGCGTTGCGCAGGAGGTATTCCAGCAGGTCGAATTCCTTCAGCGGCATGTTCACCGCCTTGCCGTCGACGGTGACGGTGTGGCTGTCCACATCCATGCGCACGCGCCCGCCCTCGAGGATCTGGTCGTCGGTATCATCCTCGGCGGCCTCGGCCTCGGTGTCCCCCCGGCGGCGCAGCACCGCGCGGATACGGGCGATGAGCTCGCGGGAGGAGTACGGCTTGGTCACATAGTCATCGGCGCCGAGTTCCAGACCGACAACCTTGTCGATCTCGGAGTCACGCGCCGTCACCATGATCACCGGCACGTTGGAGACCAGGCGCAGTTCCTTGCACACATCGGTTCCGGACATGCCCGGCAGCATGAGATCGAGCAGGACGATGTCAATGTCGTTTCTGCTGAATTCCACGAGTGCGGTGGGACCATCGCCCGCGATGATGGTGTCAAAGCCTTCTTTTCTGAGGAGGAAGGCCAAAGGATCCGCCAACGATTCCTCATCTTCAACGATCAGGATGGTCGTCATGTTTTTTCCTTTCGGCGTCCGGTTACCTTGGACGCGGTCGAGCGAAGCGTGGAATCCAGGCCCACACGCTTGGGGGTTTCAGCGGGGGCTTCCGATTCGGGGTGGTACACGGGTAGTTCGAGGGTGAAGGTGGAACCTGTCCCGGGCCGTGACCACAGACTGATATTACCGCCGTGATTAGCCATCACATGTTTGACAATAGCCAATCCAAGGCCGGTTCCGCCTGTTTG
The DNA here is from genome assembly GCF_000011305.1 of Corynebacterium efficiens YS-314. Classification (NCBI taxonomy): domain Bacteria; kingdom Bacillati; phylum Actinomycetota; class Actinomycetes; order Mycobacteriales; family Corynebacteriaceae; genus Corynebacterium; species Corynebacterium efficiens. The sequence goes on along the minus strand of NC_004369.1, from coordinate 459,767 downwards.
TCGGGATCTGGCCTTGTCTACCCGGAAGAAACGTTCGAAGACACGACCCTGGTCCTCCGGTGCGATACCGATGCCACGGTCGGTCACCCGGATCATCACCACATCATTGCAGACGTTCTGGGAGACCGACACCGGCATGGACTGCGGGGAGTAGTTGATGGCGTTGCTGATCAGGTTGGCCAGGGCAGTGACCAGCAGGGATCGTTCGGCGTTGACCCACACGTCGGTGCGGTCGCCGCGGACCAGTTCGATCTGGGCGTTGTCAGCGGCGAGCTGGGTGCGTTCGATCGCCTCGTCGATGATGTCATCGACCTTGACCGGTTCCATGTCGGGCAGACGTTCCGCGCCCTGCAGTTTGGACAGGGAGATCAGCTCGTTGATCATGTCGGCCATGCGGTGGGCCTCCCGGTGCAGGCGGGCACCGAAGTACTCGACCTGTTCGGGGTCGTCGACGGCCTCCATGAGGGCCTCGGCCAGCAGCGCCATGCCGCCGACGGGGGTCTTGAGCTCGTGGGAGACGTTGGCCACGAAATCACGCCGGGCCGATTCCATGCGGACATTCTCGGATTCGTCGGTGGCGTAGATGATGACGAAGCGGTCGTCGATAAGCGTCAGGGGTTTGACGACCGCCCGCACCGCCGTGACCCGGTTGCCCGGGCGACGGGGGTTCACCGAGGGGTTGACGTCCAGGGTGTGGGTGTCCTTGTCATCGAAGGCCTCCTGCGCCACCCGCCAGACATCACTGTTGACGGTGCGTTGATGGACGATACCCAGCGAATGGGCACGCCCGTTGGAGAGGATGACATCCCCGGTGCGGTCCACCACGGTGATGCCGGTGGGTGAACCCTGGATGGCCAGGTGCAGCACCTGGCCGACCGTGGTCACCTGGTTCTCGGCCAGGGTGGTGGCGGACTTGTGTCGGCGGAACCGTTCCTTCGCCCAGCCGTAGGCAGGTAGGGCGAGGCCTGCAACGACCACGCCCAGAAGGAATGCGAAGAAAGTGCTCACCTAAAACCGACAGTACTGTCCTTAAAATGCAGCCAGGTCCTACTTACCGCCCTGGTTGGCCACGGCGGCTGCACCTGCGGCGGCAGCCTCGGGATCGAGGTAGGTACCACCGGGGTTGACCACGGTACCCTCAGGGGTGATCTCGTAGACCAGCGGGATGCCGGTGGGGATGTTCAGCTCGGCGATGTCATCATCGGAGATGTTGTCCAGGTGCTTGACCAGGGCGCGCAGGGAGTTGCCGTGCGCGGCGATCAGGACGTTCTCGCCCTTCTTCACGCGCGGGAGGATCTCCTCCTCGAAGTAGGGGATGAAACGCTCCACGACATCCTTCAGGCACTCGGTGCGTGGGACGGACTCCAGGTCCTTGTAGCGCACGTCGCCGGCCTGGGAGTACTCGGCGTCATCGGCGAGCTCCGGTGGCGGGGTGCCGTAGGAACGACGCCACGCCATGTACTGCTCATCGCCGTACTTGTCCTTGGTCTCGGCCTTGTTCAGGCCCTGCAGCGCACCGTAGTGACGCTCGTTGAGGCGCCAGTCGCGCACCACGGGGATCCAGTGGCGGTCGGCGGCATCCAGCGCCAGGTTGGCGGTGCGGATCGCACGGCGCAGCAGGGAGGTGTAGACCACGTCGGGCAGAACGTTGTTCTCCACGAGCAGTTCGCCGCCGCGCTTGGCCTCGGCCTCACCGATGGTGGTCAGGTCGACATCCACCCATCCGGTGAACTGGTTGGAGGCGTTCCACGCACTCTGTCCGTGACGAAGAAGAATCAGTTTTCCGTTAGTCATAACCAACAGTTTGCCACTTTGCCCGGGGTCTTGCTTGCTGAATCACCCAACAAGGGGACATCACCCCCACCTTAATCCCAGCGCGCACCATCCGCCCGGCGCGGGATCCCCCCATCGCATTCGGCGGTGGTGGCCTCGCTGTAGAGGGAGGACAGCTGCGTGGCGGTGGCCGCCCAGGAGAAGTTGCGGGCGTGTTCCACGGCGTCCTGGCCCATGCGGATGCGGGTCTCGTCGTCGTCAAGCAGCGTGGCCAGGGTGTCGGCCCACAGGGCCGGGTCGTGCCCGTCGACAAGCAACCCGGTCTCCCCCTCCGCGACCGCGACCGGCAGACCACCGACGCGCGCGGCCACCACGGGGGTTCCGGTCGCCTGGGCCTCCATGGCCACCAGCCCGAAGGACTCGTTGTAGCTGGGCACCGCGATGATGTCGGCGGCGCGGTAAACGGCGACGAGCTCCTCGGGCGGGCGCGGGTCGAGGAAACGGATGCGCTTGTCGACGCCCAACTCGACCGCCAGGTTGCGGTAGGTCTCGGGGGTTGCGCTCGGGCCGGAGGGCCCTCCACAGATCAGCACCCGCAGGTTGCGCTGCGGATCACGTTCCAGCAGTTCCGCCACCGCATGGATGAGCACCTGCGGGCCCTTGAAGGGCTGGAGCCGACCGACGAAGGCCACCACCTTCGCATGCAGCGGAACACCCAGCTCACGGCGAGACCGCTCGGTGGCGCGGTCATTGCCGGGGGTGTACAGCGCGATATCCGCACCCGGTGAGACCACGCTGATCCGGTCGGGATCGGCATCATAGTGGTGCACCAGATCCGCCAGCTCCTCCTGGGTGTTCACCGCCAGCACATCGGCGTTGTCCACCAGCTGCTGTTCGCAGATGCGGCGGGCCTCGGATTCGGGGGTGTCCTCATCGGCGCGGTAGGAGTTCTTCACCGCGGCGAGCGTATGGGCGGTGTGTACCAGCGGGATGCGCCACAGGTCCCGCATGAGCCACCCCACCTGCCCGGACAGCCAGTAGTGGGAGTGGATGAGGTCGTATTCGATGCCACCCCGGCGGGTGAACTCCAGGACACCACCGGCAAACGCCGCGAGCTGGGTGGACAGCTCCTCCTTGGCCAGGCCCTCATAGGGGCCGGCGACAATGTTGATCACCCGCAGGTTCGGGGCCACCTGGACCACCTCCCCCTGGGAGGGGCGGGTGGCACGGGTGAAGATGTCCACCTCCACACCCTGCCTGGCCAGTTCCGTGCCCGTGGACAGGATATAGACGTTCATTCCGCCGGAGTCACCGACACCCGGCTGCTGCAGGGGCGAGGTGTGCATCGAGATCATGGCTACGCGCATGGATTCATTCTAGGACTGCCCTCCACAGGACCGCTGCCCGGACCCGGGCTGTGGGTGCTCTCTATATACTCGGAAAAAGATAGTGACGGTGAAGAACATTCTTGGAGGAACACCCATGTCGGCATTTGAGACCAGAGCTTGGTTGGAGCATTACCCGGAGTGGACCCCCCACTCACTTGATTACGGGGATAATACGCTGCTGGATGTCTATGACAATAACCTGGCCATCAATGCGGAGAGATCCGCCACCTACTTCTTCGGCCGCACCCAGACCTACGGTGAGCTGGACAAGGAGGTCCGTCGTGTCGCCGCCGGTCTGCGCGCCCTCGGTGTGCGACCCGGTGACCGCGTCGCCATCGTCCTGCCCAACTGTCCCCAGCACATCGCGGCGTTCTACGCCGTGCTCAAACTCGGTGCCGTGGTCATCGAACACAACCCGCTCTACACCGCCCATGAGCTGAAAGACCCCTTCAAGGACCACGGTGCTCGTGTGGCCATCGTCTGGGACAAGGCGGCCTCCACCCTCGAGCGCCTGCGTGCCGACACCGCCCTGGAGACCATCGTGTCGGTGAACATGATCAACGCCATGCCGACCCTCCAGCGCTTCGCCCTCAAGCTGCCCATCCCCGCGCTGCGCAAGAGCCGCGAGGCCCTCTCCGGTGCCGCCCCCAACACCGTCCCCTATGAGGTGCTGGCCAGCTCCGCGATGGGTGGTCTCGGCGAGGACATCGTCTCTGAGGAGTCCGTGACCAAGGACACCACCGCACTGATCCTCTACACCTCCGGAACCACCGGCCGCCCCAAGGGTGCGCAGCTGAGCCACGGCAACCTGTTCGCCAACATCCTCCAGGGCAAGGCCTGGGTGCCGGGGCTGGGCGACAAGCCGGAGCGCATGCTCGGTGCCCTGCCGATGTTCCACGCCTACGGCCTGACCATGGTGGGCACCCTGTCCGTGTTCATCGGCGGTGAGATGGTGCTGCTGCCCAGCCCCCGCATCGACCTGATCATGGACGTGATGAAGAAGCACACCCCCACCTGGCTGCCCGGTGTGCCCACCCTCTACGAGAAGATCGTCGAGGCCTCCGAGGAACAGGGCATCCCGATCAAGGGTGTACGCAACGCCTTCTGTGGTGCCTCCACCCTGCCGGTCCGCACCGTGGAGCGCTGGGAATCCCACACCGGTGGCCGCCTCGTGGAGGGTTACGGCCTGACCGAGACCTCGCCGGTGATCGTGGGCAACCCCATGAACGACGACCGCCGCCCCGGCTATGTGGGCATCCCCTTCCCCGACACCCTGGTGCGCATCGCCAACCCCGACAACCCCGATGAGACCATGCCCGACGGCACCGAGGGCGAGGTCCTGGTCAAGGGTCCCCAGGTGTTCAAGGGTTACCTCAACCAGGAAGAAGCCACCGAGAAGAGCTTCCACGACGGCTGGTACCGCACCGGTGACGTCGGCGTCATGGAGGAGGACGGCTTCATCCGCCTGGTCGCCCGCATCAAGGAGGTCATCATCACCGGTGGCTTCAACGTCTACCCCGCCGAGGTCGAGGAAGTCCTGGCCGAGCACCCCGACATCGAGGACATCGCCGTCGTCGGCCTGCCCCGTGAGGACGGCGCCGAGAACGTCGTCGCCGCCATCACCCTCGTCGAAGGCGCCGCCCTGGACCCCGAGGGCCTGAAGACCTACGCCCGCGAGAACCTCACCCGCTACAAGGTCCCACGCACCTTCTACCACTTCGAGGAGATGCCCCGTGACCAGATGGGCAAGATCCGCCGCCGCGAAGTGCAGGAGGAACTGCTGAAGAAGCACCAGCACTAGGCAGAGGTTGTGTTGTATTCCTCTGCACCGCGATGTCGCTGAGGAGCGATAATTAGAGAATCTCGATCTAGTGCCTCAACCCTCATACCCTTAAGTGCGCCCGCGCGCTGGTGTGGGGGTTGAGTTGATTTTTCGTCAGTTACTTTTGACGGTGCTGTTGCAAAGGGCAGGTTTTCCCAGAGGTCTACGACACGTGGCATCGACTTTGCGCTGACGTGGCACTGCCAGAGGAAATCTCACAGGCTTTTTGGGATCCGGAACTTTGTTATGAGCCAGTGGCGGGAATTGTCTTCCGAAGGAGGGTTGGAGAGCTCCACTGAGGAGATGCTTGATCGACTTGATATTTCTGTAGATGAAAATTCCACTGCGTTGGCGCTTGGCCTATTTTCCCTGGCGAACTAGGTGGCCTCAGTTGTATCTGAAGTGACTTATTACACCCATCCAGATCTTCCGATCCTGGGCGAGGTCTTCGTGGCGCTTTGCTCAGATGAAACACTATTCCTCGAGAACGACATTGTGCTCCTCGGGGATGTGCAGGCGGTGGTTGAGGAAATAGAGCTGTTTTTAAGTAAAAGGCCTGAAGAGTCGAGAGAAGACGACTAGAAGGCGGATTCCCCCGGAACGCAGGTGATAGGACCAATTCTCATGTCCAGCTTTTGCGGGGGTCGTCCCGTGCAACCTGCCGCACCTGGCTGCCAACCATTGCCCACGCGGGGTAGCTCTCATCGATCGCTCTGAGCACGGCGAGCATATCGTTCAGCCGCCTCCGCACGTTCGTCTCCAGCAGGTTCTCCTGGTGCGATACCCGGTTGCGCAAATGCGTCAGGCGTTCGAACCTCTTCCCGATATCCTCCCGCGACTGGTCACCACGGTCGACGTTGGGGAATGCGTTGTGCAGGCAATTCTGCCACAAAATCTGCGCATTCGGCCTGTGAACCGGCAGGGCCTCGCCCAGAAGATTCGACCAGTTACCGAGAGTAAGTTGGGCGACGACATCGTCATGAGTCAGGGGAGCGTTCTTGCGGGCATGCCCGCTCCAGCGGCGTTGGGACTCTTTACGCGCCCACTTCCGTGCCTGTCCCATGGGCCGGTTGAGCATGGCGTATAAGAGATCCGCTGATTGATGCTCAAGGGACCAGTCCCGGTGGCCACATTCCTGATAGTTCCAGTCCTGGAGGGCGCTGTTCATGGCATTGCGGGTCAGGACCTCGAAGTAGGACAACTGGGAATGGAATGCACCCGCCAGGCGGGTGTTCCACCGGTATAACTGAACGGCCCTTTCTACGTCTTCGCCTGCGACGGCGAAGTACTTCTCGAAGCGGGCTGCTCCGAGCATGGCGTCTAATTCTTCTTTGGCCCTCATTGAGGTTGATGCTATCGTCAATGTAGTGAGCGTCGATGTAGATCGACGCACTTTACCCCACAACCCCGAGCCTTGTGCTCGGGGTTGTTGCATTCTCAGGGGTAGGCGGATTTTAGGGGTCGGAGAATCAACCTCATATGGCAGACCCCCAACCCGTCAGCCCTGCCCCGCCCAGGCCACACGGATCATGTCCTCGAGTACATCAAGGCGCACATCCTCCGGTTTATTGATGTACACACATCCGACACCGCGGGTATGTTTACCCAACTGAGCCAGCAGGTTCTCGTCTCCCTCCAGACCGTAGAGGGAGATCTTGGCCTTCCGGGGGCTGAAACCCACCGCAAACCAGTCGCCCTCACGGCCGGTGTGGGAGACATAATGAACCTGGCCATACCCGATCATTGACGGTCCCCACATCCGTGGCTCCACCCCCGTGACGCGGTTGAAAATCTCCAGCAGCAGGTGCCCGTGCTCCACCCGGCGCGGGGTCTCCAGGGCATTGATGAAATCCACCGGGTCCACTGAGGTGATGCGGGTTTTGATGTCCGGTGCGCTGACCCCGGTGTGCCCGGGTGTGATGGTGGCCCCGCGGGCGGGAAGAGTGGGGATAGTCCCACCCAGCGACATCCCCTTCTCCACCAGTTGCTCCTGGATTCGCTCCAGTGTGCGCGGCCCCACCCCGGGCAAGGAGATCAGCTCGGCGCAATCGACACCGTTGAGTGATTCCAGATCCGGGTAACCCGCTTCCGCCAGCTTCTTAATCAATCTCCACCCCAACCCACACCGGCTCCGGAACAAGCCTGACCCCGAAAACGGCGTACACCCCGTCACGGATCTCCCTGGCCAGCGCCACGAGGTCCTCGCTGGTGGCGTCACCGCGGTTGGTGAGGGCGAGGGTGTGTTTCGTCGATAAGCCGGCGCGCGCACCGCTGCCCGGGTGGCCCTTGGCGAACCCGGCGCGCTCGATCAGCCAGGCGGCGGAGAGCTTCTCCTTGCCCTCCCCCGCCGGGTAGCGGGGCATGCGGGCAGCTTCCTCCTCACCGCGTTCCGCGGCCACGCGCGCCTGCACCTGATCCGCGAGGGCGGGGTCCACGATGGGGTTGGTGAAGAAGGAGCCGGCGGACCAGGTGTCGTGGTCGGTGGTTTCCACGACCATGCCCTTGGCGCGGCGCAGTTCCAGCACAGCCTCGCGCACCAGGGCAACGGGGCGGCGCACCGTACCGGCGGCGTTCTCCTGCTCGGAGACGGCCAGGCGGCGGGCCAGCTCGCCGAAGCGCAGGGGGGCGGAGAGGCCGTCGTCGCGAAGTTGTAATTCGATGGCGAGCACCACGGCGCGGTTGGTGAATTTCAGGTTGGAGTACCGGTAGGCCAGCTCCAGGGAAGAGGCGTCCACCCACGAGACCTCGCCCGTGCCACGGTCGAGCAGCTGCACGCGAGTGAGCACATCGGAGATCTCCACGCCGTAGGCGCCGACGTTCTGCACCGGGGTGGCACCAGCGGAGCCGGGGATGCCGGAGAGACACTCGATGCCGCCGAGGCCAGCGTCCACGGACAGGGAGACCACGTCGTCCCATTCCGCGCCGGCCTCGGCAACCACCACACCATTAGCCAGGTTGAGGGTGACATCATCGGCCTCGATGATCACGGCCACCACATCCAGCTCCCCGTCGGCCACAACAAGGTTGGAGCCGCCACCCACGACGAGCAGCGGCACAGAGGCGTCGTCAAGCATCCGCACCACCTGCGCCACCGCATCGGTGGTCGCGCACCGCACCGCGAGGCGGGGTTTACCGCCGATATGCAGTGTGGTGAGATCGGCGAATGTCACGTCCGGATCGAGTTCCGCGCCGTCGACTACGGCGATTTCCTGGGTCAGCGATGAATCCAACACCCCATTAACGGTAGTCTTATCCTCATGGCAACGCGTACCGAAAACACCGTAACGATCAATCAGCCCCTCGAGAAGGTCCATCAGGCCTTCACCAACCAGGAATACTGGGCCTACATCGCCCAGAACCTCTCCCCCGAGCCGGGCGAGGTCAACTCCTTCACCGCAACCGACGGCGGCGCAGACGTCGTCCTCTTCGAGGTTCTCCCCCTCGATGTCCTCCCTGAGGCCGTCCGCGCGATGATCAGCCAGGCGCTGAAGGTCAAGCGCACCATCACCGTCGGCGCACTGTCCGACGGCACCGCACACCTCGACTACAACGCCGACGTCAAGGGCACCCCGGTCGACTTCAAGGGCGACATCGGTGTCGCTGGCGATGACGCCACCACCACCCTCGCCTACGACAACGAGGTCTCCGTGAACATCCCGTTCATGGGTCCCGCCATTGAGCCGAAGGTCGCTGACGCACTCGGTGAGCTCTTCGCAAACGAGGGCGCCCTCACCGAGAAGTGGATCTCCGAGAACCTCTAACAGCACTGTTTCATGGCCGATCACGCACACAACCTGCGCGCCGACTTTACCAAGGTCAAAGCGGATAAACCGATCGGCGTGATCACCCGGGGCACCACCGGTGTGAACCGTCTCAGGCGGTTCGACCGGTGGTGCTTTCATCATTCCCGCATCCGCGCACTGCTCGCTCAGGCCGAGAACCCGCTGGTCCTGGACGTCGGTTACGGTGCCAGCCACACGACCACTGTGGAGTGGGGGCGCTGGATCCACCGCATGCAGGCGCGCGCCACCGTCATCGGCCTCGAGATCAACCCCGAGCGTGTCCTGCCCCCGCAGGGTGGCGTCAGCTTCGAGCTCGGCGGTTTCGAACTCGCCGGCTACCAACCGCAGGTGGTCCGCGCCTTCAATGTGCTGCGCCAATATGATGTGGAGCAGGTCGAGGCGGCCTGGACCACGGTGACCTCACGCCTGGCTCCCGGCGGAGTGTTCATCGAGGGCACCTGCGATGAGATCGGCCGGCGGTGCAGCTGGATTCTGCTCGACGCGAGCGGTCCGCAGACCCTCACCCTGGCGTGGCACCCGTGGGGTGTGTCGCGCCCTTCGGATGTGGCCGAGCGCCTGCCCAAGGTGCTCATCCACCGCAATGTGCCCGGTGAGAAAATCCACACGCTGCTCACCGCCGCCGACACCGCCTGGGATTACGCCGCCGGCTGGGAACCCTACGGTCCCCGCGTGCGCTGGGAGAAGGCCCGCGCCATGCTCATCGACCAGGGCTGGCCCATCGAGGTCTCCCGCCGCCGCGTCGGCGATGCCCTGCTCACCGTGCCGTGGGACGTGGTCGCGCCGGACTGAGCTTGTCGACGGGTTGCTTATCGACGCCTGATTGCCGTGGCCTCCGGTGCGGCATTGCCAGCAACCACCTTCCGAGAATCTGGCTTGAGAAGAGGCAAGAGCTTGCATGGGTAAAAACTGGGGTTTAGACTCGTGGATGAAAGCTAGGGCTGAAATAGTGCCCCGAGCATCAACCGACAAAGAACCCTGCCGTAAGGCTAGGGTTCTTGTTCGTTGTAGCATATGTCAGAATCGCTACTATGCTTCTGGCTTACATTGATGAAATCGGCGAACCGGGTGCGTTTGTATCCCATGACGATAAGCGGTTTAATACCAATACCGTTAAGTTAGTGGTGGGATGACGGTGACCACTGGGCCGAGTGGCCGACCACAATGATGGGATCGTTTCACCGGCCATTTCGACATCTTTCGTTTAATCACCCGCGGATTCTTCCGCCTTCGTCGCGGTGGGTTGAGGTACCTGGCCAGCCAAGACACTGCCCGATCCCATAAACTTCGGGCGGTGTGCGGGTCGTCAGGGGGGAAAAGAGCCCTGGATCACCGAACGACGGGTAAGCTTCAAGGCCTTAACCTGGATCCGCCGATGGTCCTTCGGTGATCGGTTGATCTCAGCTGAGGGAACCACCAAGATTTTCGGGCAGGAGTGATCCCCAGATCACGTCGTCGTCTGGTTGTTCCACGAATTGGTAGGTCAGCTCGGGCCGAAGGACTTCGGCGCAGGTGGTCAGGCGGGGACAGCCACCGGAGGCGAGTGACCGTGGGTGAACAGCTTCCGCCACTGGGCTTCCCATTTCCAGCCCTCCGGCAGGTGCAGCACCAATCGCCGGGACCGACGCGCCACCCGGGCCGCCACGATGACGATCCGACGCCGGATCGTCGCAGTCGTGGCCCTGGCCAGGCTGGTACCAGCAATGACCCCGGCCGCGCGGGTGAGGTTGAAGGCCATGACCGCGCATACCAACCACGCCGCATTCGCGGTGAATTTCCCTGATGGCATATGCGCCAGGGCGCTATTCTTCAGATCGGCGTTGACCTGCTCAATGATCGCGTGCTGCCGGTGGGTTTTATCCGCGGCCACGGTATCGAGGATGTCTGGGTCGGCGGTGGTGAACACCGCGTGGAAACGGTGCAGATCAAACAGGCCGGGCTGATCCACGTCCTTCTTGTTCAACTCCGGTATCCGGCGGACCACCAGACGTCCGGGGACCTGATCTGCCTCCGGCTTCGATGCAAAAGCAACGAAGGGGATTTCTGCGACTTCTGCTGAGGAGATCCAGGCCTGGGTGTCCTCGTCGAAGAGTGCGTCGGTGTACTCAATTGTTTCCCAGGAGGTGTCCGGGATCGTGGTGATCGCCTGGCGGATGTTGCGCGTCATCCGCGCGGTGACCGACACATCCGCACCTGCGGTGCGTGCTGCGTGGATGCTGGAACGGCTGTAGAACGCGGAGTCAGCGCGCATCAGGATCTTCTGCCCTGCCATGGCCGGTAGGCGTCGGGTGGTGGTGATGGCATCGGCGATCAACCGGCCGGCACCACGCGGGGAGCCACAGGCCCCGCGGCGCAGGCGTTGGGCCACGATCACCGGGGCGGACTCCCTTGTGGTGACAGTCGCCAGCAGGGCGTTGAGTCCGCGGATACCGGAGTAGCCGAAGCCGGCGCCTTGTTTCTGGTGTCCGTGGACTTCGATGATGGTGTCGTCGACATCGACGAAGACGTACCCGCTGGTGGTAGCCGGGTCGGGTACCAGGGTAGGTGCCTGGTCCGCCAGGTTGATCAGGAACCGGGAGGCGACGGCGTCGAGTTGGCGGACATGCCCGAAGGTGAAGGCCCGGAGGAAGGAACCCAGGGTCGAGGGTGCGTAGATCCGGCTAAACAGTCGGTTCATGCCGCCGTGGCGCAGCAGATCCATGTCGTCAATCGAGTCGGCACCGGCGACCATCCCGGCGATCAGGGAGGTGATCTTCGCCCCGGCATTGGCGCCCTTGTCGCCTGGCACAGTCATCCGGTGCTGCGCCAGGGCTGACAGCCCTGCGGCATCAGCCAGGCGCATGGTCGGGACCAGGCCTGCAGACGACACGAGGGTGGGGTCATCAAAGGAAATGGATATGGCTGCGGGGGTGTGAGATAGTTGCACCTGAGAGATGCCCTCCTGGATGGGGAATACAGACCTTCGACAAGTCGTATTATCCCAGTTCAGAAGGGCGTTTCTCTTTTTCCCACGCCGCTACCCCTAAATCACATCGGTGTATCCAGGCTTAACAAATGACACCCGCACCGGAGGGTGCTCACTGGCAGTGGCCGCATCAGCCATCAGTGTCCTGATCGCGTAGTGGCAGCACAGATGCCCCCAGATCTCCTGACGCACCAACTCCGGGGACTTTGACCGCAACACCCTTTCTCGTCCACGCTGATGGGTTTTCAACTCATCGAAAGTGTTCTCGATCTCCCACCGGGCGTGATACGCCGCGATCAGATCCTCCACCGACACCTCATCAGGATCCAACAAGGTGGTCAACAACCGATGCTGCTGGTCGACAATGCCAGCCTCATCGTCACCGGTATCGATGTGGTAGTCCACCACCCGCACCATCCTTGGGGCAACCTGCCGCCACCCCGGCCCACTGCTCGGGGTAATCGTGGCCAACCATGTTCCATCCTCCAGGGTTCGCACATGGTGTGGTTTCACATTGTTCCGGATCCGCCACACCAGATCCGCACCACGGTCCTGGGCGGTAGCCCACCGGTGGAAACTATAAAACCCCCGATCAGCGACCAGTACTGAGCCTGGATCCAGCCGGTCGATCAGTTCATCAGCCAGGGTCGTTTCCCCGGTGCCCAGCCCGCCGATGACCGCGTCCAGGATCGCATGTGATCCACATTCCGCGATCGCCACGACACGGGCCTGCGGGTACCCGGCCTGACCACGTCCGGTGCCGGGACGCCCGAAATGCTCGACATTGGCTGGCGTATCCGGGACATCCAAGGTGGTGCCATCAACAGCCAACAGGCGTTTGCCCGCCAGCCAGGCCCCCTCCCACCCCGGCCGGGCCAATGGTTGGGCAACACGGGCAAACAACGCTGCCATCGGTTCATGTCCCAGCCTGACCCTGGCCTGGAAAATCGCGGAGCGTGACGGAGCAGGTACTGCCTGTTCCTCCCACCTGCAGGCCCAGGACAGTCCATCGGTGAGATCGGCGTAGATATCCTCATAGGATCCATCGGAGTTCAAAGCCATTGTGATGGTGTAATACACCATTACCCGGGAGGGCAGGATGCGGGATCGTTGCTGGGTACGACCGGCCTGCGCGACGACCTCGTCCACGACATCGGCCGGAAACACCCGGGTGAGCAGGCCCACCGAGATTAAATCCGATAACCGACGATCAGTATCAGGTTGTGTCCGTCCATGTCGAGGCATAGCACAACACTACACCCACTAACTTAACGGCATTGGGTTTAATACTTCTCCCGCGTTTGGGTATGCAGGTTTTATCATTCCCGCACACAGAGCTCGAGAATTCGGGGCCAGATTTACCGCAGAGAAGAAAACGCGTTTTTCTCATGAGATTGCTAACGCCCGTAATCCAGGACGATGGGAAGCAAAAGGCGCGGACCTCTTCCGTCCCGACACTCCCGATCAACGGCCGGAAAATCTTCGTATCTTCAACGGCTTAGTCCGAACGGTCTCGGCGCATTCTGGCCACCTCTTTTACTACGCCAATGAAAAACCGCAGGGTACGCCGAAACAAACTTCCCTCGACACGGAAGTACGCGAACGTGATGCCATGCAGGAGACACTAAATCGGATAGCACGACACGCCAACACCGCCAACGAAGAAGTAATGGTTCTCATAGATAGCATTAATGAGAAAACCAGAGTTAACCGGGTGGCTGATATGTATGCTCATATCTTTGCACGCTCCCTTGAACATCCCGAAATGAGATCGATCATTGAGCCCCCAATGCATCTGGACAGCGTCTTGTCGTCCAATATTCAATTTGCAGACTGGGTAGCTGCGTATGTGACCAGAGCAATTAATTACCAATTGATTGAAGATTCAAAATACAAATGGATCGCCCAGCAAAAAAATTGCGAAGCTGTTCGGGGTTCGTTTACTTACGAATCCAAGCTACATCTACATAACCGCTCTGTTGAAGATTTCCATCACAGTAGAATTCTTGACTCCAATCGACCAATCTATCCCCCTACTGACCAGCTATCCATTCAAAAGCGAATAGGAGCGCAACACATGCGCAAGATCAAAGCGGCGGCAGAACGCCGTCATGGTGGAGGAAATAGATAGCCCCCCTGCTCACCGTGCCGTGGGACGTGGTCGCGCCGGACTAAGCTTGTCGACGGGTTGCTTATCGACGCCTGATTGCCGTGGCCTCCGGTGCGGCATTGCCAGCAACCTTTCAGCCACTTTTGCGGGGTGCATCCGGCACGCGTGTAAGGGATAAGGAACACTGGGTGCGTGGCTAAAACAAAAAGTTCGGTTCTCCCCAAGGTCATCATCACCATCGTGGTGGTTGTTGTCATTCTGCTTCTCGTCGCCGAGTTCGGGCTGCGCTGGTTCATCGGCAATCAGTTGAAGTCTGAATTCAACCAGCAGGCGGCGGAACAGGGTCTGACCGTGGAAGAAGATCCAAGTGTGTCCTTCGGCACCTATCCCCTGCTGCTGGGCCTTGCCCAGGGCAGCATCAAGCATGTGGCCGTGGATGTCCCGGAGACCCTGGAGATCACCTACCCCGGTGGGGCGGGCAGCGTCCCGGAGATCTCCGGCACCCCGGAGGCAACCATCACCCTCGGCGAGCTGAGCACCGCCGACATGGACAATCCCGTCGCAGGCACCTTCGATCTGACCACCTTCGCCCCGGATGAGTTCATCCTGGCCACCGTCCAGGCCGAGATGGCCAAGGCCACCGGCGGTGAGAATGCCGGTCTGGCTGAGCGTCTGGTGCAGGAACTGGTGAAGATCACCAATGTGCGCTCCAATGTGGAGGCCCAGGCCGTGGAGGTCGAGTTCACCGACGGAGCGGCCCGCCTCAACATGCGCCCCATCGTGCTCAATGGCCAGCTGGCCTTCGAGGTTCTGGATTCCCAGCTGTTCGGCATCGCCCTGCCGGAGGATATCTCCCGCGCGCTCACTGAGGGCCTACAGTCCACCGTGGATGAGGTCGCCGGTGGCCTGGAGATCAACAGCATTGACGTGGTCGAAGGTGGTCTGAACATCAACCTTGTTGGCGAGAACATCAACGTGCGCACCCTGGAGAGCGTGGGTTAAGGTGCCGAAAGGCGTACCATCCACTGCTTTCACCTCTGGGCAGATAATCAACCGGAGTCCATGTTTGCAACCCGTGGCGCCACACTCTCAGTTACAGTCAAGTCATAGATAGCACACACCATGCTGGACATACCGACGAACCGATGAACTGCGAGGATGCGATCGCCCATGATCACGGACAACGAGACTCAGAAGCTACACGACGACATCGTCGCCCTGTTCGGCACGGACTCCAGCCGATGGTTTACCTATGATGGTTACTCCAGCGTGGCGTTGGCCATTCTCGACTCGATTTATTCCACCGGCAACCGGTACACAGGCGTAACCAATCTGGTCAACCGGTACCGAGAACTTAGAGCTTTCGAAGAAGCTGATGCCGATACTGATACCGCCACGGATCTCATCGAGGCGTTCCGTCGGTGGGGCGGGGTCGACGAGTTTGTTCTACGGACAGAGAAGCGCTGGAGAACATCATCGCAGATGAATGCCTCTTATAAAGCGTATGCGGCGTTGGAGGCAGCGAAGGTTCTTGCGCGACACTCCATCGAAACGGTCAGTGATGCCCAGGAGAAGCTAGCATCTCGGGATATTCGCGAGCAGTCGGTGATCGCTAAGGAATGGAAAGCCATCACCGGGCAACGCAGCGGCCTCACCTGGAACTACTTCCTCATGCTGGTAGGAATCCCCGGGGTGAAGGCAGATCGGATGATCATCCGGTTCGTCACTGAGTCGCTCGAACGGCCTAAAGAGGTCTCAGAGAAAGAAGCTCCGCGCTTCATTGAGGACGTGGCAGTCCGCATGGAAGTCAATTACAGCCACCTCGACCACACCATCTGGCGCTATCAATCGGGCCGCCCGTATCTGCGGCTGGATTCTGCTTCTTTGGAAAAGGAGTAAGTGCTTTACCACCCTTCGCAGCGCTGTACACATCAGCAAATGAAAATGATTCCTAGACAGTCTGGCCCTTCAGGCGACGCTAACCCAGTTGCCTGCTCAGCGAATAACCGTATTCCCTACTAGCAACACGAGATATCACCTGGCACGCGCTAAGCGGAAAAATCTCAACGGCAGGGGATACCGCCGAGGTTAGTTCGAAGCGGTGAGAGAGTCACGCTCATTCTGAGCCTGTGATTTGAAATCTAATGGGCTACTTGCTTCTCACCGTCGTCCGGTTTTCCTCGCTCGAGTTATCGCGGCACAAATCTAGGATTGATCGAAAAAGGCTTTGTTGTCATCTCGCAGTTGATCAATCGTCTCGTAGAAGTGCTTAATGCGGCTCGCATGGCGGAAATCGCTGTTCAAGTCTTGGCAAATCTTCTCGAATTCCAGCGAGTACGGTCCCTTGAGAAGTGCATCTCGAACCGCATCAGTGTTCAGTCGATCAACCAATATGTCAATAGACTCTTCGTCAGTGATTGGATTATCAGCCGCAACCTGGGCGACCCCATAGGTTCCAGCCCCCAGCACTTTCCCTCCCAGCCGTTCCAAGCGTCTGAACCAGCGGGGACGCTGCTGAACTTCTGCGAGAACGACCGCGATTACGAGATTCTGGAGATTTCGGTCTCCTGCAGTCTTTCTCATTAAGTAAGACCATCCTTTGCGACCTATATCGTGTTTAAGACTGACAGCCACTTCAATGCCTTCAAGCCGGTGAGGCGAGAGGAGTTGGCGCGCGCCTACAGCAAGAAGCGCCGCAAAAATACCGGCCCAAAGTGATATTAAAAGCTCTCGGCTTGTAGGAATAAACGAAGCGAAAAGACTCCGTAATGCAACTGCCATCGCTCCAGCAGTCAGGATGATCGCCACGCTTAATGCATGGTAAATCAGCAGCATGGTCCAGTTGGGATGCCGAGGCCGTCTCATAACATTCCAGACGGCTTGACCTGTAGTCCATACGAGGTACAAGACCACCATTATCCAGAAGCCTAACCAGGCAATGCCTCCTGCTCGGTCCATACATACAGAAATGAAAACTGAGACGAGAAAAATCGGACCGCCACGAAAAAGAAGGTAGGTTCGAATAGGGTTCACTCGAATATGCTCTTGAGCCCGAGTCTCTACATCCGTATAGGCTTCGGGCCACTCTGTCTTGATGACGGAGTATACGGAGCGGAGAATCAACACCCCTAGTAATGCCAGCCCTATGGTCACGATGGCTGAACGCCCAAAATCGTTCAAGGTCTCCGAGTAAAATTCTCTAATGATTGCGGCAAGCCGACTGGAGTCCTCAAGCTTCGGCGCCGACCGAGCTATCAGTAGTTTCATCAGTACCTCATTTGCTGAGCGTTAAAATCCTACGGTCGTCTCGCGAGTATTAAAAGCTCCTTGCCAGCTAGGTTAAGGCCATATAGTTGTGGAATTTACAATTGCGAGACACCACCCGGCGAAGACACTGTCGCGTGGACTCAGTAGTTTTTACCACTACATTTTCGTTTTATCTCAGCAACCTCCTTTTATGTCTTCTTTCAAGTTTCGAATTACGAATGCTTGCACCCCGAGAAGTCATTCGACAGCACCTTCTAAAACCATCAAATTGCCCGATCCCACCCGTGCAGCCGTGCGCATGGTCGCCCCGGAATGACCTCCGCCAGAACCCCCTTGCCACATACCCCCCAGGGGTATATCCTGGAGGGCAGTGAAACATACTTTGAAAGGGAGGATTGATCGGCAATGGACACCATGCCACGGGCGGTGAATCTGATTGAGCTTGATCTCGGCGTGACGGGTATGACCTGTACGTCCTGTTCCGCGCGGGTGGAACGCAAGCTCAACAAGGTCGACGGTGTGGAGGCGTCCGTCAACTACGCCACCGAATCAGCGTCGGTGAAATACGATCCGGAGAAGGTCACCGAGGATCAGCTCATCGACACCATCAAGGGTGCCGGTTACGGTGCCTTCGCGCTGTCGACCACCACCCCGGAGACCACCACCCCGACCACCGACGCCGACGCCGCCACCGGTCAGGAGCGTATCGACGCCGCCCGCGACGCCGAGGCCGATGACCTCAAACACCGCCTGATCATCTCCGCGATCCTGACGGTGCCCATCACCCTGCTCAGCATGATCCCGGCGCTGCAGTTCACCAACTGGCAGTGGGCGGTGCTGACCATGACCACCCCGGTGTTCTTCTGGGGTGGCGCACCGTTCCACAAGGCCACCTGGGCGAATCTGCGCCACGGGTCCTTCACCATGGACACGCTGATCTCGCTCGGCACCACAGCCGCCTACCTGTGGTCACTGTGGGCGTTGTTCATCGGTAATGCCGGCATGCCCGGGATGACCATGGAGATACACCTGTTCCCCACCGATTCCTCCATGGATGAGATCTACCTGGAGACCGCCGCGGTGGTCATCACCTTCCTGCTGCTGGGGCGCTGGTTCGAGACGAAGGCCAAGGGCCGCTCCTCCGAGGCATTGCGCAAGCTCCTCGACATGGGTGCCAAGGACGCCGCAGTCATCCGCGATGGCCATGAGGTGCGCATCCCCATCAGCCAGCTTGAGATCGGCGATGTCTTCATCGTGCGCCCGGGCGAGAAGATCGCCACCGACGGCCGCGTCACCGACGGTTCCTCCGCGGTGGATGAATCCATGCTCACCGGTGAATCCATCCCCGTCGAGGTAACCAAGGGGTCCAAGGTCACCGGCGCCACCCTCAACACCTCCGGTCGCCTGCTCGTGGAGGCCACCCGCATCGGGTCGGACACCACGCTGGCACAGATGGCCAAGCTGGTCACCGAGGCCCAGTCCAAGAAGGCCCCGGTCCAGCGTCTGGTGGACCGGATCTCCCAGGTGTTCGTACCGGTGGTCATCGTCATCTCGATCCTCACGCTGGCCGGTCATCTGCTCTTCACCGACCACGGCCTGGCCGCCGCCTTCACCGCGGCCGTCGCGGTACTCATCATCGCGTGTCCGTGTGCGCTCGGCCTGGCCACCCCCACCGCCCTGCTGGTGGGCACCGGCCGCGGCGCGCAGCTGGGTCTGCTGATCAAGGGCCCGGAGATCCTCGAATCCACCAAGAAGGTCGACACCATCGTCATGGACAAGACCGGCACCGTCACCTCCGGTGTGATGTCGGTCCACGATGTCACGACCGCCCCGGGCTTCGACCGCGATGAGGTGCTCACCCTCGCCGCCGCCGTGGAATCCGCCTCCGAACACCCCATCGCCCAGGCGATCGCCGCCGCACCCAGGGCTGCATTGCCCGAGGTCACCGGTTTCCAGAACACCGCCGGGCGCGGCGTGACAGGCGTGGTCGACGGTCGCACCGTCACCGTGGGTCGCCCCTCAAGCACGCTTGACGACGCCCTCTCCGCTTCATTCACCCAGGCCCAGAACCAGGGAGCCACCCCCGTGGTGGTGATGATCGACGGTGTCAACGCCGGTGTCATCACCGTGCGCGACACCGTCAAGGACACCTCCGCCGAGGCTGTTGCCGGACTGAAGAAACTCGGCCTGACCCCCATGCTGCTCACCGGTGACAACCTGGGTGCCGCCCGGGCGGTGGCCGCGGAGGTGGGTATCGCGCCGGAGCATGTCATCGCTGAGGTGATGCCGGATGAGAAGGTATCGGTCGTCAACAAGCTCCAGTCGGAGGGCCGCAACGTCGCGATGGTCGGTGACGGCGTCAATGATGCCGCGGCACTCGCGCAGGCCGACCTCGGCCTGGCCATGGGGGCGGGCACCGACGTGGCCATCGAGGCCTCCGACATCACCCTGATGAACAACGACCTGCGCTCCGCGGTCGATGCGATCCGCCTGTCCAGGCGCACCCTGGGCACCATCAAGGGCAACCTGTTCTGGGCGTTCGCCTACAACGTGGCCCTGATCCCCGTCGCCGCCGCCGGATTCCTCAACCCGATGCTCGCCGGTGTGGCCATGGCGTTCAGCTCCGTGTTCGTCGTGACCAACTCCCTGCGCCTGCGCCGATTCTCCACCAACCACTAGAAAGACCCACCCCATGACCACCAGTGACCAGGTGTGCTGTGGCAGCAGCGATGAGCACCAGCACGGCTACATCGACGAGAAGAAACGCTACCTCGCCCGGCTCAAACGCATCGAGGGCCAGACCCGCGGCATCCACCGGATGATCGACGAGGAGCAGTACTGCATCGACATCCTCACGCAGATCTCCGCTGTGAACTCCGCCCTGAAGAATGTGGCCTTCGGTCTGCTGGAGGACCACATGAAACACTGCGTCCGCGACGCCGCCGAACTGGGTGGCGAGGAACTGGATGCGAAACTGAAGGAGGTCTCCGAGGCCATTGCGAGGTTTTCGAAGGCGTGACGGCCTGACGGCTTGACGGCTTGACCCCGGCGCGCAGTCTGCGGCGCCGGGGTTTTGTTATGCAAATTTGTCCTTCGGCGGGGTCCGGTGGGCTGGTTTCCGTGTCACGATTGTAGGAAGAGTTGGACGCGGGAGAAGGAGCAGGACATGACCGATATGAACAATCAGTATCCGGGTGACACGCCGCCCCCGGGGGACGGGTACGGGCAGGATGAGGCCCGGGAAGAGGTGCGCGATAACAACCGGACCCTCACGGTCATCGCTACCGTGCTCGGTGTGCTGCTACTCATCGCGGCGATCGTCATCGGGTGGATGTTGGCCACCCGGGATGACGATGATTCCACCTCGGCCGCCGACACGACCACCACTTCCACCACCCCGCTGACCACACCGGTGGAGACGGTCACCGCAACCTCCACCGAACCGGATCCTGTCACCGTGACCAACACCGTCCCGGTGGAGGAAACCACCCAGACCATCACCCAACAGACCACCGCGGCACCACCGGCTCCCCCAACCACAACGGCTCCGGCACCGGGCCCGTCCTGTGATCCGGAGGCTCTCCGGGCGGATGGCCATGACTTTGTCGACGGCCTGCTGTTCTGCGAATCCGGCTGGGCGCGCGGTGGCCAGGACCAGTCCGACTACGTACGTATCTTCCAGTGGGTGAACGAGTCCTGGGAGATGTATGCCCCCACCGGTGAGTCCGCGGTCACGGGTTACCCCTGTTATGACACCCAGGCCATGGCCGCGCAGGGTGCACCGTCGGCCCTGATCAACCAGACGCTGGACTGTTCAGACGGTTAATCAGATTATGCCCGCGGCCGGGCGATCCAGGAGGCGATGAGGCCGAGCAGTGCGGCGCCGACGAACACCATGGCCATGGGTCGGGCGTCCACACCGAGGATGCCCACCAGTGGTGGTGCCATGGCACCGAGGACCGACTGGGTGAAACCGATCACCGCGGAGGAGGCACCGCCGCGCAGGGGGCTGGAATCCATCGCCAGGGCGGTCGCACTGCCGGAGATCAATGCCACCGGGGCCACGGCCACCGCCAGGGCGGCGATGTACCAGGCCACATGCAGTTCCAGCAGCACGGTGGCCAGCACCAGCACGGCACCGAGGAACAGCACGACCAGGCCGGTGCCCACGGCACGCACCGCGGTGAAGGTGCCAAACGGGGTCTCACGGCCGATGATTCGGGAACCGGCGATGCCCACACCGGCCATGATCAGCGAGAGCACCGCGCCGGTGATGGCATAGCCTGCCGGGGTGAAGCCGTGGAGCTGCTGGAACACAAACGGTGCGGAGGAGACATAGGAATACATCGCCATGAAGGAGAAGCTGACCACGGCGGTGTACATGACAAAGCGCAGCATGTTCGGGGTGGTCGGGGTCTTCTTCTGGGGCCCGGCCTGCGCGCGGACGCCGTGGGTCTCGGGGATGCGGATGAAACTCCACACACCGACCACCGCGCCCAGGCCCGCAAGCACCAGGAAGATGGTGCGCCAGGTACCGAACGCGAGGATCAGCGACCCCAGCAGCGGTGCCAGGGCCGGGACGATGAGGCCGGCGGCGGTGATCACGTTGAGGGCGCGTGCGGCACGATCGCCCTGGACCATGTCATGGACGATCGCGCGTCCCAGCACCATGCCGGAACTGGCCGCAATACCCTGGAACAGGCGCAGGACCAGCATGATCTCCAGGGTGGGGACAAAGGAGATGGAGATGCTGAACAGCACGAAGGCGATGATGCCGACCAGCAGCGGACGACGCCTGCCGAACCTATCGGACAGCGGGCCGATGACGATCTGGCCGAGCGCCAGGCCGAGAATATAGACGGTGAGGGTGAGCTGCGCGGCACCGGTGGTGATGCCGAGATCCTCAGCCGCCATGGGTAGGCCGGCGAGATACGCGGCGGTACCCAGCGGGGGCATGGCGGAGACCAGGACCAGCAGTGCGACAAGACCGCCGGTCAGGGCGACGGCGGCTGTATCCGATCTGCGGGCGGTATCGGTAGGGGTGGACAAGGCGGGCCTCTTCTCTCAACAGGTATGCACACTGAAGCGGAGGTCCTCATCGAGACCCCACGACAGACACCATACCCCAGGGGGTATATTTCCGCCACAGGGGACCGTCGACAAGCTTGTCGACGCACGAAACCCCCGCCCGGGGGTTCGCCGGGCAGGGGCCACAGGGGTCTTAGCGCTCCGGCAGCGGCGGGCGCTGGACGTGGGCATCGGAGGCGGGCTTGCACTCCAGATCCGGGGCCGACGTGGTCCTTGGCCTCATCCAGGGACATGTACTGCAGCTGCGGCTGCTTGTCCTGGATGACCAGGTTGACCTTGTTCCTGTCGGCGAAGATCTTCTCGGAGACCACGGCCAGGGAGTTGGCGTCGACAGGCAGGTAGATGCGGCCGACCGCCTTGTTCATGTTGAGCACCACGTTGAGCAGCTCCGGGGCCTGGTGGGAGAAACCGTTATGGTCATTGCGCCAACAGGTCGACGACAACAGGATGTTCAGCGAGGGGGTCTTGGCGCGCCAGTCGAGATGGTTGGCCTCCTGGAACCACTTGCCCGCCTGCATCGTCATGGATGCCGACACCATGCCGAAGGCCTCATAGGAGGCGTACAGGCCATGGCGGCCGGTGAGGTTATACCCGTCGAGCCAACCGTGGCAGTTGTGCTCGGACAGCACCTCCATGACGCGGCCCTTGCGGGAGAGTTTCTCATCGATGAGGTCGGTGCGCTCCATGAAGGTGCGGTCGGAGACCTCGAAGACGGCACCCAGGCGGTTGGAGTTGGTCTCATCCGGGCAGAAGAGGCGGAAGTTGTCCGGGTTGTCCTCGTAGGCATCGCGCATGATCTCACCCAGGGTGCGGGTGGATTCGGCCTTGATGCGGCCGCGGGTCTCGTCGGTGACCTCGCGCTCGTAGTTGCTCAGGTCACGGAGCTTAAGATCCCTGGTCAGCAGGCCGCCGTTGGCGTGCGGGTTGGCTGACATGCGCAGCTCACCCGCCGGGTTGTTGGCCCTGACCAGGTCGGTGAGGGTGCCGTCGGGGTTGAACAGTTCCTCCGGGCGGTAGGAGCGCAGCCATTCCTCCAGCAGGCGCAGCTGCTTCTCGTCCTCCTTCATGCCGTCCAGTGGAACCTGGTGGGAGCGCCAGGTGCCCTCGTAGATCTTGTGGTCGACGGTGTGGGGGCCGGTCCAGCCCTTCGGGGTGCGCAGGATGATCATCGGCCACACCGGACGTTCACCGTCCCAGTTCTCGGAGCAGGCTTCAGTCTGGATGGCCTTGATGCGGTCATAGGCGTAGGTCAGGGCATTGGCGAAACGCTCGTGCATCCACGGCAGATCCTCACCCTCGACCCAGATGACCTCATAGCCGTGGCCTTCAAGCAGGGCCTGGACCTCATCGGGATCCTTGCGGGACAGGACGGTGGGCGACGCGATCTTGCCACCGTTGAGGTGCAGGATCGGCAGGACAGCGCCGTCATGCTCCGGATTGAGGAAGGAGACGGACTTCCAGGAACCCTCAAGGGCGCCCGTCTCTGCCTCGCCGTCACCGACGACGGCGGCGACGATCAGATCCGGGTTGTCGAAGGCGGCACCGAAGGCGTGGGACAGGGCGTAACCCCTCGCCGCCCTCGTGGATGGAGCCCGGGGTGGTGACCGATGCATGGGAGGGGATGCCACCCGGTGAGGAGAACTGGCGGAAGAGCTTGGCCATGCCGTCGGCGTCAGCGGTGATGCGGGGGAAGCACTCGGTGTAGGAGCCCTCCAGGTAGGAGGCGGACACCACTGCGGGGCCACCGTGTCCAGGGCCGGTGATGTAGATGAAATCCTGGTCGGTGTGCTTGATCAGGCGGTTGAGGTGAGCGTAGATGAAGGACAGGCCCGGGGAGGTTCCCCAGTGGCCGAGGAGGCGGGGCTTGATGTCGTCGGCGGTGAGCGGGCGCTCCAGCAGGGGGTTGGACTTGAGGTAGATCTGGCCAACGGTGAGGTAGTTGTTGGCGCGCCATCAGGCGTCGATCTGGCGGGCTTCTTCACGGGTAAGGGCGGGAACTGTGGTCATACCACTAATTTTAAAGGTGTGACCAATGCCTGCTAATGTGGAGTGTCATTTATCACTCTCATAGGCACCCATTGTGCGGCAGGTCATAAACATGTCTCTGTTCTGCTGCCGTTATGCCGGCGCACCCTCCAGGATCGCACGCGCATTGGAGGTGCCGATGCGCGTGGCACCGGCCTCCACCATGGCCACCGCCTGTTCCCAGGTGCGGATACCACCGGAGGCCTTCACACCGATCTGCCCCTGGGCGGCGCCGGCCAGGACCCGCACGGCTTCCACGGTGGCACCACCGGCGGGGTGGAAACCGGTGGAGGTCTTGATGAAATCAGCACCCGCGGCACGGGCGGCGTGGGTGGCCACCTCGAGGGCAACATCATCCACCACCGCGGATTCCACGATGAATTTCAGGGTCACCGGTGAGGCGAGCGCCTCGCGGATGGCGACCATCTCCGCCAACAGGGCATTGTCATCAGCGGCTTTCACCGCGGCGATATCCAGCACCACATCCACCTCGGACGCACCGTACTGCACCGCTAGGCGCGCCTCGGCGGCCTTGACCAGCGGGGCGGATTTACCGTGCGGGAAACCGGCGACGGTGGCGATCCGCAGGCCGGCATCCTGGGCGCGTTTGGTGGCGTTCATCATGGACGGCGGGATGCAGATGGTGGGGACGCCGAGGGTGAGGGCATCGTCGATAAGCGCCTGGAGGTCCGCGGTGGTGACCTCGGGGCCGAGCAGCGTGTAATCAAGAATCGAGGCCATCTCGGCCCGGGTGATAGTCATACCCATCAGCCTAGTGACCGATGCCCACCCCGGATTAGTAAAGCCCTGGCCATGTACGTAGAATCCGTGCAATGACCCCGAGTTTCACTGAGATCCGTAACCGTCCCGGCACGGCGCCCGAAGAGCGCCAATATGTGCTCACCTTCGGCTGCCCCGACTCCACCGGAATCGTGGCGAAACTGTCGTCGTTCCTCGCGGAACGCGGAGGATGGATTACCGAAGCCGGATACTTCACCGACCCGGACAGCAACTGGTTCTTCACCCGCCAGGCCGTGCGCGCCGAATCCATCGACATGGAGATCGAGGAACTACGCGAGGAATTTGCCGCCTTCGCCGAGGAGGAATTCGGCCCCCGCGCCCGCTGGCAGTTCACCGACACCGCCCAGGTGAAGAAGGCCGTCATCCTCGTGTCCAAGGAGGGTCACTGCCTCCACGATCTGCTGGGACGCGTCGCGGAAAACGACTACCCCATGGAGGTCGTCGCGGTCATCGGCAATCATGACAACCTGGAGTACATCGCCAAGAACCACGGCGTGCCCTTCCACCACATCCCCTTCCCCAAGGACGCCGTGGGCAAGCGCCGCGCCTTCGATGCCGTGACGGAGATTGTCAATGAGCTCAACCCCGATGCCATCGTCATGGCGCGTTTCATGCAGATCCTGCCACCCGACCTGTGCGAGATGTGGGCCGGGCGTGTGCTCAACATCCACCACAGCTTCCTGCCGTCCTTCATGGGCGCGCGCCCCTACCACCAGGCACACAGCCGCGGCGTGAAACTGATCGGCGCGACCTGCCACTACGCCACCCCGGACCTCGACGACGGCCCCATCATCGAGCAGGACGTCATCCGCGTCACCCACAAGGACTCCCCCACCGAGCTGCAGCGCGTCGGCCGTGACGCAGAGAAGCAGGTGCTGGCCCGCGGCCTGCGCTTCCACCTCGAGGACCGCATCCTGGTCTACGGCAACCGCACCGTCATCTTCGACTAACGTCTCGCTTGTCGACGAAACCCCCTCAGCCCCGCCCGTGCACCAGTGTTGATGGTGCGCCGGCGGGGCTGCCTGCTGTTCCCGGTGGAAGAATTTTTCGACACAAGTGGGATCTCCGGAGGCTGGTGTGTCGAATTTTTCACGATTTCCCGGCGCTTCCCTTCGACTTTTTCGACACACCACCGCCGCTCCAGCCGGGCTGTGTCGAGATTTAATCACTCTCCTCGACGTCCCCGTTGCTATGGAGCCATTCGAAGTCCATGCGGCAGGATCACGGACGTTTGGTTTCTAGCTGTATTGCCCCGTGACGTTGTGAACACAATGGTTCGGTATCATCTTGCCCGGAATTCCGGCCTGGTTGGCGTTTCGTGAGGGTTCCACTTGTTGGCCAACCATGTTAAGCTGATTCCATCATGATCAGTCCGCTCGCCACCTTGGTGGCTCGGGCTGATTTTCATTTCTGTGGAGATGCCCATGGCCCAGTATCAAAAACCCTGGCTGAGCGTAGAAGACCAGGTTCAGAAACTTAAGAGTCGGAATCTAGAGATCGGCGATTCCTCCAAAGCTGCTCAGGCGCTGATGCGGGTAGGTTATTACCGTTTGACGGGATACCTGCACCCTTTCCGTGAGAAGGTGGTTCATACTGGTGACGATGGAGTCCCCCAGGTCACCCTGTTGAGTTCTTATGAGCCGGGAACAACCCTTGACCAGGTAATGGCTCTCATTGATTATGATCGCCACCTTCGGTTACTCATGCTCGATGCCGTCGAGCGGATTGAGATCTCGGTGCGCATGCGCATCGGGTACACCCTGGGCAGAAAGTCACCATTCGCTCATCTCGATAGTTCTACTTTTGAAGAGAACTTTGTCCGTCGTTACAGGCACGGTGCGTGGGTGGCCAAAGCTCAGGAAAGTCATCAACGTTCACATGAGATGTTCGTCAAGCATTTTGAGGATGCCTATGAAGGACAGCTACCTATCTGGGCATTGACCGAACTTCTAGAGCTCGGCCAGCTTGCGGTACTCTATGGAGGTTTTCAACGGGAACTCGCCACCGAGCTGGCGCAAGGGTACGGGGTGCACACGAAGACACATTTCCGCAGCTGGTTAGCCAGCATTAATGACGTGCGGAATTTCTCTGCTCACCATGCGCGCTTGTTCAACCGCAAGCTCGTACACGCTCCGAAACGTCCCAAAGCGGGTTCTATCCCCCTGCTGGAGCATCTAAATGAGCCAGGCTCTTCGAAAGGTGGCTTTGGGCTTTATAATGTGATCGCCATTATGGCTTACCTGCTCTCCAATATTGAACCAGAGACAACCTGGCCAAGACAGGTTGTTGAGCTTGTTGAGAAATTCCCGGCTACTGCGTATCTCGATATAGAATCCATGGGTTTTCCTCCCCAGTGGAAAAGACTAGAACTGTGGATCGGGGCCTCTCCACCGTCCTAAACGTACGGTTTCTTATATTCTTCACTTCAAGGAGAATGCTCATTCAAGAAATGAGCTGTGCCGCTTCTTGCCTATGCGGTCCATGTTTATAGCTCGGAGACTGCACGGTGATCTTCGAGGAGTTGCTTTTCTGCACAGACCAGCCCCGACTGGCACCATATTCAATGGTGTGCAGTCGGGGCTAGTATTTTCCTGGTAGAAGTTTTCGACACACACCGCACCCAACGGGCGGTCTGTGTCGAAATCGTCAAGCACTCCTAGTCGATCGTCTCCTTGAGGTGCTCCTCCTTGATGAAGAACAGCAGCACAGCAGACAGGACGGCAACGGGGACCAGCATGAGGAACACCGGGGTCAGTGCGTCGTTGTAGGCCAGCTGGATGGCATCGCGGATGACGGCGGGCAGGGTATCCAGCATCTGCGGGGTGAGGTTCTGCATGGCGGAACCATCGGCCATGCGGGCGGCGAAGTCGGCGCCCTCCTCCCTCATCGAGGCGACGGCGGGGGGCACGTTCTCATTGAAGCGGCTGATCAGGTTGCTGGTGAACAGGCCACCGATGAAGGCGGAGCCCACGGCGCCACCGATCTGGCGGAAGAAGTTGTTCGCGCCGGTGGCGGTGCCCACGATGGTGATCGGGAAGGAGTTCTGGACGATGAGCACGAGGATCTGCATCGCCATGCCCAGGCCGAAGCCGAAGATGAAGAAGTAGAAGCCGATGGTCACGAGGGTGTCGGCCGGTGAGAGCGTGGACAGCAGGAACAGGGCGACGACCATGATGAGCATGCCGGTGAACGGGTACCACTTGTATTTACCGGTCTTGGACACCAGGGAGCCGACGATGGTGGAGGTGCCGATCAGGCCGATCATCATGGGGATGAGCATGAGGCCGGCTTCGGTGGGGTTGAGGCCGTGGACCATCTGGAGGTAGGTCGGCATGTAGGCGAGGGTGCCCATCATGAACAGGCCCACGCCCACACCGGCGACGGCGGTGAGCACAAAGTTGCGGTTGCGGAACAGGTACATCGGAACCAGCGGGTCGACGGCGCGTCGTTCGACGAACACGAAGATGACGGTCGCCACCACGGCGGTGATGATCATGCCGATGATCAGCGGGGAGCCCCAGTCGTATTCATTGCCGCCCCAGGTGACGGTGAGCACGGTGGCGGTGGTCGCGATCGCGAGGAAGACGCCACCCAGCCAGTCAATGGTGATCTTGCCGCGGGCCCGCACCGGCAGTTTGAGGAATGCCGCGATGGAGAGCAGCGCGACGATACCGAGCGGCACGTTGAACCACAGCCCCCAGCGCCAGCCGGGTCCGTCGGTGAACCAACCACCGAGCAGGGGGCCGAGCACGGAGCTGAGTCCGAAGACGGAGCCCATGATGCCCATGTACTTGGCGCGTTCACGGGCGGTGGTGACGTCGGCGAGGATGGCCTGGGAGAGGATCATCAGGCCACCGCCGGCGACACCCTGCATGGCGCGGGCGACGATGAGCACGGCCATGCTCTGGGCCATGGCACCCACGGCGGAGCCCACCACGAACAGCGCGATGGAGAACATGAACAGGTATTTGCGGCCGAACTGATCGCCGAGTTTGCCGAAGATCGGCAGTGAGATGGTCTGGCCGAGCAGGAAGGCGGTGACCACCCAGGACATGTGGTTCACGCCGCCGAGTTCACCGACGATGGTCGGCAGGGCCGCGCCGAAGATGGTCTGGCCCAGGGCGCTGAGCAGCATCGTCAGCATGAGGGCGCCGATGATCAGCGGGAGATTCTTCTTTTCCACGGGGGGTTCAACGCTGCTTTGCGACGCGATCTCCCGCTCATTATCTATCTGTGTCATTTATTCGATCCATCTTTGAGAAGAAAAATATCATTCAGGGCTTTCCGGCAGCAGTCTGCGAAATCCGCGGATGCTGCATTATCAAGTTCGTGCCAGGCGCGACTTCCCTGGTGGACGGCGGTGAGGAGCAGTCCGACGATGGTGATGGCCTCGACCTCCGGAGCATCGGCGAGCCGGCGGGCATCCGGCCAGCGGCGCAGATATTCGGCCACCAGCTCCTCGAGGGCTGCCCGGGCTTCGTGGATCCGGGCGAAGTGTTGCATGGCCAGGGTGGGATGGTCGGCGCGGATGCACCTGCGTCGGCGCCTGATCTCATCGGTCAGTCCGGGGCCGGTGCCGTCATGGTCGCCGAAGAGGCAGACCATCTGATCCAGGGCCGCGCGGAGCAGGTCCGGGTGTTCGGTGTCCAGGAAAGCCTGGCGTTCGTCCTCGGTGGGCACCCGCGGGCCGGGCCCGACGACGGCGACCTCCTTGGATTCCACATAGTTGAAGAAGGTTCGTTTGGAGATCCCCGCCCCGGCACAGATGTCGTCGACGGTGACGTCATCGAACCCACGCTCCAGCACGAGGCTGGTGGCGTGGTCTTCGATCGCCTCCAGGGTCTGTCGGCGCTTCATCTCGCGCAGCGAGGGTTGTTCTGCACTGATCACATCAGTAAACCTAGTGCAAACTTGCACCGAGTGCAATATTGCACCGGGTGAAGTCTGCCTAGCCAGAAGCCCCCAGTGACCCAGCGCATAAAAAATCCCCCGCCCGGGGAAACCCGGGCAGGGGACGCACTCCAGTAAACGCTGAGCTACCAGCCACCATTACCACTGAGGATGTTCTGGATCTGGGGGCGCACATCCCACCAGTACAGACCCACAATCACCATGCCCACCCAGGTGAGGAACGGCAGGCCCAGCAGCAGCGCGAAGCCGGAGACACCCAGCAGCGCGGTCCAGATCAGTTTGCTCTGGCGTCCGGCCACCTCGAAGGCGTCCTCGCGGGTGGTGGCCACCATGAAGGCACCGATGAAGGCGAAGAGCGCGATGACCAGGTAGATGCCCTGGACGATCCATCCGGTGGCGGTTAAGAGCAGTGACAGGTCCATGGTGGCGTGGTGCTTTCCTCGTCTAGGCGCTGGGGGTGTGCGGGTCGTCGGGGTTGGTGACAACTTCACCGTCGATGATATCGTCTCCCGCGTCATTTGTGGATTCGGCAGTCTCCGCAACACCGGCCGAACCGGCCCGTTTCGCCCGCACCTTGTCCACGGTGTCATCGAGTTTGTCGCGGGAGCTTTCCACCACGGACGCGAACCTGCTCTTCACGGCCACCGCCTCGTCGGTGTCCCTGGCCTCCCCCACCGCGGCCTTCACGGAACCGGCGACGTCCTTGATGAACTCCCCGGCGTCCTTGGCAAAATCCTTGCCGGCCTCCAGGTAGTCCCCGCTCTTCGCGGTTTCCATGGCCTCGCTGGCTTCCTTCTTCAGCTTGTCCAGCTTCCCGTCGGAGGTGACATCCTCGCGGACCTTCTTCACCACCTGGCCGGTGAGGTCGCCCAGGTTACCCAGCACGCTGTCCTTGTCGCTCATCGTCTCATCCTTTGTAATCAGAAGAATCAAGCACCAAACATCAGATGGGACACAGTGTAAATGGCCAGACCGGCGAGTGCACCCACAACGGTGCCGTTGACGCGGATCCACTGCAGGTCCTTGCCCACCATCAGTTCGATCTTGTCGGAGGCCTCGTCGGCGTCCCAGCGTTCGATGGTTTCGGAGATGATACCGGTGACCTCGGGGGCGTAGTTGTCGGCGAGGAAGGTCGCGGCTCCCATGAGGCGCCGGTCGAGGTCGGTGCGGAGGGTTTCGTCGTTAAGCACCCGCTCACCCCAGCGCACGGAGAGCTCGGCGATCTTGCGGCGCAGCATGGAGTCGGGGTCGGAGGCGGCGTCGATGAGCGAGGCGGACGCGGACGCCCAGATGGTCGGCGCGGCCTGGGTGACGGCCGCGGAAC
Source organism: Corynebacterium efficiens YS-314 (assembly GCF_000011305.1). Classification (NCBI taxonomy): domain Bacteria; kingdom Bacillati; phylum Actinomycetota; class Actinomycetes; order Mycobacteriales; family Corynebacteriaceae; genus Corynebacterium; species Corynebacterium efficiens. Next base: position 428,493 of record NC_004369.1, on the reverse strand, counting down.
CCATGACGTCGTGTTTGATCTCCTCGACCTTGGTGATCATGCCGGCGTCGTACTGCAGGTCGGTGGCCAGTTTGGTGAGGAAACGGCGGATGGACTGGCGCGCCTCGTGGTTGGGATCGGTGGAGACGGCCTCGGTAAACTGGATGAGTTCACGGTAGACGCGGTCACCGACCAGCTCGTTGACAAACTTCGGCGCCCAAATGGGGCGGCGTTCATTGAGCAGGCGGTCGATCAGGTCCTCGGAGCCGAGCGCCTTCTTATGCACCCACTCCGTCAGCTGCTGCACCACGGGTTCGGCCTTGCCCTCGGCGATGAGCTGGTCGAGCAGTCGGCCCAGCGGTGGCCCCCACGCGGGTTCGGCGAGTTTGTCAATGAGCGCGGAGTTGATCACCGCCTCCGCGTCCTCCGGGTCGATCGCCTTGACCACATTCGCCGTCAGTTTGCCGACCTCCCGCGACACCACCTCGCTGTTCTCCGGTTGCGCGAGCCACTGCCCCGCCCGCTCCGGGATCTTCGCCTGGCGGACCTTCTCGGTGATCAGCTGGGCGTTGAGGAAGTTCTCCCCCACGAAGCTGCTCAGCGCCACACCCAGTTCATCCTTCTTCTTCCGGATCAGCGCGGTGTGCGGGATCGGCAGACCCATGGGGTGCCGGAACAACGCGGTGACCGCGAACCAGTCCGCCAGCCCGCCGATCATCCCGGCCTCCGAGGCGGCGCGCACAAACCCCACCCAGGCGGCTGTGTCCCCGGGCCGGGTTTCGATATACCGGCAGATCAGGTAAACAACAGCCGCGAAGATCAGCAGCCCGAGCGCGAAGGCCTTGTGCCTGCGCAGTGCTTTTCGACGCTGCGCCTCCACCTCCGCCGACGGCCCCGGTACCGCGAGTGGATCCTTCTCCGGTCCGCGGACAGTTGTGACGGCGACCGTTCCGGCCGCACCGGTGGTTTCGGGCAGTTCGTGTTTTCCCATGTCACCATTATGGACGCTTACACCCACTCCCGGTATCCGGGGTTTCCCCCAACCCCTCCGTGACGCCTGCCACTATCCTGGGAGGGCATGACTGCACAGCTCACCCTGGACCACCTTCGTGGCGTACGCCTGATCGCGCAGCTGCTCGCCCCCTCGGCCGCACGCCCCCACACCCCGACCACCGCGGTGGGCGTGGCCAAACACATGCTGGCCACCCAGGCCCAGAACCGTCCTGCCTCCCTGCTCGCCATTGATCTGCGTTCCGGTGCCCAGGGCGGCACAGCCGAGGCCATCGGATCATCGTTGCTCATCCGCACGTGGAGCCAGCGCGGCACGCACCACCTGCTCGCAGCAGAAGACGTGCGCTGGATGACGTTGCTGTGTTCCCCACGCATCCTGGCTGCCTCCGCCAAGCGTCGGGGCAGTCTCGGGCTTGATAGCGCAGCTGTTGACAGCGCCCGCGACATCCTCGCGGAGCGGGCCACCCGGGCCGAGCAGCCTGTGACCCGCACCGAGGCATATTCGCTTTTTGCATCCGTGGGTGTGGATCCCGGGGACAATCGCGGTCAGCACTTGCTGCGCCACTTCGGTGGGGAGGGCACCATCGTGCAGGGCCCACCGCAGGGTTCGGAGGATACCTTTGTGCTGCTCGACAGCGTCTGCGTGTTATCGCTGGGACTGGAGGGCGATGCCGCCCTGGAGGAGATGACCGTGCGCTATGTCCGGGCCCGGGGCGCGGCCACCGCGAAGGATCTGCAGTGGTGGTCCGGACTCACGGTGGCCCAGGTACGCCGGGGCCTTGAACTGGCCAGCGATTCCAGGGAGATTCACCCCGTCACCGGCCCCCACGGGGAGGCGATGTGGATGCCGTCCTGGGCCCTGGATGTCACCGATGCGGAGATCCGCCAGGCACTGGAACCTGAACTGCTGCTGCCGGCCTTCGATGAATACCTGCTGTCCTATGCCGACCGCAGCCATGTCATGGACACCGAACACTCCACCACCATCGGCCCTGGCAAGAACGGGGTCTTCCGGGCCTTCCGCGTGGTGGCGGGTGAGGCGCTGCCAGCTTAGGCGGGAACTGTGCTGGTGGGCGTGGGCTCCGACACCGATCCCGAGCCCGGCCCGATCACCGGATCCCGCACCTCCACCTCCCCGGAGAAGATGCCCATGGTGAACCTGATCAGGCTGATGGCCACCAGGAGCGTGATCAGGCCGATCACCACCATCTGGATCATGCGGAAGTTGCCGGACATGGCACCCAATCTAAACCAGCGCAGATAGAAATGCCCACACCCGCTGCCCCTCGTAGTGAGGGAGAGCGGGTGTGGGTGGAGGTGCCTTGGGGCCCAGGGGGTTTTAGCCTAGGAGCGTGGGTCGTTAGTCGGTAGCGGGGGACACCAAAATTCGGTTCCCCAGAGCCACCACCGGCCCCGACCCGCCCAGAATCACTCGATCGGACCCCGATATCCGCCCCCGGCAAGAAAGCCGTGGTTCGGGCCACCGGGCCTGCCGGTTTCCCGGCGGGCTCAGGCCGTCTGTCGGAAGGAAAACAGCTTCAACAGGTTATGACACCCCGCCACCAGATCCCACTCCGCCCGAGCCGCCGCCAACCCCCGCAGCACCACGTGCTTGCCCTGCCGCGTGGCGATCTGACCGAACACCGGCTCGATCACTGACTTACGTTTCCCGTACACCGCCTTGCCCCGCTTCGTGCGCAGCCTACGTCCCATCCGCTCCCGTAAGGTGGCATCGTTAGGGATCCTGCCGCGTGGGGCATCCGGGATCTTCTCTCCGTGTTTGACCCGCCCGGTCGCGATGAAAAACTCCGTGTCGTGCGTGTCCTCCAGGCCAGCGACTTCGGTGAGGTTCTTCTTCGAGCAGTACCCGGCATCCATCAACCACCGGGCCGGCCAGACCCCCAATTGCTCAGCCGTGGCCAGCACCATCGGCACCGTCGCACCGACATCGGTGGCGGTGTTACTCAACTCGGTGGCCACGATCACCTGATGCTCAGCATCCACCACCGTCTGCGCGTTATAGCAGTAATCAAACCCACCGGAACTCAGCTTCATGATCCGGGCATCCGGATCCGTGAAATTACGCTGCGCCGAGGGTTTCACCACTGCCGTATCCGCCGCGGCCTGCCCCTTGTCCGCGACCGTGTCGTCATCATCACCCCGGTCCCGTGCCTTGGTTTCCGCCACCTGCCGTGCTTTGTCCGCGGCGTCCTGTTCCAACTGCTGGCGCGCCCGACGCAGCGTTGCCAACCGGGCGGACCGGCTGACCAACTCCTCAGGCAACTCATCACCGCGGGCATCGACCCCGTAACGCTGATCCTCGACCTCATCCGTGGTCGCCGCATCGTTAAGCATCTGCTCGACCTGCTCAGCCAGCTTCTCCTCGGCCGGGACCAGGCGCTGGTAACTCATGGCCTTACGACGGGAGGCATTCGCCTGCACCTTCGTCCCGTCCAACGCAACCGTGCCCAGTTTCACCATGCCCGCTTCCCGGCACAGGGCCAACGCCTGGACAAACACCCCGGCCAACGCCTGAAGGTGGCGGGCCCGAAACCGGCTAAACGCCCGGAAATCCGGGCCTGCGCCAGCGGCGAGCCAGCGAAACGCCACGCTGTCGATACACGCTGTTTCCAGTTTCCGGGAGGACCGTACCCCGGTGCAGTAGCCGTAGAGCATGACCCGCAGCATCATCCGGGGATCATAGGGTGGGCGCCCCTTGGACCGGGTGTAGGAATCATAGAACCCGGTCAGATCCAGTTCCGTGTCGACGAGGTCGGCGATGAACCGGGCGAGGTGGTTATCAGGCAGCCACTCATCCAGCGACGGCGGCAGCAGCATCACCGCGTGGGGGTTGAACGGGGCGAAGCGTTTATCCACCGGCGCTTCCACCGGGTCCGGGGCCGGGACCCGCTGGAGAGTCTCTTCGGGGAACAAGCCATCATCGGATCCACCACTCATGGAGGTTATTATCCCACGTCACCCAGCAGGACCGGGGGGAGACACCCGGGTTCAGGTCACCGACTAAAGACCCACGCTCCTAGGGGCCGTGACGGCAGGTCTGGATCTAGAAGAACTCTAGTGCTCGCGACCGGTTTCCTTGACGTACCTGCGGTACGGTGCCCGACCCTTCCAGATCAGCACGAAACCAATGATACCGGTGATGATGAAGAAGATCGCACCGAGGATGATGTAGAGCATCCAGTTGTCAGGCTGGGTTCCGACGGAGTTTGCACCCCAGCCGAAGAGGACGACTCCAATGCCAGCGAGGGAGACCAGCAGAAAGCCCATGCCGGTCCACGTGGTACCACGCTCCAGGGAGGAGTGCGGAGCGGAGTAACTCACCGGGGTGTACCCATCGATGTAGTTCATACGCTCAGGAGCTGACTTGATGTAACTCGCGTGAGATTCGGACATGGCGTTCACTCGTCTTTCTTGTTGTTATGAAGCCGTTCAAGCGGACTGCGGTGTGCTCTTAACCTGGACTCTAGCCTAGTTGTCTTTGCCTCGGAAAGCGGCACGTGCGCGTTCCTTGTTGATGGCAGAAACAGCGGTCAGAGGGATACCTGCCGGGCAGACATCCGCACACTCACCGTAGAGGGAGCAGTGACCGAAGTTGGTCTCCATCTCATCGATCATCTTACGGGCACGCAGGCCGCGCTCTTCCTTGCCCAGGGGCAGGAGGGAGAGGTGGACCAGCTTGGAACCGGTGTACAGGTGGGCTGCACCGTTCGGGCAGGCGGCGACGCAGGCACCACAGCCGATGCAGGCAGCGTGGTCGAGAGCGAGCTCAGCGACCTCGTGGTTGAGGTGCAGGGTGTCAGCGTCCGGTGCGGTACCGGCGTTGACGGAGATGTAACCACCCTGCTGAACGACGCGGTCCAGAGCGGAACGGTCGACAACCATGTCCTTGATCACCGGGTATGCGGCGGAACGCATCGGCTCGATCTTGAGCACATCGCCATCGTTGTAGCTGACCAGGCGCTGGGCACAGGCGGGCTTGTTCTGGTCGGCGCCGTGGGGGCGACCGTTGACCAGCAGACCACAGGTGCCACAGATGCCTTCGCGGCAGTCGGAGGCGAATGCGAAAGGCTCGCGGCCTTCCTCGATGTAGCGGTTGTTCACGTGGTCGAGCAGCTCCAGGATGGACATCTGCTCAACTGCGTCGGGGACCTCGACGGTTTCGAACTTTCCTTCTGCCGTCGGACCTGCCTGACGCCAGATCTCAAGTGTCAGTTTCATTACTTGTAGTTCCTTGTCTGCAGCGGGATGGACTCGAAGAACAGAGGCTCTGCGTGGCGGATGAAGGTTCCATTCTCGCCTGGCTCCCATGCGGAGACAAAGCACCAGTTCTCATCGTCACGTTCTGCTTCGCCGTCCTCGGAGAGGTGGTCGTCGCGGAAGTGTGCACCACAGGACTCATCGCGGTCGAGGGCATCGATGCACATGAGCTCACCGAGGTCGATGTAGTCGGCAACGCGTGCTGCGTTCTCGAGGACCTGGTTCATCTCGTCCGGGGTGCCGGTGATCTGAACGTTGTTCCAGAAATCCTCGCGGAGTGCGCGGATCTTGGCGATGCCGTCCTGGAGGTCCTTGATGTTTCGGGACACACCACAGGAGAAGTACAGGATCTCGCCGAGCTGGCGGTGGTAGTACTCCGGGCCGTGTGGGTTGTCGCCCTTGATGTTCATCAGGCGGTCGATACGTGCCTGGGCGCGCTCGAGTGCCGCCAGTGCCTCGGGTGCGTCCTCTGCCAGTCGCTCCTGACCCAGCAGTGGGCCGAGGTAGTTCGGGATGGTGAACGGCAGGGTGAACCAGCCGTCAACCGATGCCGAGAGCAGGGAGTTTGCACCGAGACGGTTGGCACCGTGGTAGGTCCAGGATGCCTCACCGGCTGCGAACAGACCCGGGATGGACGTCATCTCATTGAAGTCGGTCCACAGGCCACCCATGGTGAAGTGGCAGGTCGGGGCGATACGCATCGGGGTGGTGTAGGGGTCCTCGCCGATGGCCTCTTCGTACATGACGAACAGGTTGGAGTAACGCTCGCGGATGGTGTCCACGCCGAGTCGCTCGATGGCGTCGGAGAAGTCCAGGTACGCGGCATTGTGCATCGGGCCGACACCGAGACCGGCGTTGATCTGCTGGGAGATCGCACGGGATGCCACGTCGCGGGGGACGAGGTTACCGAATGCCGGGTAGCGGCGCTCCAGGAAGTAGTCGCGCTCCTCCTCCGGGATGGAGTTGGGGTCGCGGTCGTCCTTCGGGTTCTTCGGGGACCAGATGCGGCCGTCGTTACGCAGCGACTCCGACATCAGGGTGGTCTTGGACTGCCAGGTGGAGTTCACCGGCAGGCCCGTCGGGTGGAACTGGATGAAGGACGGGGATGCCAGGTAGGCGCCGGCCTCGTAGGCACGCATGATCGCCGAGGCGTTGGAGTTCTTCGCCAGGGTGGACATGTGGTACACGTTGCCGTAACCACCGGTGGCCAGGATCACGGCGTGTCCGGTGTGGACGGAGAGCTCGCCGGTGATCAGGTTGCGCATGATCAGGCCTTCGCAGCGCTTCTCACCGTGACGCTCGGTGACGATGACGTCGACCATCTCGTTGTGGGTGAACATCTCCACGGATCCGAGGTGGATCTGGCGGGTCAGTGCGGATGCGGTGGCCAGCTGCAGCTGCTGACCGGTCTGTCCACGGGTGTAGTAGGTACGGGAGACCTGCACACCACCGAAGGAACGGGTGGCCAGGGTGCCGCCGTATTCGCGGGCGAATGGTGCACCGATGGCGTTCATGTGGTCGATGACGCGGGCGGACTCGATGGCCAGACGCCAGCAGTCGGACTCGCGGCAGCGGTAGTCGCCACCCTTGACGGTGTCCTTGACGTGGCGGTAGGCGGAGTCATTGTCCACCTTCTTGCCACGGGCGGAGTTCACGCCACCCTGGGCGGCGATGGAGTGGGCGCGTCGTGCGACGTCGTGGTAGGTGAACGCCTTCACGTCGTAGCCGAGCTCACCGAGTGCCGCGGCGGCGGCGCCACCGGACAGGCCGGTGCCGACAACCAGGACGCGGAACTTGCGACGGTTCAGTGGGGAAACAAGGTTCATGTGGTCCTTGTTGTAGTCCCACATGTCCTTCATCGGCACGCCGACCGGCTCGTTGGCATCCAGGACGGTGCCTGGCTTGACCTCCGGAAGGATGGACGCCGGGTGGTTGAACTCCGGGCGTGGAGTCGTCTCAGTTTGAATGCTCATATATATTCCTAACCTTCTACCTAGCTAATCCAGCCGAGTGCGATCACGAGCGGAATAGAGACATTGCCGATCAGAACCAGTGCCGGGACGATGTAGGCAACTGCCAGCAGGATCGCCCTCCAACGACGGCCCGTGATACCGAGGTCGCTGACCGCAACCCAGATACCGTGGGACAGGTGCACGAAGAGCACCAGGTTGGCAATGATGTACCAGATAGCCACAGGCCAGCGGCTGAAGGTGGCAATCAGGTTGGCGTAGACCGCACCATGTTCGAAGGTCTCCGGGGCCGCGGGCTGAACGCCGACGGTCAGGTCGAGGACGTGGAAGATGATGAAGGCAAGCAGCACGATGCCGGTGACCAGCATGGTGCGGGTGGCAAAGGTGTTGTATCCACCCATCATTCCGGTGCGGCTGAACTTGCCGCGGGAGTGGCGGGAGCGGGAAGTCAGTGCGAAGGCACAGTAGATGTGCAGCACGAGAGCAACCAGCAGGATGATACGAAGGATCCAGAGGATGGACTCGTATGGGAAGAGCGGTTCACCGATCTCACGCAGGAACGAGCCGTAAACATCGATCTGGCGTTCACCCGGATGTGTGGAGTCGGCTCCATAATCCGGCATGAAGAATTTCAGGTTTCCGATCATGTGGACGAGAACGAAGCCACCGAAGATCAGGCCGGTGATGGCCATGGTCAGCTTCATTGCCCATGTCGGGTATGCGGGGCGCTGACGCAGCGCCTCCGTCGTAATGTATCCGTGACGGATTGCCTCACGGTCGGGATTTCTAACAGTCATGGCACCTCCAGTGTCGAGATCACTCTACTTCTAGCGTTCTTCGTTTAACTAGTTATGATCAGGCAGCTGTGAGAATGCTGGGGCCGGTTCAAACCCCGCGATGTGGAGTTTTTAGGCTAGCCTCACCTCGCGCCCCTCTGGAGCCGCCCGAAACGACCCCGATCTACCTGCGGAAACGTGGGTCTTAACCGACATTTAGCCAGGCAAGTGATACTGCTCACAAGGATCTGTTCGCGGAAGATATTAACCCCGTTTGGTATCAACCGAAAAGTTTAGTCGGCACCCTTATCTATCAATCCGGGAACTTTTCTCAAGCCTTCCTATTCCAGACCCGCCACTCCCCCACCGATACCCGGGGACTCCCACCACGCAGGGAAAAGTCACCGACCGCTCCCCCGGCGCGCACGGGTGCGCACCGCGGTGAGGGCGGCGTCGACAAGCGGGTTAGCCCCTCGGGGGTAGGACAGCGAATACACAAGTTTGCAAAACCTCAGTGCCAAGAATGGTTAAGGTGACCCTGATCACGCTATAGTCATGCCATGGGTAAGACATATGTAGGGTCCAGGCTGCGCCAACTGCGCCGGGAACGCGACCTCAGCCAGGCCTCCCTGGCCGCCACGCTGGGGCTTTCTGCAAGTTATGTGAATCAGATCGAACACGATGTACGGCCACTGACCGTCCCTGTGCTCCTGCGCATCACCGAGGCCTTCGGTGTGGATGCCACCTTCTTCTCCCGCGATGATGATTCCCGTCTGCTCGCGGAGGTGCAGGATGTCATGCTCGACCGGGAGATCAACCCCTCGAGCATCGAGCTGCAGGAACTGTCAGAGATGGTCTACAACCATCCGCAGCTGGCGCGCGCCATGGTGGAGATGCACCGCCGCTACCGCAATGTGCGGGACAAGCTCTCCATCGCGGTGGACAACCGGCACAACTCCCCTGAGGAACGCCGCCCCATCGCCGAGGCCGTGAGCATGCCGCATGAGGAGGTCCGTGACTTCATCTATGCGCGCCAGAACTACTTCGACACCCTCGACCGCCGCGCGGAGGCGATCGCCGCCCAGCTCGGCTGGCAGCCCTATGATGCGCGCGCCATGGAGGATGCCATCACCCGGCGCCTCCAGCTGGATCACAATGTGACCATCGAGAACTCCACCGAGGAATCCGGGGTGCTCCACCACTTCAACACCGAGACCCGCGTGCTCAACGTCCACGCCCGCCTCACCCCGGGCCAGAAGGCCTTCCGCCTGGCCACCGAACTGGGCTACCTGGAGGCCAATGACCTCATCGAGGGCATCGTCGACGACGGCCACTGGACCACCCCCGAGGCCCGCACCCTGGCCATTCGCGGTGTGGCCTCCTACTTCGCCGCCGCGGTCATGCTGCCCTACAAACTCTTCCACTCCGAGGCCGAACGCTCCGGCTACGACATCGAATACCTGGGCCAGGTTTTCGGCGTGGGCTATGAAACCACCGCCCACCGCCTGTCCACCCTGCAACGACCCAACCTGCGCGGCATCCCGTTCACCTTCGTGCGAGTTGATCGCGCCGGCAACATGTCCAAACGCCAATCCGCCACCGGATTCCACTTCACCCACTACGGCGGCACCTGCCCCCTGTGGAACGTGTTCGAGACCTTCACCAACCCCGAGAAGGTGCTGCGACAGTTCGCGCAGATGCCCGACGGCAGGAACTACCTGTGGATCTCACGCACCGTGCGCCACCACCAGGCCCGCTTCGGTGACACCGGCAAACTCTTCGCCATCGGCCTGGGTTGCGAGGCCCGCCACGCCGACCGCACCGTGTACTCCCGCGGCTTCAACCTCCAGGACCTCTCCACCGCCACCCCCATCGGCTCCGGCTGCCGCGTGTGCACCCGCGAGAACTGCGCCCAACGCGCCTTCCCCTCCGTGCACAAACGCATCGACATCGATGCGCATGAGTCGACGGTGGCGCCGTACTAGGGTGCTTGTCGACGAAAAGATCTCCCCATTTTCCCGTGGCGGAGATCTTTTGTCATTTCAGTGATCAGCGATGTCCGCGTACTGCCCACCGGCGGCGCGCAGCACATCATCCGGAGCCATGATCAGCGACCACCCGCGCCGGCCCGCACTGATATAGATAGTCTCCTGCAGGATGGCGGATTCATCGAGGAACACCCGGTGGGGATGTTTCTGCCCGATCGGCGAGATTCCACCGGGCACATAACCAGTGACCACCTGGGCGCGGGAACGGTCCATCATCTCGGCCCGCTTGCCCCCGCCGGCCTTCGCCAGAGCCTTGAGGTTGAGCGTGGTGCTGACCGGAACAATGGCCACCACATGTTCCCCATCGATCTCCGCCATGAGGGTTTTGAACACCCGGGCTGGATCAACGCCCATGGTCTCGGCGGCATCGAGACCGAAGCCCTTATCTGATTTCGTGTCGAACCCATGGATGTCCAACTCATACGGGATCTGGTCCGCAGTGAGCTTAATCAATGCGGGGGTAGCGGCGCTGTTGTCGACTTTCCTTGCCATGGATTATGATTTTACGTGCATGAGAAAATCCCCTCACCGATATGCCATCGGTGAGGGGATTTGCATTTGTCTGACGGGATTTAGAAGTTGATCATGTGGCCGTTGACGCCGTGGGCAGCTTCCTTGACAGCCTCCGACAGGGTCGGGTGGATGTGGACGCTGCGGCTGATCTCCTCGGTGGTGAGATCCCAGTTCTGGGCCAGCACCAGCTCGTTGAGCAGCTCGGAGGCGTTGGCACCGACAATGTGGCCACCCAGCAGTTCACCGAACTCAGCGTCGGCGACGATCTTGGCGAAACCATCGGTCTCAGCCAGGCCGACGGCCTTGCCGTTCGCGGAGAACGGGAAGGAGGACACCTTGATCTCTCGATCCGGCCACTTCTCCTTGGCCTGCTCCTCGGTGTAACCGAAGGAGGCAACCTGTGGGTTGCAGAAGGTGGCACGCGGCATCATCATGTAGTCGCCCAGGGTCTGGGTTTCTGCGCCGGCGAGTGTCTCGGCGGCGACAATGCCCTGTGCCTCGGCGACGTGTGCCAGCTGCAGCTTGGCGGTGACGTCACCGATGGCGTAGATGCCGTCGACGTTGGTGCGCATATGCTCATCAATGTCGATGGCACCGCGTTCGGTGAGCTTGACGCCGGTGTTCTCCAGGCCGAAGCCCTCGACGCGTGGGCGGAAGCCGACGGAGATAAGAACACGGTCGACGGTGATGGTCTCGGTCTTGTCCGAGCCCTTCTTCTGGTAATCGACCTCAACGGAATCGCCATTGTCGCGCACCGCGGTGGTTGCGTGGCCCGGGAGGAGCTTGATGCCCATCTTCTTGTAGGCCTTGGCGATAACCTTGGACACCTCTGGATCCTCGTTCGGCAGAACGCGGTCCATGAACTCGATGAGGGTTACGTCCACACCGTAGTTGCCCAGAACGTAGGCGAATTCCATACCGATGGCGCCGCCACCGACGATGACCATCTTCTTAGGCGCCACCGGGTTGAGGATCTGCTCCTCGTAGGAGACCACGTTCTCGGAGAACTCAACACCACGGAGGGAGTTGACCACGGAACCGGTGGCGATGATGCAGTCATCGAAGGTGACGGTCTTGCCGGCATCCTTACCATCGGTCACCTCGATGGTCTTGGCATCCTTGAAGGTGCCGAAACCGTCGATCTCGGTGATCTTGTTCTTCTTCATCAAGTAGTGAACACCGCCGACGATCTTGTCGGAGACACCACGGGAACGCTTGTGGGCATCCTCGTAGTTGAAGGTGACCTCGCCGTTGATGCCGAAGGTCTTCTTCTCATGGTTGAAGATGTGGGCGATCTCAGCGTTCTTGATCAACGCCTTAGATGGGATACAACCCACATTCAGGCAGACACCTCCCCAGTACTGCTTCTCGATAACCGCAACTTTCTTACCGAGCTGCGCGGCGCGGATGGCGGAGACATAGCCACCGGGGCCAGCTCCGAGTACTACTACGTCATAATGTTCAGTCACGATTTCAACAATACGTGTTCGGCATAGCATTGTCGTGCATCCGGGGGCACTTGATCTTCCAAACTCAATTTAAAAAAGATGAAAACCGAAAATCGCCCGCGCGGGCGCCTAAAAAGACACAATCACGCGGGCGACTGTTACACAGCCTTATTACCAATTAGGCCTAGAACAGGCCGATCGTGTGAGAAAGGTTGCTGGAAGCGGAAGAACCAGCGTGCAGACCATAACCCAAGATGGTGTTGATGAAGAAGATGATCTGTTCAAGAATTGACATTGCGGACCGTCCTTAAAAATTTTTACAAACCAACTATCTGCCGATCTATCTCATGGTAGGAAACCCTTGCCGTCAGCAAGGAATGAGCACTCTACAAAGCTTCTAACGCTCTGGTCCACTTAAATGTTAGTAATCTATTCGGTCTTTGAGGCTTATACAATACATAATCATGAGTTGGCGCGCTTCTAAATATTCTAGAAATCCAGCATACGGGCCACTTAATCTATTTGAGAGAAGCCCAGAAAAATGGAATTTCTCAAGTGAGTTAGAACACGACTGAACATTTTCTCCCACTATTCTTACAGCTTACCCTTATAATGGAAATGCTTTCGCGCATTCATGAGCTTGGTCGCAGTTTCAAATGAAGCGCCCCAAGGGGTCAGCTGACTTTTAGCATCGGCAGAGGCTAGGTCGGAGTTTGATTCTCTATTTAAATAACTAATAACTGCGAAATTCATAAGGACGTTATGAGCACACCTAAAATATCCGATGTAAAAATTGCTGTGATTGGCCTAGGGTACGTGGGGTTACCTCTCGCAGTGGAGTTTGGGAAGCAGTTTCCCGTTATTGGATATGACATCAATGAAACCCGAATCGCGGAATTAAAAGAGGGTGTTGACAAAACTCTTGAGTCCTCTAAAGAAGAGCTTATTTCAGCTACGCAGCTGCAATTCACGGCAAACCCAGAGGATCTTCGTGCTGCAAACGTTTACCTCGTAACGACCCCTACGCCCATTGATGAGCACAAGAAACCCGATCTCAGGATCATTCTTGCTGCGACCCGCACAATTGCATCAACTATGAATCCTGGCGATATTGTCATCTACGAATCTACGGTTTATCCGGGCGTAACCGAGGAAGAGTGTGTGCCGGTAATTGAAAAGGTTAGCGGACTGAAGTTCAATGAATCTTTCTACGCAGGCTACAGTCCAGAACGAATCAACCCAGGCGACAAAATACACCGTTTGCCAAATATTGTGAAGATAACCTCTGGATCCACACCAGAGGTCGCAGAGTTTGTAGATGAGTTGTATCGAACCATCATCACTGCTGGAACGCACAAGGCCTCAAGCATCAAGGTAGCAGAAGCTGCGAAGGTAATTGAAAATACTCAGCGTGACGTCAACATCGCATTGATCAACGAATTGGCACTGCTTTTCAACAAGATGGATATTGATACTCAGGCTGTTCTGGAGGCAGCGGGAACTAAGTGGAATTTCCTGCCATTCCGCCCCGGCCTCGTGGGTGGCCATTGTATTGGTGTTGACCCTTACTACTTGACACATAAGGCGCAGGCAGTTGGGCATAATCCCGAGATCATTCTTGCCGGAAGGCGACTAAATGATTCGATGGGTCAGTACATTGCCAGCCAGTTAGTCAAAGCAATGCTCCGTAAGTCCACGCGTATTGAGAACGCGCGAGTTTTGATTCTCGGACTTACATTCAAAGAGAATACTCCGGATATTCGTAATACACGCGTGGTGGACATCATCGCGGAACTGGAAGACTACGGCATTTCAGTTGATGCTTATGATCCCTGGGCTGCCCCATTCGAAGTAGAGCACGAGTACGGGATAACTCTTAAAAGTGAATTGGAACCTTCAACCTATGATTCCGTAATCGTTGCGGTTGCCCACAGGGAATTCATCGAAATGGGAGCACAAGCAATTCGTGATCTCGGAAAACCTGAATCTATTGTTTATGACCTCAAATACGTGCTCGATAAGGCCGAGTCCGACCTACGTCTTTAATCTGCGGGTCCCCCAGTATGGTGAAAGGAAATTAAATTGAAAATTCTCGTCACAGGTGGCGCTGGTTTCATTGGCTCAAACCTTGTAAAACAGCTCCAAAAAGACGGTGTATCCGATGTTGCTGTTATTGATGATTTTTCGACGGGTTTTCGAAAAAACCTTGATGGTCTAGACATCACATTGTTCGAAGGTTCTATTTTAGATCGGGAACTACTAGCGGAAGCGACCCGAGGTGCTCACGCAGTAGTTCACCTCGCAGCGCGCCCATCCGTACCACGATCGATTCAAGATCCCGTCGCTTCACACCATGCGAATGCAACAGGAACCCTATATGTTCTTGAGGCTGCCCGCGTAGAAAATGCCCACGTCACGCTGGCATCGTCTTCTTCGGTTTATGGCGCTAATAAGGTTCTGCCCAAATCAGAAAAGCTCCGTGCGATGCCAATCAGCCCATATGCAGTTAGCAAACTGGCGACTGAGACCTATGCTTTGGCATATAGTGCTGTCTATGATCTCCCGGTGCTTCCCTTTAGGTTTTTCAATGTGTACGGTCCAGGACAGGCTGCTGGGCACGCCTACGCGGCAGTAATTCCTGCGTTTGTAGATGCGGCTCTAAAGGGTCTTCCACTACCGATCCAAGGTGATGGTTTGCAAACTAGAGACTTTACATTCGTGGACACAGTAACTCAGACCATTTCTCGGGCTGCGAGAGAACACATCCGATCAGAAGATTCCGTAAACCTCGCTTTTGGAACGAGGCACTCACTTCTGGATGTCATCGAGGTAATGGAGGAAATACTGGGTTCTCCCCTAGATCGGGACCATAAAGAGTCTCGAACCGGTGATGTGAGAGATTCACAAGCTGCAAACGACCAATTAATCTCTCTCTTCCCTGAGATTAACCCCGTGGGCCTCTCCGAGGGTATCGCTAAAACCATCGAGTGGTTCAGGAAGAAGTAAATAGCTGTTAAACCGGATAAGCTACCTTAAAGGACTCGGCTACATAAACCCAGTTAAAAAAGACTAAAAATCCTTTTAAACTGAAATTAAGCCCTGGAATTTTAGGTGGCTAAAGGTGACTTTCCCTATAAGGGAGATAAACTCATAATTCCTTTGAAATTATTGCCACATGCATTCACATAACCGGGATGGTATGCATGCGAGAAGAGAAAGTCTCGGAGATTAGATCACGCCGATTGATGTCTTTACAACCCAAGATAAACGCCTTAGGAGACAGCTCAAAACACGGCCGGTAGTGAATTAAAGAATGAATTTAAGACTCTAAACTCCTAGTGGGCCTCAATTTCTGAGTTACCCTATCTATGTTTCTTTATATAGAAACATGCGAAGAAAATGATTGACGGCCTTGGGTTTAAGGAACTCTTACCTATACATATTCCCTACTACGTATGAGAAGAGAACAAAGAGATATAAGGGTATTCAAACTCATGTGTCTCTTAAAAAATTTTCATTCCTTGCAGACAGCATCTTTCGAAAGGCAGTAACAAACATGAACTCAAAAAATGTGAGTTTTTCGGTATTAATTCCGTTCTTCAATGATTCAGCTACAATTCGCAGAGCTTTAGATTCCATAAGTAACCAAACGTTATTACCAGCAGAAGTAATAATAGTAGATGACGCAAGTACCGAAGTCGAAAACGCAAAATTGAGAGAAATACTCATAGAGTATTCCCATCTCCAGCCCTCCCTAATCGTTCTGCCTGAGAATCAGGGTCCCTCTACGGCTCGAAATGCAGGATGGAAAAACGCAACAGCGGATTTTGTAGCCTTTTTAGATGCGGATGACTCCTGGCATCCTTCCAAACTGGAATTGCAAGCTAATACTTTACAAAAAAACCCGGAAATAGTACTGCTTGGAACGGCTAGGAGTTATAGAGAAGATTCCCATCCGGAAAATGAAAAAGAATCTCGAATTAGTCTAATTACACCTGCAAAACAGTTATTTCGGAATCGTTTCGTGACCTCATCTGTGGTTGTAAGCAGGACTATTAATAACCGTTTTAATGAGAATTTACGATATTCTGAAGATAATGACTTGTGGTGCAGAGTCATCCTTGCTACCCATTTAGCTGCAAATCTTCAAAGTTTTCTAACCTTTTACCACAAGCCCATCCGCAGTGCGGAAGGAGCCAGTGGCCAATACCTCAAAATGTTCCAAGGTCAATACCGCGTATTTCAGGGGCTATACGAGGACTCTCTTATATCAATTCCTCTTCTCTCTCTTGCTATCAGTTCAGCAGCTGTGAGATTTGGTCGGCGAATGCTGCTGGTTTCGGTGGACAAGTTACGAAATTTTGGAAATCAAACATCCAACAATGGAACACTTACTCGCTCCAAAAGAAAATAGAAATAAGAGGAGATTTTATGAAGGATTCTAAATCAAGGGATTCTCGACGGGTTCAAGCAGTCGGATCTTACGGATATCAGAATTTTGGTGACGATCTTTTCGTTAATACTCTGATGCAACGATCCGCAGAAATCTGGCCTGGAGCTAAAATGCGCACTTTTGCTCCCTTAAAATCTAATGTGTATGCACAACCGAACGCGCTGGGAAAGTTGCTAAGGGCTGGCACAGCTCTGGCAGGTTTAATGTGGGCCGATACGATTTCCCTTTGCGGCGGTTCCATTATGCAAGATGTAAAAGGAATAGCTCGATGGCGTCAACATGCATTGCCTTTTAAACGGGTTGAGGCACTAGGGGTGTCCATTGGTCCTTTTCAAAATCCGGAAGCTGAAAGTCGGGTAAAGGATTTAGCAGATCAAGTCGATCGCCTTGTAGTCCGTGATCCCTCTTCTGCCGAAAGAGCTCTAACGCTAGGTTTCACTACAGACCGCACTCTATTAGGAGGCGATCTCGTAGCCCTAAACAGATCAATTAAGAAGAGTGATTCTAAGTCTGGAGCTATATCCATTTGCCCTTCGGCAGCTTCTCGAACTGAGTTTTCGGTCCTATATCACGAGGTACGAAAAGGGCTCCAGCAGGTGTCGGAATTTTACGATGCTAAGCCTGACGTGAATATTCTAGCCCTAGCATCCACTCCTACTGCAAACGATGAGCCTATAGGTCAGTTGTTAAGTGAAAAGCTGACCGAGCTAGGGTACTCGGTAAAGTTTGTACCTTATTCAGCAGTCGGAATTAGAGGCATGATTGAAATTTTAACTGAAAGTTCAATGGTATGGTCTCAACGCTTGCATGGAGCGATAGTTTCATATCTTGCCGATGTTCCTTTTTTGTTAGATGGCCATCACGCGAAATGCATTGATTTTGCGGAAGATATTAGGTTAAATTCTAAGCTATTGGTTAACGTAGCTGACGGCTGGGGCGCTGGGATTAGAGCCCTTCTCGATGATGAGACCCGAA
Source organism: Corynebacterium efficiens YS-314 (assembly GCF_000011305.1). NCBI lineage: Bacteria > Bacillati > Actinomycetota > Actinomycetes > Mycobacteriales > Corynebacteriaceae > Corynebacterium > Corynebacterium efficiens. The sequence continues at coordinate 411,042 of NC_004369.1, read as the reverse complement.
GTGGTATGTCTCCTACTGGATATAAACGCCGAGCCGAAGAGGCTTATACTGGTGCAACTGCCCTGGAATAGGTTTAAAAGTCATCGTGAAACGCACCACTAAGTTTTCATACATTCTAGTAATCAGCGGGACAATATCTTCCGCTTTCTCGAAGTGGTTTCTAGTATGGTTATTTGCCCAGTCGGACGGGGGGGCTGAAGCGGTTGGTTTATATAGTATGGTTTTGGCTGTGGCGACCCCCCTTTTCGTCACAGCCCAGCTGGGGCTAAGAACTATTTTTGTTTCTCATGAGACTCGATGGCCCTGGTCTACTTACCTATTTCTCCGTGGCATGGGCACGTTCATAGGGATGACCATACTTCTCACCTATGTATTCTTCACAGCCAATGTACCTTTTTATTTAGGATTGGCTATTACTTTACTAAAAATAGCTGATTCCATAAGCGATATTTATGCTGCCCGCTTGCAGTATTTCCATCAGATCCAGACCCTGGGTCTGCTGTCTATTTTATCATCGTTGATTACCATCCTTCTCGCCTCAATCAGTGTGTATGTATTTCATTCTGTAACTTGGGCGATAGTGGCTGCAGCGATGACCTCAGCAATCTTTGCCATGGCACACGCTTTACTGGGGCGCCGATTTGAATACGCAAGTGTGCACGAAAAGGGTGGATACAGAGGAATTATCCAAGCCAGCATCCCTGTGACTGCTTCACAGTTTCTATCCACTTTCCTGTTTCAAATTCCTGTGCTTTTTCTGGGTATGATTAGCAACCCTCAGACGGTAGGTGTATTCGCGGCGAGCGCTTACCTACTCACTATCGCGAATATTTTTGGGTCATCTTTACAAACAATATTAAATACTCCATTTCGGCGTGAACGGGAAAAGAACGGGGTGAAGGCGGTCGCGAGACGTGCATTCGCGGTTACGCGATCAATCGCTTTCATCGGAATTATACCAGTCATTCTGGTGGCATTCTGGGGCTCCAAATTGTTTCAAGTTATATATGGCCCTGCTTTCGCAATCCCCGTCCTACCGATTGTTCTAATAAGCCTTGCAGCATTGTTGAATATTATGGCGTATGTTCAGAGTGTCACTTTGAATGTCCTTAACCGATATAGCATAGTGACTTGGTCTATGGCGGGAAGCTGTTTAGTGGCAGTATTAAACGGCTTAATCGCTTTTTTTGTAGGCGTTCCCGACTTAACTATTGGAGCAATCTGCGCATTTTCGGGCTCTGTAACTCGAGCACTTTTTATGGCTGTCATCGTATCCCGAGTCACTGAAAAAATTCAGTAATGATCTTTCTGGGGGCCTGACCCCCGTTTGGTAGGCACCTAACATCCCAACAATCTGGGACTGAAAGGTAATCTCCACACCATGCCAAGCAAGACCTACGCAGAGGAGGGGCCCGACCCCCGGAAAGTGGACGCTGATAATGGGAGTACGGGATCGGAGCCATCCGAAATGACCCCAAAGTGGACTGGCCACACTGTGTGCCTTGCTCGTGATCTGTCTTTCGGAGTAGTTCCGGTCCCGTACCGCGATCCGGAGTTTTGGTCATGACCTTATAGGAGCGTGACCGTTTCCGTGACCACCCTGGCAGGTGTCATGGTAGTAGTCCCATCAGCGTCTTGTCTGTCTGAAGCTCCGGATATGTGGATCCCCCGTGTCCCACCGCTTCAGAAAGCCCGTGAACATCATGCCCACACCAACCATTGACCTTGCTGGCCCCGTAGCCGGCATCGATACGCACACCGATACCCACACCGTGGCCATCGTGACCGAGACTGGTAAACATCTGGCGACCGATACCTTTCCCACCACCAGCAACGGATACCAGCAGGTCACCGAGTTCCTCTCAGCTTACAGCGTCGTAGCTGCGGGGATAGAAGGTACTAACTCCTACGGAGCTGGTCTGACCCGGCATCTTATTGGCCATGGACATGTAGTTTTCGAGGTTTTGCGTCCTACCCGTGCCCTTCGACGCCGGGATGGCAAATCAGACCCTGTTGATGCACTCGCCGCCGCCCGGCAGGTGCTCACCGGTCAAGCACTCAGCATCCCGAAAGACACCACCGGGCCAGTGGAGTCACTGCGCATGCTCCAGATTACCCGCCATCAACTGGTCGCCACGGCGGCAAAACTATTGACTCTCATCAAGTCTCTGCTGGTCACGGCCCCCGTGACTGTTCGGCAGCGTTATGCGACGATGACGACCACCACCCTGGTTATGACATTGTCGCGGTGCCGCCCACCCGCAGATGTCACTGATCCCGTCAATGGCACCTTAACCAGTTTGAAGAGCTTGGCTACCACCTACAACATGCTGCGGGCGCAATGCGATGAACTCGATAACAAGATCACCGATCTGGTCGAGGTCATCAATCCCGCGATGACACAAATTTTCGGCTGCAGGGCTGTTACTGCCGCAGAATTGCTGGTGAGCCTCGGTGAGAATCCACAACGGATCCGATCACAGGCTGCGTTGGCTCATCTGTGGGGCGTTGCACCTATCCCGGCGAGCTCAGGGCGGACGAACCGACACCGGTTAAATAGAGGGGGTGATCGCCAAGCCAACGCAGCACTGCACCGCATAGTCCTGGTCAGGATGCGTCACGATGAACGCACCAGGGACTATGTTCAACGTCGAATCAAAGAAGGGTTGTCGAAGAAAGAAATCATGCGGTGCTTAAAACGCGCCATCGTCCGAGAGATCTATCAAGTGCTGTGTCTGGGGCGACCTGTGAGACAATCCAGTGGGTTGCGTAGCGATGAATTCAGAGCTCTGCGCTCGAAAAAAGGGCTTTCACAAACCCAAGTCGCCAAGAAACTTGGATGCGCTCCAGCAAGAATTAGCGATATTGAAACCGGCAAGCGTCGACTATCGGAGTTGAAGTTAACCTACGAAGAATTCCTTAAAACTGCTTGACACACCATAGGAGCATCACGGAGGATTTAATCAGGAAGCAGATTTCAGGATAGCAGGACCACGCTCCTCAAACACCGCAGGGGCGAGATATCTGCACCAGGAATGCCGGCGCACCGTGTTATAGCGGGTACACCAGCGGAAGACGTCCCGGCGACAGAGCAACTGGTTCATGAATGTCTTGGAATCCTGGAGGACTTCCCGCTTCAGTGCTGCGTTGAAGGACTCCGCGAGGGCGTTGTCAGCACTGGTCCCGATTGATCCCATCGACTGCTTAATCCCGAGGTCTTTACAGGCGTCCTGGAATGCGTTCGACGTATAAACACTGCCGTGGTCCGAGTGAAAAATCGCACCCTTGAGGTTTCCGCGCTGGCCCTTGGCCATCAGCAGCGCATCCTGGACCAAGCTCGTGCGCATGTGATCTGCGATAGAAAAACCCACCAACCTGCGGGAATAACAATCAATAACCGTGGCCAGGTACATATTCGACCCATCCGCGATCGGTAGGTAGGTAATGTCCCCGACGTAGAGCTGGTTCGGCTTGTCGGCGGTGAATTTCCGACCGACAAGGTCAGGAAACACTGGTTTCTTCTGATCGGACACGGTGGTGGTGACCTTGCGTTTCTTGGTGTATCCACACAGTTTCAACGAGCGCATGATCCGGGCGACCCGCTTGTGATTCACGGGGTCATGATCTATCTGATCTTTGAGTTCGGCCGTGATCCGTTTGGCCCCGTAGCAACCATTTTCGGCGGTGAAGACAGTCGTGACCCGTGCACCGAGGATGGCGTCGGATATGAGTCGTTTTCTCCGGGCTGAGCTGCTGTTTTTCCATTTGTAATAGGAGGACCTGTTGAGTTTCAGGACTTCACATATCCGCTTAACCGAATGGTTCTTCTGGGCGTCGTCAACGAACTGGAAGCGGATCACCAGTTCGTCTCTTCCGCGAAATATTTGGCTGCTTTCCGCAGGATGTCACGCTCTTCGCGCAGTCGGCTGACTTCCCGTTCTAGTTGGCGGATCCGCTCAGCCTCGGTCACCGACATCGACGAGGGCGACTCCGCGGTGCCGGTTTTGGTGCGCGCACCTGTCCCGTACTTCTTTAACCAGTTATGAAGGGTAGCCCGGTTGATCCCGAGGTCAGCGGCAATGGTCTGAATCGAAGCCCCTGGGGAGTTCTCATACAAGGCGACAGCGTCGCGCTTGAACTCCTCTGTGTAGGTCTTGCTTGGCATGGTGGCAGATTACCTTTCCAAGCATCATGCTGGCATCAGGGTGTCTACCATCCGGGGGTCAGGTCCTTGAAACTGTGTGGATACACCAAGAAACGCAAGGTCACCACCACCGTGTCCGATCAGAAGAAACCAGTGTTTCCTGACCTTGTCGGTCGGAAATTCACCGCCGACAAGCCGAACCAGCTCTACGTCGGGGACATTACCTACCTACCGATCGCGGATGGGTCGAATATGTACCTGGCCACGGTTATTGATTGTTATTCCCGCAGGTTGGTGGGTTTTTCTATCGCAGATCACATGCGCACGAGCTTGGTCCAGGATGCGCTGCTGATGGCCAAGGGCCAGCGCGGAAACCTCAAGGGTGCGATTTTTCACTCGGACCACGGCAGTGTTTATACGTCGAACGCATTCCAGGACGCCTGTAAAGACCTCGGGATTAAGCAGTCGATGGGATCAATCGGGACCAGTGCTGACAACGCCCTCGCGGAGTCCTTCAACGCAGCACTGAAGCGGGAAGTCCTCCAGGATTCCAAGACATTCATGAACCAGTTGCTCTGTCGCCGGGACGTCTTCCGCTGGTGTACCCGCTATAACACGGTGCGCCGGCATTCCTGGTGCAGATATCTCGCCCCTGCGGTGTTTGAGGAGCGTGGTCCTGCTATCCTGAAATCTGCTTCCTGATTAAATCCTCCGTGATGCTCCTATGGTGTGTCAAGCAGTTTTAAGGAATTCTTCGTAGGTTAACTTCAACTCCGATAGTCGACGCTTGCCGGTTTCAATATCGCTAATTCTTGCTGGAGCGCATCCAAGTTTCTTGGCGACTTGGGTTTGTGAAAGCCCTTTTTTCGAGCGCAGAGCTCTGAATTCATCGCTACGCAACCCACTGGATTGTCTCACAGGTCGCCCCAGACACAGCACTTGATAGATCTCTCGGACGATGGCGCGTTTTAAGCACCGCATGATTTCTTTCTTCGACAACCCTTCTTTGATTCGACGTTGAACATAGTCCCTGGTGCGTTCATCGTGACGCATCCTGACCAGGACTATGCGGTGCAGTGCTGCGTTGGCTTGGCGATCACCCCCTCTATTTAACCGGTGTCGGTTCGTCCGCCCTGAGCTCGCCGGGATAGGTGCAACGCCCCACAGATGAGCCAACGCAGCCTGTGATCGGATCCGTTGTGGATTCTCACCGAGGCTCACCAGCAATTCTGCGGCAGTAACAGCCCTGCAGCCGAAAATTTGTGTCATCGCGGGATTGATGACCTCGACCAGATCGGTGATCTTGTTATCGAGTTCATCGCATTGCGCCCGCAGCATGTTGTAGGTGGTAGCCAAGCTCTTCAAACTGGTTAAGGTGCCATTGACGGGATCAGTGACATCTGCGGGTGGGCGGCACCGCGACAATGTCATAACCAGGGTGGTGGTCGTCATCGTCGCATAACGCTGCCGAACAGTCACGGGGGCCGTGACCAGCAGAGACTTGATGAGAGTCAATAGTTTTGCCGCCGTGGCGACCAGTTGATGGCGGGTAATCTGGAGCATGCGCAGTGACTCCACTGGCCCGGTGGTGTCTTTCGGGATGCTGAGTGCTTGACCGGTGAGCACCTGCCGGGCGGCGGCGAGTGCATCAACAGGGTCTGATTTGCCATCCCGGCGTCGAAGGGCACGGGTAGGACGCAAAACCTCGAAAACTACATGTCCATGGCCAATAAGATGCCGGGTCAGACCAGCTCCGTAGGAGTTAGTACCTTCTATCCCCGCAGCTACGACGCTGTAAGCTGAGAGGAACTCGGTGACCTGCTGGTATCCGTTGCTGGTGGTGGGAAAGGTATCGGTCGCCAGATGTTTACCAGTCTCGGTCACGATGGCCACGGTGTGGGTATCGGTGTGCGTATCGATGCCGGCTACGGGGCCAGCAAGGTCAATGGTTGGTGTGGGCATGATGTTCACGGGCTTTCTGAAGCGGTGGGACACGGGGGATCCACATATCCGGAGCTTCAGACAGACAAGACGCTGATGGGACTACTACCATGACACCTGCCAGGGTGGTCACGGAAACGGTCACGCTCCTATAAGGTCATGACCGAAACTCCGGATCGCGGTACGGGACCGGAACTACTCCGAAAGACAGATCACGAGCAAGGCACACAGTGTGGCCAGTCCACTTTGGGGTCATTTCGGATGGCTCCGATCCCGTACTCCCATTATCAGCGTCCACTTTCCGGGGGTCGGGCCCCAACGAGCGCATGATCCGGGCGACCCGCTTGTGATTCACGGGGTCATGATCTATCTGATCTTTGAGTTCGGCCGTGATCCGTTTGGCCCCGTAGCAACCATTTTCGGCGGTGAAGACAGTCGTGACCCGTGCACCGAGGATGGCGTCGGATATGAGTCGTTTTCTCCGGGCTGAGCTGCTGTTTTTCCATTTGTAATAGGAGGACCTGTTGAGTTTCAGGACTTCACATATCCGCTTAACCGAATGGTTCTTCTGGGCGTCGTCAACGAACTGGAAGCGGATCACCAGTTCGTCTCTTCCGCGAAATATTTGGCTGCTTTCCGCAGGATGTCACGCTCTTCGCGCAGTCGGCTGACTTCCCGTTCTAGTTGGCGGATCCGCTCAGCCTCGGTCACCGACATCGACGAGGGCGACTCCGCGGTGCCGGTTTTGGTGCGCGCACCTGTCCCGTACTTCTTTAACCAGTTATGAAGGGTAGCCCGGTTGATCCCGAGGTCAGCGGCAATGGTCTGAATCGAAGCCCCTGGGGAGTTCTCATACAAGGCGACAGCGTCGCGCTTGAACTCCTCTGTGTAGGTCTTGCTTGGCATGGTGGCAGATTACCTTTCCCAGCATCATGCTGGCATCAGGGTGTCTACCATCCGGGGGTCAGGTCCCCCATCGGCCCAGGTGTGTACCTCGGCCACGCCTACGTTGTCGTTCATGGACAACATATACCAAGACCCCGGGCCATGCCCGGGGTCGAAACGCCGCACACCGACACGATAAGTACGACTGTAGTACTAGGGCCATGGTTGGGACCAGCCCAGCGGTGGAGATGAGGTTGGGGTCATCAAAGGATGCGGACATCGCTGTGGGGTTATGTAATAATTGCACCTGTGAGGTGCCTTTCTGGGCGGTGGAATTGAACTCTAGACAAGCTCTATTCTTCCTGCCCAGGAGGGCATTTCCTATTTTCCCACGCCGTTACACCTGAATCACATCGGTGAATCCAGGTTTAGAGAGGGGCTGGACCGTGCTCTTGATGGGCAGGACTATGCCATGATTTTGGCTCCAGCCGTGAACCAGTGAACACCTATGTGACTGCCTTAAGGCCGGACTATTTCTAAATGCTGTTTCGCACACTACGTTGTCCTGACTGAACTCGCGCTCTCTAATGCCCCTTTGGGCCACGCTGGTATTTGCCCATTCAGCTCTTGTCTTTTTAGTCATGGTCTCGAAATTGAAATGAGATCAACACGTGCCCGTGACGCCCCCAGACAATCGCAGCGGTATACTTAGGCAGGGTTTGTCATTGCGTGTCCTGCATTAGCTTACTAAGTTGGCTGCAGGTTTTGACATCGACTACTAAGGAGCGGTATTGCAAGCTAAGTTTGGCAATAGTATGCCCATGACGGGAAAGGCTCTTATAGCTCTCTATGTAGTTCTTAACCCGTTTTATTTTTGGGGCAGCGGTCTGCCTCAACTTGCGGATCTCATCTTGGTTCTATTGATCACATGGGTTTTTGCAAGTGCATTCTGGGGTTCAAGGGATTCCAGGCGCGTCGAAAGAAACTCTATTTTTGCACAGAAGTTCTTGATCTTAATTGCAGCTTTCGTATACTACGCAACACTAGTAAATCTTGTGTGGGCGTTGATTTATTCCGAGAAAGCTACATTCATTAGAAGTGCCCTTTTCTTACTTTTCAATTTCTTCACTTTGGTTGCTGTTTCATATTTAGTTCTTCATTTTACGAGCGATTTAATTCGGGTTCTGCAGAAGTCTCTAATCGTATCAATAGTAATACAATCGATTTTTGCAGTTTTGATGATTGGCAGCCAAGGGCAACGAACAAGGTTGTTTTTTAATAATCCTAATCAGCTAGGTTATTTTGCACTTCTAGTAGCAGCCTTATTGATTGTATTGTTTGCTTTTCGGAAAATTCCTCTACTCCTCCATATGCTTAGTTTGTTCGCATGCCTCTTTTTAACTGCAGCCTCACTGTCTCGTGGTGCGATTGTTGCTGCGTTATTCCTAGTAGTCTGCGCCGTAGTCTTCGAAACACACGGCCTAAGCATAAAACTCCGATTTAGTATTAAGAAGCTTATTTTGGTAACTTTTTTGTTGGCAATTTTTGCTCTCTTGTTGCGAGCACCTCTCGAGATTCTGTTTGCATCTTGGGGGGAGCGTTCTGAAGTTAAAAGTAGTGATTCGAGTGGTGCGTTTGCCGAGCGTGGATATGAGCGAATTTTCGAGAATGTTCAATACTGGGTTTTGGGGGCGGGTGAAGGCGGCTTACCTCGATTTGATACCACTTTGGAGCTCCACTCCCTTTTAGGGAATGTATTTTTCTCATATGGATTAATTGGTTTCGTTCTTTTTGCTGGTTCAATTTACACCATAATTCGAAAGCATGTTGCAAGTCTGATTCCTTTTGGGGCGGTATTCTTATATGGCCTCAGTCATAACGGAATGCGAGATGGATTTCTCTGGATACTGATTGCGCTTTCTGGAAGTATGATATTAGTATTTCAAAGATCCGCTGCAGTGAATCAACCTCGGACTGAATCCAAGCCGATCCCGAATGAACTGGAAACTCAAATTCTATGATGGGTTCGACCCCCTAGATGATTAAGTCCTAATAGGTTCAGTGATCATAAGCTGTCAGTGGGGCCCGACCCCCGGATAGTAGACACGGAGGATTTAGTCAGGAAGCAGATTTCAGGATAGCAAGACCGCTCTCCTCAAACACCGCAGGGGCGAGATATTTACACCAGGAATGCCGGCGCACCGTGTTGTAGCGGGTGCACCAGCGGAAGACGTCTCGGCGGCAGAGCAACTGGTTCATGAATGTCTGGGAATCCTGAAGGACTTCCCGCTTCATCGCGGCGTTGAAGGACTCCGCCAAGGCGTTATCCGCACTGGTCCCGATTGATCCCATCGACTGCTTGATCCCCAGCTCGGTGCAGGTGTCCTGGAATGCGTTCGACGTATAAACACTTCCGTGATCCGAGTGAAAGATTGAGCCTTTCAGGCTTCCGCGCTGGCCCTTGGCCATCATGCCAAATGGGGTGAAATGGTACTGCAATTCCGGAGCACTGGTACTGCGTTCTGATCCCGTGGTACCGGCAGGCTCCCTCAAAAACAGGAAACCCGCCAGCATCAGGGACAGGGCCGTGCTTTTAGCTACTGACCATCGTGGGCAGCGATCCGCTCCCGACTGGTGATCTCACGCATATCCACCGTGCCTAAGGTGATCTTGCGAGACGATCTCGATAAACGGTTGACAATGGAATCCCCGGAGTTCTTATCCGGTAACACATCCAACCAATGCCCCGGAGTCGACTGCGACCCGATGATCGTTGCGTGAATATTCTCCCGATTCGCTAGAATCGCAAACAGGTCACTTGCAGTGCGTTCATCAACACCCACGGTGAGAAAATCATCCAGAATCAACACATCAACACCAAACAAGCCTGCCAGCATGTCCTCGTGTTCCAACGTGTCGATCCGAGTGACCGCCAAACGCCTAGCCAGATCATCCATGCGCCAATACGCCACCGAATAGCCGTTATGGCACGCAGAAATCCCCACCGCACAGGTCAGATACGTCTTCCCGGACCCCGTCGGCGACAAGATCAACAAGTTGGTCGGATCTGCACCCCAATCATGATTACCCAGACGCTTCATCGTCATCGGATTAAGATTTCGACCCTGTTCATAGCGAATTTCCGCGATCGAGGCATCCATAATAGGAAACCTCGCTTTCCTAATCGCCTCGGAAATACGTTTAGCCTCTCGATCCCTGGCCACCTGCTGGCCAGCCAACCGAAACGCCTCCTCCGGGGTTAGCACATCAGGATTATCGTCATCGATGTTGGCGGTGACGATCTCTTCAAAGGCCCTAGCCAAGCTACTGGCCCGCAGACTGCGAAACAACGCGTGATCATCATCATTAAACAGTGTCACTGGTTGCCCTCCTGCTCATCATCAAAAGACAAAGACGGAATATCATCGACCTCATAGGCGCTGGATGAGCGCAGAAACACACCCGTATCCAGATCCTGGACTGGTTGTGGTTTCACCAGATCAGGAGCCGGCGTCGGCGCAGATCCAGCAACGCTGCGTTTGTGGGTATCGCGGTTGGTGATAATCGATGACTGCAGCTTTTTGATCACCGAATACGTCGGGTACAGATCAGCATCAAGAAGCTCTTGGCAGGCCTGTTCCAACCCGCTGCGGCTTTTCCCGCCCAGCGTTTTCAGGATGTTTTGGCAGTCCAACCAGCCATGGGCATGATGGGCGTGCCGATTGATCATCATCTCGATCACCGTGGTGGTCGCGGGACCAACCAGGCGTGCCTGGTTGATAAACCACTGGTCACTCCACAACTCTGCAGTATCCAGGTGTGCTGGTGGGACATGATCGGCGTGGGTGGAATATTGCCCGAAGCGCCCATGGAGTCGACGGTGCGTAGCCACAACCTGATCTCCGGCAAAGACCGTGATGTCGGTGTTGGATAACCGGGCTTTGACGGTGGATCCCACAAGTTTCCAGGGCACCGAGTAGTACTGCTTATCGCAGGAAATATGGTAGTTGCGCTGGACTTTTAGCTCCTTCCACTCATAGGAGGTGTAGTCCTGATCCGGCAGTGGGATCAGCAGGTGGCGTTCTTCAGCCTGGAATTGCTCGTTCCTGCGTGTCCCATCTACCCGGACGATGTCGTAGTTGATCTCATGGACCTGATCAGCAACGATGTCCTCAATCTGGTCGATGCTGTGGAAGGGGCCTTCCATTTCCAGCACCCCCAGGATGCGGCTGTAGGCGATTTGAACGGATCGTTCCACCCCGGCCTTTTGTTTCGGGGCTCGGACATCAGTCGGCATCACGGCAGTGTTGTAGAACTTGGCCAATGCTTCATACTCAGCACTCACGGCACGGGCGGGGTCGTTTTTCTTCGGCCGGTAGATCGCTGCGGTGTCATTGTCAGGGACCAGGACAAACGGGGCCCCGCCGAAGTAGCGCAGTGCAGCGATATGGCAATTCAGCCAGGCCTTGATATCCATGGTGAAACTGGGGTGGACATACATCATCGATGAGTACGGCAAAACCGCGGTGAAGAAATGCACCTTGCGTGCCTGGCCGGTGATCCGGTCGGTGATCTTGATGGTATCGCCTGCCCAATCAACCTGCATCGTGCGTCCTGGCTGGTGATGCAGCGTGCGGTAGAGGTCATGGGCGTCGACATAGGCATGGAAACGCTGGCAGTAATGCGAGTAGGAATAGGGCTGTTTAGCTGCACTGCCTGCTTCGACGAGGTAGTAGCGCCAGTCCAGCAGGAGGGTGTGATGCGGATTGGTTTTCAGCCGGTGCAAGGTGGTGGCAAAGTCTGGTGCCAGGTACTTCGATTCTTGCGGCAGCCCACGGAGGGGATTTTTCCACTCCTCGAGTTCCTCATCGGTGATCTGGCTCAGTGAGTGCAGCGTGATCTGATGGGCGTCGATGAGCTTATGCGCTGCGGAGATGTCTCTGCGCGAGCATTTCAGCCTGGTGCTGATGGTGGTATAGGAATCACCGAATAGGACTGCGGTGATGATGTCCCGGGTAGAAGCCATGGTTCCTCCATGGAAGTAAGGGGGCGTGTCACGGCTATCAGCGGATGTGCTGTAGCCGCCACCTTTATTTCTACCTGCGGTACCACTGGATCAGAATGGGGTACCACGATCCCCGGAATCCCGGTACCCCAAAACCCCATTTGGCACATCAACAGTGCGTCCTGGACCAGGCTGGTCCGCATGTGATCGGCGATCGCAAAGCCCACCAACCTGCGGGAATAGCAGTCGATGACGGTGGCCAGGTACATATTCGACCCATCCGCGATCGGCAGGTAAGTGATGTCCCCGACGTACACCTGATTCGGCTTGTCGGCGGTGAATTTCCGGCCCACCAGGTCAGGGAACACTGGTTTCTTCTGATCGGAGATTGTGGTGGTGACCTTGCGTTTCTTTGTATAGCCGAATAGTTTCAGCGACCGCATGATTCGGGCGACCCGCTTATGATTCACCGGTTCATGACCTGCCTGGTCTTTGAGTTGAAGCGGTAATGCGCTTGGCACCGTAACAGCCGCGTTCTTTCGTGAATACGGTTGTGACCCGGGCACCGAGGAGAGCGTCGGATATGAGGCGTTTTCTACGGGCTGAACAGCTGTTTTTCCATTTATAGTAGAAGGACCTATTGAGGCCCAGGACCTCACATAACCGCTTAACCGAATGGTTTTTCTGGGCGTCATCAACGAACCTTCAAGCGGATCACCAGTTCGTCTCTTCCGCGAAATATTTGGCCGCCTTTCGCAGAATATCGCGTTCCTCCCGGAGCTTGCGGACTTCCCGTTCCAGCTGTCTGATCCGCTCGGCTTCGTTCACCCAGGTTGGCGAGGGTTTTTCAGTGGGAGCTGCGGTGCCGTATTTTTTCACCCAGTTCGCCAATGTGGCGCGGTTGACCCCGAGATCAGTGGCGATGGTCTGGATCGAGGTGCCCGGGGAGTTCTCATACAAGGCGACTTCCGTCGCGCTTGAACTCCTCTGAATAGGTCTTGATCGGCATGGTGTGGAGATTACCTTTCAGTCCCAGAATGTTGGGATGTTAGGTGTCCACCAAACGGGGGTCAGGTCCAATGAACTCAACACTTGTGCTCTGATCGGGGTGGTTATTCATCTTCACATTCGGCTTTCTTTAAGACAGCGTTTTGCAAATCGGGGGCAATCTTGTCCGGTTAAGATTTCATTTAACCCGTTCCAGATTGATTCAGGATTGAAATCAGCTAATACTCGTTCGCGAGCTGCCTGGCCCATTTCCTTCGCGGCCGCGGGATTACTAGCAAAGGTATTAAGAGCATCAACTATCTCTGTTACATCACCAAACTTTACGAGCGCCCCTGTCTGTCCAGGAATAACCGAGTCTATCGCACCCGTGACCTCAGTAGTGAGGGTTGGAATGCCAGCTGCGCCTGCTTCCAAAACTACATTGGGAAAACCCTCTCTTCTCGTCGGAAGACAAAGCACATCCATCGCAGGGAAATAACTCCAAGCGTCGTCTTTCCAACCAACATTCACGATTCTATCGTCGAAAGATCTAATCTTTTCAGCTAACGAATCATCCTCAATGTCACCGAGCATTAAAACACGAATATTCGCTGCTAACTTGGGGTCTTCTAGAGCCTGAAGAATCATATTTACCCCTTTATCGGTATTAATCCTCCCAACAAACCCAACGACGAAATCTTGCGAAGAAAATCCGATTTCCGATCGGAAATTGTCCCGATCAACTTTCTCCACTACTTCCTGAATCCCGATTGCATCCACTCCATTACTACTTCCTTCTCCGATGAGCCAGGATTTAGCAGGAAAATATAGCTTACGCCTTTTACACTCAGACGCGAGGGACTTACTGACATAGAAAACATCCGTTGCAAGCAACATAGTCACCCACTCCATTAACCACAGAATGTAACTTAATGGCTTCTTTGCTCCCTCCAGCCTTAGGCCTCGAACGATATAAAGCCGACGAGGAACGCCAACTATATAAGCTGCCAGAATCCCCAGAAACGATGCTTTCGGAGTTCCGACGCTGAGAGCTCCTGGGCGTTCCCTCGCTAAATACTTCACCCATCGAATTAAAGAAACCATGTCTCTTATCGGGCTAATACCACGGTCCATCGGAATTCCAACCAAAGGTACGCCCTCACGCTCGGCTGCAGCACGGGCTTTCCTGTCGGGAGAAGACACAAGGACGACATCCCAGTTGTGTTCAACGAACCATTTCAGCTGCCCCCTTAGAAAAGAAAAAGCGCTACTTCCTATAGTTACGCCTGCAACTAATTTTGGTTTATTAGGAGGACCAGAAGAAGTGCTAGAAGTCTGGAGAGAACATTTCTTCTTCATGTCTTGTAATTCCCGTTCTTCAAAATAACCTTTGCGAGTACGTTTTAGCAATGGTTTTTCACTTCTTTAAGCCTATATTTCTTCATTGCATCTAAGTACTAACCGGGTTGTGGTTCTTAATTGGTGTCAACAACATTTATCCGGAATTTACCTAGCGCAGTGCGTTAACCACTTCCAGATCATGGTCCCTGCCTCTTTCTTAATTAGTATTTGCCAACTAATTCCTCAAACCGAAAGCTGCACCAGCTTCTTGGATGGATTGATTCTCAGGAGCAAGCTCCGATTCAATGCCTTGAAATGCTTGAAAACTGGGACGTACTTCAAGATCTGAGAAGAGTCTTTGCGTTATTTGCTCTTTCCCAATCAACCGAGCAACTCTCTCCATTAAGGAAACAGGAATTGGCAGGAGAATTGCTCGCTTGCCCATCCCTAGGGCCAATTCTTCTACTAGAACCCTTGTCGAAACTGGAGAGGGATCCCCCATCAATACAGCCCTCTCTGGAGGTGATGCTTCGGAAATCGCCCTACCAACCCATACCCCGAGGTTCTGTAATGACAACATTGTTCGCCGATTATTCACGGCTCCAAATGGAAGAGGAAGTCCAAGCCTTACCAGCTGAGACAGCCTTTTTATGTTTCCTCTGACACCAGGCCCATAAACAACTGGAGCCCGAAGAATCACAATTTCCATTCCGGTTTCATTCCCAACGCTGGTAACCAGTTGTTCTGCCTCCCATTTGGAAACACCATATGGATCAACCGGCGCCGGAACATCAGTATCTGAGTAAGGCGCATGCGAATTGCCTTCCCCATTTGCCTTGATCGAACTCATAAATACGAATCGTTTTACACCTTGCTCAGCAGCAGCCCCTGCAAGTTTGCTAGTTCCTAAAGCGTTCACTTCACGAAACTCCGAAAGGGGATCTTCCGCCGACTCGTTCATCACATGAACCCTAGCTGCTAGGTGCACGACAACGTCTATATCGCTTAATAATCCCACCCAGTCAGACTGCGAGTCTATACTAGGAATAACTCGCACCTCTACCCCCTGTGGAAAAACAGTATCTGTTCTCACGGCGGCAATCACCTCATGAGTCGAGGCAAGCTTGTCGACCAAGTATCTGCCTATAAAACCATTTGCTCCGGTAATCAACACTCGCATTTAACTAAGTGCCTTTCTGCTTTTTAATATAACGGGTAGAGCTATATATGCTCCCCAGATGAAAACCAAAGCTGCAAGAATGGCAATTGTTTCTACATAGCCACTTGATGATAACGATATTAAACCAACAGCTGCTGCAACAGCTGAATAGAGAGCGGCAATCGCAGCCACAGTTAGATGAGAAAGCCTTTTATCAGTGAGCTGTTGGTAAATATGGGACCGGTGCGGTTCGAGAAGAGGTTGACGCGTCAAAGCCCGTCTGAAAAGAGTACTAACCGTATCAACCCAGTAAATGCTAACGGGAGCAAGCATCGCAATTGGATTGATTCCCATTCCAATGCCAGCTATCACGATTGCTGCCGTTAACCCACCTAACAAATAGCTTCCTACGTCACCGAGAAACATTCCCGGAGGGGTTAAATTCCAACCGAGGAAAGGCGCAAAAAGGGCCACTATCAATAAACCGCAAAATATTAACCAATGCTCTTCTTCAGCCCATCCGATAATCCCGTAAACAACTCCTACTACTACAGCGAACATGCCAGATATTCCATTAACGCCATCCATAAAATTAACGAAATTTACGTTAGCAGCGTAGAACAAAGCGATTAATGGAATCCATACCCATCCATTGCTAGCTTGACTTAAAATCGAAATTCCAAGGGCTAACCCAAATGCAAGTTGTAAAAAGGCTCTGATCTTAGTAGGGATGCCCCTTATATCTTCTATCAAACCAACCCAACAAATTAACAGGCTGAAACTAATCACTACGAATGCGGTATAGAGGTCCCTGCCTGAACTAAATATAAGCGGTATGGCAATACCCGCAGTTATCATACCCGTCATAGGAGCAAGCCCACCACCTCTCAAAGTGGGCTTGTTGTGAGACGACCGATGATTAGGCACGTCAAAAATCCCAGCTTTTTTAAGAAGCAACCTCCAACCCAACGGTGAAATTAATGACACGATTGTCGCAGTGAGCAGAACTGCGGACATCAGCTCGACATTCATCTTTAGAGAATCTTTTCCTGTTTTTCCGCTTTTCCGGCTCGCTCCATGAAACGATCCCTATCTAGTTTTTCTGGCGCAAGACTTTCAGCTTGAGCATGAGAAATCTTAGAGTGGAAGGGACGGTCCTCCGATTCACCATCACCAACAAGCTCCTCATGCATCTTTTCGCCTTCACGCAAACCAGTGAACACAATGTCGATGTCTTTGCCGGACATAGCAATCATTCGCTGAGCAATCTCAAGAATGCTCACCGGTTCGCCCATATCCAAAATCAGAACCTCGCCGGTGCGTCCAATGCCACCAGCCTGAAGCACCAGCTGGCATGCTTCCGGGATCGTCATGAAAAACCTGGTCACATCCGGATGCGTCACAGTTAATGGCTTATCTTCCATGATGAGCCTAGTGAAGGTGGGAAGCATAGATCCGCGGCTACCGATCACATTGCCAAAACGAACCGAAAGATACCTTTTGCCGGTGTGTTGCCCATACCAAGCAGTTAATTTTTCTGCCACGCGTTTGGAATGACCAAGCACGCTTGTTGGATTCGCTGCTTTATCTGTGGAGATGTTCACAAAGGTTTCCACGTCGACAGCATCAGCTGCCGCCAGCACATTTAAAGTTCCTAGAACATTCGTCTTCCATCCTTCATCTGGATACTGCTCCAGCATGGGAAGGTGCTTGAGGGCTGCTGCATGGAAAACAACCTCTGGTCGGCGCTCCTGGAATAGTTTCTTCAGCGCATCAGCCTCGCGGATATCGGCAAGCACCACTGCGTCAGTGTCCAGAAGACCGTTGCCCGCAACATTGATCAGAACCTGTTGGAGGCCTGTCTCATCACGGTCAAGCATGATCAGCTCCGCAGGACCATACTTAGAGATCTCGGTACACAGCTGAGAACCAATAGATCCACCGGCGCCAGTAACTAAAACACGCTTGCCGGTCACATAACCAGCAATCTCAGACACGTTTGTGTCTACAGGCTGTCGGCCCAGAAGATCCTCGATGGAAAGGTCTCGCAGATCGTCTCCTCGAACACCTTTGGATACCACTCGATCGATTGCAGGCATCACTTTGACCGCAAGCCCACTTTTATTAGCTACATCTTGGACCCGCCGGAGCAAGGTTGCATCTGCGTCGTTGATGGCTACGATTACCATTTCAGCACCGGTATCGGATGCAACTTTTTCAATGTCCTCGAAGGTCCCTAGTACCTGAACACCACGAATCTTCTGCCATGCTAGGTCCGGATTATCATCAATAACCCCTACCGGACGGAAGGGAGACCTCGGATCAGACATCATCCACTGGATGAGGTTTGTTCCGATGTACCCGCCGCCGAGAATAAGCGCTGGCGTGGAATCAGCAGCAGGCCTCCGCAGCCTCTCCACTCTCATGCGGGCTGCGTAACGGATACCTAGAATCATCACCAGTGCTAGAGGCGTAGCAATCAGCATGACACCGCGCGATACCCCCCACGTATCTCCAAACACCAGGGAGACAATCCAGAGGATAATACCCACGCCGCCTACAGAAATGGAGACATTCAAGGTGTCTTCAAAACTGCCGAACGGGTGGCGTAATCCCTTACGGTAGAGGTGAAGGAAAATACCAAATAATAACTGCAGTAATACTGCGGCCACTGCGAACCCCACAAAGGCATTCCAGTGCACGTTAGTCATATTGAATTCATAGCGGAAGAGCTTCGCCAGAAAAACCGCCATTATCCAAGCAAATGCATCAAGGATAAAAAGGGTCTTTCCAACCGGCACGCCTGGCGTGGTTTTAGTGACGCCCCCATTGTTTTTTACAGCCATGTTTGTCCCCCATTCATCGAAATATATTGATTCTCGCCAGCCCACAAGATGAGGCTGCTATTTGATTCTGCTAATGCCACTTCCCCGGCGGTCACTGTTCCGGGATCTATCTCAACACAGGATATTTCTTCTACACCAGTATCTGTCCCCAGCTTCACAAGCTTCAATCCGGAACAGATTTCATCCCCATTCGCAACACCCAGTAGGTTCTGCTTTGAATAAGCTAACGCCGCAATGCCGTTTACAGACACTGGATCAGACCAGGTTGTGCCACCATCAATGGTGATAAGGACGGAACCATCAGAGCACAAGACTCCTACGTCGCGATCTGTCACCGGAGAAATCCCCAGCGCCTCACATGCAATTGTTTTGGCTCCACCCGGTGCACCTAAGAAGGAGGGCGTCTCGGGATCTAAAAACCAGGTTCCCACTGCAGAAAGGGGCCCATTCCAGGTGCTTCCATTATCTGGGGTGGAGTAAATCTGTGGTGTGCACGCCTCATTTAACGCCACTATAAAGGTGGCTCCACCGTTTCCAGGCAAGATACGCAGGATCTGGGTTGCGTTGGTTTCTTCAAATGCCGTTGATGGAATCCAGGTTTGCCCAGCATCCGTGGAAAATTCAATGTTCCCCGGGTCGGTGCATTCTCCTACTTCTGCGCGCACACCTAAGGATCCATCCAGGGCCATGAGACGAGACTGCGCAACCAACTCGATTTGTTCTACGGTGCTTTGGTTTTCCTGAGCTTCCTGAGTCTCTTCACCCACAGATGTACTGGGAACTTCTTCTTGTTCCACGGAGTCGGTTGGCTGCGTGACGGTAGAGGATTCGGATGTATCGCTGTTCCTCGTCGCAAAGCCCTGGGGGTTTGGATCATTTAAGTTCTGAAAAGCGAGGTAGGACAGAGCAACAGCACCAAGTGCAAGAACCACGATAATGGCTATGTTTGCCCCCAGGGACAATCCCTGTCTCTGTGCTTTTCGCTGTCTTTTCGCCATTACCCAATCTCCATTGCACGCCTGAGGTATGAGGCCACTACCTCCACCACAGGGATCAACTGCTGTGCAGAAGCGTCATACACGGCTTCAAACTTTCCATAAGGATCAATAACATCATCATCATCCGGGTTGTCCAGTGGGCTTAAGTCACTTCGGCCCAACCGCGCGGCCTCAACAGCTGCTCGAAGCTTCCCAACGGGTGTGCCATCGGAGGCTATGACCTCAGCCCGGAGATCCTCATCCCTGGTTACATCAATCAGCCTTTTGAACTCCCGGATGGTAAAGACCTTACGTGTAGCACGCGGGCTGAGTTCTACAATTTGTCTGCGGTGCCCCCGATCCATGGCCAGAATCAGATCAGCTGCATCAAGGTGTGCCTCCGTCAATTGCTTTCCACGATGCAGTTCAGAGTCAAGAATCTCAAGGCCACGTGCGATTCTTAAGGAGTGCTCAGGCATAGGATCATCGACCATCGCCTGGGTTCCGGCTGAATCAAACTCAATTTGATCAACCCCCTGAAACCTGGACTTCAGCAACTGCTCAGCCAGCGGTGACCTACAGATATTGCCGGTACAGACGGTAAGAATCCGAAAGCTATCACTCATGGGAGCTTCCCAGGGAGGCTTCGATCTTTTTTGGATTACCATAACCGTAATTGCCGTAGCCATAACCGGCAGCAGCCTTGGCCGGCAGCATGGTTACAACAACACCGAGCATATTGGAACCCGCATGATCAAGAGTCTGAATCGCAGCTTCCAGTTCAGGCCTCTTGGTTGCTCCTGAGGCAACAGCCACCAGAACTCCAGCTTTACCATGTCCGATCACGGCAGCATCAGTGACAGCAAGGATCGGAGGCGCGTCAATGATCACATAGTCAAAGCCTTCATCCACTTCATCAATAATCTGAGTCATGGCACTAGAACCCAGGAGTTCACTGGGGTTCGGGGGGATACGGCCTGCGGGAAGAACATAGAGTTGGGTCCTGCCCCATCGCTGGAGAACATCATTCAGCTCCGCTTTGCCAATGAGCACGTCGGTGAGGCCGGCACCTCCCTCCATATTCAGGTACTTGCTTATCTTCGGTAGGCGGAGGTCCGCTTCTATCAGAGCCACGCGGGAACCTGATTCAGCCAGCGCAAGAGCAAGATTGATAGAGGTGGTGGACTTTCCCTCACCCGGGTTGGGGGAGGTGATCACAAATATGGAAGAGCTTTCATCAACGTTGAGGAACTGCAGGTTGGTGCGGAATGCTCGATACGCCTCTGCATTTGGGCTATGCGGTTTGGTCTGCATCACCAGAGGGTTCTTCTTTACCTCTGGATCCTCCAGGACACCGCCAAGCAACGGCTTGTCAGTGATAGCTTCAACATCCTTTAGTGAATGAATGCGCGTATCCAGAACCGTACGCAGAACTGCGATACCCACACCAATAGCCAAGCCCACTAACAGTCCGAGGACAATATTCATGGGAATGTTAGGACTCACAGGAGAAGAGGGTGGGAGCGCATTTTGCGTGGTGGTGAGGTTGATGAGACTATTTTCAGCATCCGCGTCTGGCTCGAGTTGGGTTTGAACCACATTCTTGAAGCTTTCACCCACCGCGTTGGCAATCTCAGCGGCCTGCTCCGGCGAGGGACTGCTAGCAGTGATGTTGATTAGCGCCGTATCGGTTGGCGACGCAACCGTGAGATGGGAGGCGAGTTGATTCGCCGACATCTCGAGACCGAGCTCATCAATTACCGGTTCTAGCACCAGACCAGTTTTGGCTACATCAACATAAGAGTTGACGATCTGCCGGGAGAAGTTTGCACCCTGGACCAAATCACCGGTGGTTCCAGCCGCAGATCGGACCGAAACATAGATTTGCGTCCGCGATTGATATTCGGGGGTTGCAAGGAGGGAAAATCCGGCTCCCGCAGCAACTCCGAGAATGGATGTTATGACAATCAACACCCAGTTCTTCATCAAGATTGTCGCGTACTCGCGTAATTCCATGTTTGCGGAGCCTTCTTACTTGGGGATTTATTAGTTAGGACGGTAGCAATACCTAACCATTCACGCTATCTCCAGGGAAAATCCAGCTATACTTCACATTTGCCTAAGCCATCAAACTGTGAATCACCACCACCGGAGTCCTCGGAGACTCGAATTAATAAATGTAGCCTGTCAGCACCGTCAAGGCAGGACATTTACAAGAAGCACCTCCCCCGTTCTCCCCCTCTATGGGGAGAGAGGACTGCTCAACCATCAAGAAATGCCATTTCAGACGGGAAATGAGCACACTTAGCCCAAGCTCCCACGCAAAACTGCTCCGAGGAATTTAAATACACCATTCCAGATTTCCCAGGCCTCTGTTAACGTCCATTGTCCCATTCCCGATGTAACCAAAAGATGCTCTCCTCACCGGAAGCTCAACTGGCCTTTAGAGGTCTCGTAAATGAGCCCTGTGCTCACTTTTGGTTTATATTATGGATCAGTGGGTTTAATCGCCCGGACGTCCCGATCGGGTTGCTCTTAAGCTTTTGGGAGCAATCCACCACAATTTCACGAGGGAAAGACTTATGAAGCTTCTTCGCCGCATTGCCGCGCCTGTCGCCGCGCTGGGCATTGCCCTGTCCACTGTGGTGGCTCCCACCGCCGTCTCCGCAGCCGAGCTGACCCCAGCAGCAGTCGCTGGTGACACCCCGCAATCCACCATCACCGTCGGGGCGAAGTACCCAGAGCAGCCGGCTCCGCGTTGGCGCGCACGCGTCAATGCCTCCGGCGAGCGTGTGAAGGAGATGTGGGCCTACTCGCCATCCATGGATCGCGATGTCCCCCTCGTGGTTATCACCGCCGATGAGTCCGCCGGCCCACGCCCCGTGATCTACCTGCTCAACGGTGGTGACGGTGGCGAGGGCAATGCCAACTGGATCATGCAGACCGACGTGATCGACTTCTACCTGGAGAAGAACGTCAACGTGGTCATCCCTATGGAGGGCAAGTTCTCCTACTACACCGACTGGGTGCAGGAGAACGCAGCACTCGGCGGTAAGCAGATGTGGGAGACCTTCCTGGTCAAGGAACTCCCCGGCCCGCTCGAGGAGGAGCTCAACGCTGACGGTCAGCGTGCCATTGCCGGCATGTCCATGTCCGCCACCACCTCTCTGCTATTCCCCCAGCACTACCCCGGTTTCTACGACGCAGCAGCATCCTTCTCCGGTTGTGCCTCCACCTCCCAGCCACTGCCCTGGGAGTACATCCGTCTGACCCTGGACCGCGGCAACGCCACCCCCGAGCAGATGTGGGGCCCACGCGGTGGAGAAGTCAACATCTACAACGATGCCCTGATCAACTCCGACAAGCTGCGCGGCACTGACCTCTACATCTCCAACGCCTCCGGCCTGGCCGGTCACTGGGAGTCAGCCAACAGCCCACGCTTCAACGGCCTGGACCAGGCATACCTGTCCCTGGCCATGACCGAGACCATCGTCACCGGTGGCCTCATCGAGGCAGCCACTAACAAGTGCACCCATGATCTCAAGGCCAAGCTCGACCACGCCGGCATCCCAGCCGACTGGAACCTGCGCCCTACCGGAACCCACTCCTGGGGCTGGTGGCAGGATGACCTCCGCGGCTCCTGGGACACCTTTGCCCGCTCCTTCGGACTGGAGAACGAGAACGCCTAAAGGCTTTTCTCTCTAATCCTCAACAGCACCCCGCCTGTCATCAGGTGGGGTGCTGTTTTTGGCTTTCAACCCTGCCCGCAGAAACTCAACGCCCCAACACCGCGTGATCGATACGCGATAGTACCTCATTGACCTCATAGGACGTTGCAGTGATATCGGTGATGCCGAAACCAGCCAGCCGGGCGGTGTGTTTCTCCACATAGGCCTGCGTGCTCGCCTCATCGGCAAAGAGATAGACACCGCCAGCAACCTCACGCTGCGGGTCTTCCGTCCAAACCTTCCAGATCAGGCCGGCCTCACCGGCGATGTCGTGGGCCAGGTCGGCGTAGGCGGTCTCGGCGTCTGCGCCGAAGGGGCCGGTGGAGGGGAATTCGAAAACCAGGAGTGTAGTCATGGTCCCCAGGATACGCAGCTACCCTTGTCCCATGACCGACAATTACTCCTTCCTCGAACCCATCGATTCCCCCGAGGCCCTCAAATGGGCTGAAAAGTGGTCAGAGGTGACCGTCGACAAGCTCCCCGAGGCGCCACGCACCGCACTACGGGACCGCCTCCTGGAGGCGCTGAACACCGACGACCGGATCCCGTATGTGAGCAGGCGCGGGGAGACACTGTACAACTTCTGGCGCGACGCCGCCCATCCGCGGGGGTTGTGGCGCACGACCACGCTGGAGTCCTACCTCACCGGCGAGCCGACCTGGAAGGTGCTCATTGATGTTGATGCCCTGGCCGAGGCCGAGGATGAGAACTGGGTGTGGAAGGGTGCGCATGTCCGCGCCCCGGAATATGACCGCGCGCTGGTGAAGCTGTCGCGTGGGGGTGCCGATGCCACTGTCATCCGGGAATTCGACCTCGCCACCGCCACGTTCGTGGACACCGATCCCTTCATCGTCGAAGAGGCCAAGACCGATGTGTCCTGGCTGGACCGGGATACGCTGCTGATCGGCACGGACACCGGCGAGGGCTCGCTGACCACCTCCGGCTACCCGGCGCGCGTGCGCACCTGGAAGCGCGGGACGGAGCTTGTCGACGCCCCACTGTTCTTCACCGGCGAGCGCGAGGATGTCGCCGTCGGCGCATGGGTGGATCCGACCCCCGGCTGGGAGCGCACCTTCGTCTCCCGCGCGGTGGATTTCTACAACTCCCGCGAGTTCGTGGAGGTCGACGGCGAGCTCACCTTCATCGACGTCCCCGATGACTGTGATGTGGTGGTGCGCAGGCAGTGGATCTTCATCAATCCCCGCACCGAGTTCGCCGGCATCCCCGCCGGTGGGCTGGGCGTGATGGAATTCGAGGCCTTCCTCGCCGGCCAGCGTGAGTTCCAGCCCGTGTTCACCCCCACCGCCTCGACCTCCCTGCAGGGCCTATCCACCACGGAAAACCACCTGCTGCTGACGCTGCTGGATGATGTGTCCACCTCGATCGTGGTGGTGGATATCCATGATCCAACCGGCCCACAGCGCACCCTGGCCGTACCGGAGCACACCACCGCGCACATCGTGGCCACTGCTGCACTGGATGGGGATGAGATCTGGGTGCAGGCCGCCACCTTCACCCAGCCGGGCACACTGCTGCGCGGGGATCTCTCCGACTCCCTCGAGCTGACCGAGGTGCGCCGCTCGCCCCTGCAGTGGAACAACGCCGGCCTGGACACGCGCCAGCACTGGGCCACCTCCGCCGATGGCACGAAGATCCCGTATTTCATCTCCGGGCGTTTCGGCGAGGAGCCCAAGCCAACGCTGGTGCATGCCTATGGAGGTTTCGAGGTCTCACTCACCCCGGGCCACTCCCCCACCCGCGGTATCGCCTGGTTGGAGAAGGGCTACCTGTTCGTGGAGGCCAACCTGCGCGGCGGCGGCGAGTTCGGGCCGCAGTGGCATTCCCAGGCGGTGAAGAAGAACCGCCGCAAGGTGTGGGAGGACCACCAGGCGGTGCTCGAGGACATTGTGGCGCGCGGGTATGCCACCCCGGAGCTCATCGCCATCCGCGGTGGGTCCAACGGCGGGCTGCTCACCAGTGGTGCGCTCACCCAGTACCCCGAGGCCTTCGGCGCCGCGGTGGTGCAGGTGCCACTGACCGACATGCTGCGCTATCACACCTGGTCAGCGGGTGCGTCCTGGATGGCGGAGTACGGAAACCCGGAGGATCCGGAGGAACGGGCGGTCATTGAAACGTATTCACCGTTGCATAATGTGGAAAGCGCAAACAAGCGCCCCTACCCACCGGCGCTGGTGACCACCTCGACGCGGGACGACCGCGTGCACCCCGCGCACGCCCGCCTGTTTGCGCAGGCGCTTCTCGACGCCGGACAGCCCGTGGATTATTACGAGAACACCGAAGGCGGTCACGCCGGAGCCGCCGATAATGAGCAGGTGGCACATATGGAATCCCTGATCTACACGTGGATCGAGAAGTCCCTTGGGCTGATTTCCACTGATGAGGGGTAATATCTCCTAGCGATGACTATGCGACGGATGCGATCCACCCCAGTTCCCGGTACCCGTGATTCCTACACCGGTATTGATTTCAACCTCGGTTTCCATATCCGGAACTACGAGCTCGACCTCACCTACCGCGTGGCGCCGAATCTGCTGATGGGTACCGCGACCCTGCACATGGATAACTACCATCCGCTCAAGTCGCTGACCCTGGATTTGAGCAACAACCTCCGGGTGGAGAAGGTCACCGCCCAGGGCACCGCCGGCACCCAGGTGCAGGTGGCGCGCTTCCGGCATAGCAACAAGAAGCTGCACATCACCTTCCGCGAGGAGATCCCGGTGGACCAGGAGTTCTCCCTGACCATCCGCTACCGCGGCAACCCACGCCCCACCCGCACGCCCTGGGGTGGGATCGGCTGGGAGGAGCTGGACAACGGCGCGCTGGTGGCCTCGCAGCCGTGTGGCGCGCCGAGCTGGCTGCCCAGCGATGACACGCCCGATGAGAAGGCGCGTTTCGACATCAAGATCACCGCCGACAATGGCTACATGGTGATCTCCAACGGCGACCTGGTCGGCCGCATCACGCGCGGCAGCGCCACCACCTGGCACTACCGCACCCGCGAACCCATGGCCACCTACCTGGCCACCATCCAGGTGGGTTCGTATGAGGAGGTCTCGCTGGGGTCGTCTAAATCCGGCGTGCCCGTGCTGGCGTATATCCCCACCGGCGATGCGAAGCTGCGTGAACGGGTACTGCAGGACTTCCGCGCGCAGGCGCAGATGGTGGACGTGTACGAGGAGCTGTTCGGCCCCTACCCCTTCGCCAACTACCGCGTGGTGATCGTCGAGGATGACCTGGAGATCCCCATCGAGGCCCAGGGCCTGTCCACCTTCGGCTCCAACTTCGCCACCGGCGACGGCGAATGGGAACGACTCATCGCCCACGAACTCTCCCACCAGTGGTTCGGCAACTCGCTCGGCCTGGCGCAGTGGAATGACATCTGGCTCAACGAGGGCTTCGCCTGCTACGCGGAGTGGTTGTGGTTTGAGAAGTCCGCCGGGGTGCCCGCCGCGGAGAGCGCCCGCCGACACTACGCCAAGATCGCTGAGCTGGACCAGGACATCGTGTTGGCCGACCCCGGGCCTAAGGACATGTTCGACGACCGCGTGTACAAGCGCGGTGCGCTCACCGTCCACGCCTTCCGCGTGCTGCTTGGCGACGACCACTTCTTCCCCGCCATTCGCGCCTACGTAGCCGAGGGCAAGCACGGACTGGTCGAACCGCGGGATCTGTGGCGGCACCTTGCTGCTGCGTGTGCGTCCGCGGGTGTGGCGGAGTCCGAGCTGGCTGCGGTGTGGAATGCGTGGTTGAAGAACCCGGCGCTGCCGGCATTTCCTGAGGTTGTTACCGGTCAGGCATGAGATACCTGACCCTGGCCACCATCATCGCCGGCATCTCCGGTTTTGTGGTCATCATCATCGCCGCCTGGGCGCTCGGCTCCTCCGGCACACTGACCGAGGAGTTCACCGCCTACTGGGGGCTGTTCTTCGCGGGCACCGGTGTGCTGACGGGGCTGACCCAGGAGACGACGAGGGCGGTGTCGGCGGCGCGGGGTGCTGGTTCTGGTTCTGGTGTTGCTGTCCGGCCGATTGTGTTTTCGCTGGGGGCCGCCGCGGTGACCGCGGTGGTGCTCGGGCTGACCGCTCCCTTATGGATCGGACGGCTGCTGAGCGAGCACCAGGGCATCGGCGTCGGCATGCTTGCCGTGGGCTTAGGCAGCTACGCGGTGCAGGCGACCGTGGCCGGTATCCTGTCCGGGTGCCAGCTGTGGAAGCAGTACGCCGCACTGATCTCCCTGGACACCGGCGTACGCATGATTCTGGCCGTGGTGGCGTGGCTGCTGGGATTCCAGCTGCTGGCGTTCCTGTTCATCACCGTGGTGGGTGCGGTGTCGTGGATGGTGATCGTGGGGCTGTCACGCTCGGCGCGTTCGGCGTTAGGGGCCGTGACGGATGTGTCGGGGCGGGTGTTTCTGCGCCAGGCACTCACCGCGATGGCGGCATCCGGCTCGACGGCCGTGCTGATCACAGGCTTTCCGACGCTCGTGAAACTCACCAACCCGGATACTACCGGGCAAGCTGTGACGGCTGCGGCCGTGATCTATGCAGTGACGCTGACGCGCGCTCCACTGTTGGTGCCGCTGCAGCAGTTCCAGTCGGCGATCATTGTGCGGTTTGTGCGCTTTGTTCAGGAGGGTCGCTCGCCGTGGGCAGCGCTTGCGGGACCGCTGGCGATCGTGTGGGCTGTGGGTCTGGTCGGCTCCGGGCTGGCGCGGCTGATCGGGCCGTGGCTGTTTGAGTTGATCCTGCGCCAGGAGATCTTCGCCGTGCCGGGCAGTCTGCTGGCGGCGCTGACGCTGGGCGCGACCACGACCGCGACCCTGATGGTGACCGGCTGCGCGACGATCGCCTACGATCGGCACGGCCTGTACCTGGCCGGCTGGGTCGTGGCGACGGTCGTTGCCGTGGGCATTCTCATGGGGCCGTGGGAGCTGGCGACGGCCGCTGCGCTGGCGTTGATTGTTGGCCCGCTGGTGGGCCTGGTTGTGCACTTGGTGGCGCTGTTCGGGAAGAACGCGCCGGTGGTGGGGGTGGGGGGTTTGAGCGCCCCAGAATCGTTAATTTGAGCGTCGGTTGAGGCTCTTCATCGGATCTGATTAACGTCGATCTGAATGGAGACCTCGCGTTTGTGGGTCTCTACGGGCATCCCATGGGATGTTCGAGGAAGATACAGCACTGGAGGAAATCAGGGATTTAGCCAAACCCAGGCTCCTGCCCACGCTGCTCAGCTTGTTCTTGAAGGGAGCGAGAAGAGTGGGAACGTGTTCTTTCCGTCCGCCGTCTTTAACCTCGATATGAAGAACGAGGTTGATTCGTGTTGTCTGGGAGCATGCCCTGGCAAATTCAACCGCGTGGCTCTCGGCTTCCCGGCGTTCAAGAGCATACAACAGCGCCATTGTTCCGGCCGCTTTCTGCCCCACAATCTGAGTCAGGTCTTTCGGAATCGATGCATCAAGGTAGGTGTAGTCCTTGACTTCAATCAGCCACAAGGTCTCGCCATCAAAAGCAACGATGTCACATCCTTTGAGATGCAGCTCGCTTGCTGGTCTCTTGAATTGCTCCCACTCGTCGAATATCGAAACACGCCAGTGTTTCGGGAATTCAAAAATGGTACCGTCCACGTTCAGGATATTTTTCGGTTGAGACATTAGATCTACCACCCCAGGTACCGATTGGCCTGCTCAACCTCAGCCTCCAAAGCAGCGACGTAATCCAAATCGTCGAGATCGTCGCTCGTCTGGGCCACCACTTGCGCTGCAGCCATCGGTTGTTCGCTATCCTGCTGCCGGTTCAAGCCGATGAACCGTGGGCTGATCTTCTCACTGCTCATCTGAATCTCACGAAGTAGGAACATACTGTGGGTCGCCACCACAATCTGTGTTCCATGGTTGGCAAGATGCACCAGGGCGTGCGCTATGGCTCGCTGGGATGCAGGATTCAAATTGGCCTCCGGTTCGTCCCAGAATAGGTAGCCCCCCTCAAGGAGGACGCCATTGGAGATGAGGCGCACAAGCATCGCCAGTTTTCGGTGCCCCTCGGCAAGAAGCGGGGCTTCGATAGTGCCGACTCCTGGTTGTTTCAAGTAGAACTCCCCCCCTTCCTCAACCACGGTTCCCCCTTGGAGGAGATTGGAGAAAGGCTCAAGCATCGCATTCGCCTGATTTCCACGTGGCCCGAGAAGCGCGGGACGCAGTAAGAGCTCCGTGGTGTCCTTCCAGGTTTCTTCAAATCCGGTGTCGTAGGTGCTGTACAAACCCAGGAAACTACTGGCGAGGGTCAGAAGCTCGTGGGTGGGAAGCAGAACCGGCTCATCCGTCAGAGGACGGTCTGGCATTTTTCCGATCGTCACTTCACGGGAAGATGGGGATGAGAAGGAAAACTCAAGAGGATCAGCAATACCCGCATACTTGAGGGATACTTCTGCCTTTGCTCTTCCTTGGGTACGACGGGTAAGACGGCCCAAACGTTGGGGACGAAAGACACCAATAAGTTTCGACGCTATACCCCCGCTTAGATCACGCTTAGTGAGGGTCTCCGAATCCTTTACGGCCTTTGTGCAGGAATACATCAACTTGAGAAGTTGGGATTTCCCTGTTGCATTATCACCGACAATTACATTGAGGCCATCAGTCAACTCAACGTCTATGTCTTTGAACGGGCCAAAAGACTTCGCTCGGATCCGCGAGATTGGATAGGTAGGCATGGTGTCATCCTACGGATAGTGAGAAAACGAAACAGGGTATACCACCCGCTAACCGAAGGGATCCTTCCACTCCGCTGAGCACGGCACTCACTGCGTCATCACCGCGGGTGTGCTCGCAGAGCGCCTAAGTGACCAGGCGATAATGGCGGTCAGCAGGACAACTGCAGAGGCTGCGGCAGCCGTGATCACAAGTGCCTGGGATTCATAGGCACCGGTGGTGCGCGCCACCGCAATCCAGGCCAGGCCCCAGGAGGTGGCGAGGGCCGGGGCGATGCGGCCGCCGTCGATAATGGCTGCGACAACGCCGATCAGTCCGGCCAGGACGATTCCGCCAACGCCGACCGGGATGGTGGTAAAAGCGTCGAGTCCCTCGGCGGAGAAATAAGCGAAGAGGTTGGCGAAAGTAGCCACCAACACCCAACCGAAGTACAAGCCGAAAGTTGCCTCGGTGAAAATCAGGTCAGGCCAGCCCCCCGTGCGCGGCCCACCCAGGATGTACATGATGCGGATGAGGACCACGAGCAAGGCTGTGATCACCAGCACGGACGCCCAGACTTGGTCGAATTGCACGGTCCAGATCCAGACAGAGTTGAGCACGACAGAAACAATCGCCCAGGGGCGTAGGTGTTTCTGCCTGGGCGAACGCCGGGCTGCGGGGAATAGTTGCCAGATGGCATAACCTGCAAGACCTGCGTAGATCACACTCCAAATGCTGAAGGCGGTGCTGGCTGGTGCCAATGGTGTGGCATCTGCTGACAGTGCCCCGCCGGCAGCCTCTGCGATCGGAGTGCCACCGATCGCGCCACTGCCGAAGAATGCGGTGAAGATGGCGAAAGCGGTGACGATGACCGTAAGAATAGGCATCGCCCAGCCAACATCGGTGGTGTCAGCTGGGCGGGTGTGATCAGCGCGGTCATCCTGGGTGTCTGTGGAATTCGCTCCACCATGGCGGTTTTGATTCGCGGTCTGATGAGTCGTGCCAGCCGCGGTGGAACCTGAGTTTGGTGTGGTTTCGCTCGGTTGCATGTTCATTGTGGACCTCCTTGGCCCCACAATATGGACGGGGCCAGGTAAGGACAATGTATTTCATGCTAGAGGGTGGAATCGACATGGAATTGTGATTCATAGACTGACAACTCCCCCACGGCATACGGAGCATCCAGCTCTTATACTTCTACTCGCTAGGGTATGAATTTTCATTAAAGCTCTTCGTCATCCTCAGGGCGGGGTTGATTGGAAGGTGCCTCTGACAACCGGTTTATATGCAGGGGATCCTTTTCATTCTCGGGCTTCTTGAATACACACTGCCGAATGCCGTCAACATGTTCGCTCAGACTTTTGGCAATGGGTGCCCACATCGGGTCAAGAATGAAATCTATGCCCTCGCGACGCGCATGTTTAGCGGCGGGCACGAAATCGCTGTCACCTGTGATCATCACGATCTGGTTCACCGTTTGCCTCTCGGCTAGGGAAGCAATATCTAACCCAATCCGCATGTCCACACCCTTTTGAGTGATCTCAAGTTGGAAATCCCTCTCGGTTAATTCATCCAGGGTGAGAGTATTGTTGAGAAGCTTCTTTAATGGATCCGGCTTCAAGATGTAGCCCTGCTGGGTTTCGAGCTCCTCACCTCTACGCAATGCAACTTTTCGCTTATGGGTCAGCGCTTCGAAGAAAGCATTCGTCCATTCGAATTGCTCTGATTTGGCGAGGTTGACTTGTGTCCGTGTCAGGGGATGAAAAAGAACTTTTTCCGAGGGCGGACAATCGTAATAGAAAATTCGATAGAGACTGCTGCGAGACTGAGCGATGTGACGCCTGGCGTATTTGACCAGCTCGGTAGCCCTGTCCTCCGGCCCCTTTTTTCCGAACAGTGTGTTGGCCCGCCTACGATAAAAACCGCCATCAACCAGAATCGCGGTGACTACAGGGCGTAACTGCACTTGACGTTCTGATTCCGAACCACGCACCCGTTGCTGAGACGAGCGAGATCCATGAGAGTTCTTCTTTGCGCGCGATTTATCTACGCTTTTACCCGACATCATTTACCCCTAAATGATAGAACCCCTTGTCATCGGCAGCTCTCCTGATAGGTGGAGGGTCAACGGCAAGGGGTGATGAAATTATTCTACATAGTCTCCCACGAAAAGCAATTTGCGCAGACAATTTTGCCCTTCTTCATTTCACCCCAGAAATTCTGAGAATAGCTACAGCTTAAGACGGTAATACAGGAAGGTAGCGAACTGCATTTCCGTACCGAATGCAGACAAAAGTTTTTCAATAGCACCGTCTTCCTGCTGACGGTAACCATCGGCTATCAGCTTCTTTAATAGAGAAAAGGCCTATTTTCCGCTCCTTCTCTCTCGTCTCAGACCGGCTTCCCTACGAATTCGCCTCTAGAATGAGAGCGTGACAATCTATCGAGATCCCGTTTACATCGATAAAGCTATCCTCACCCCCATTGCTAATCGGTGGGGAATAGAAGTTGATACAGAAGTAGAAGTCACTGCCCGTGACTTCACCGATAAAAAGGGCGGACTTGAAGGCAGGGCATCAATCGCCGGAATCGGTTCCGCAGGGATAAACATCGGAGGCGGTGCTGAAGCCGAGATTTTCCAGAAGCGAACAATCAAGGCGCACCCAGGATCAGCCCTCAATGAACTAATCGACCGTCTTTACCAAGAGAATGAGCTTACTAATCTAGGGGATGGAGCAATACGGAAATCATCTTTGGTGGAGATCGAAGGTGATTGGGAGATCTCACCGGTAACTGAGATTGGTTCCACGGTGGGATCCCTCATCCAGCTGATGGTTAAGGATCCCAACATCATGCACGCCTCAGAAATGCCTCCTCAAGTGATCGCCAGTTTCATTTCCCCAGATTCGACTTCAAACCGGAAGATCGTTTTGTCAAAGCTGGAGGAACCGGGTGATGAGTACAAAATAATTGCCCTCTTAGATTCTGACCTACTTGTGAGAAATTACTCTGAAGATGACCTGGAAGATGATAAAACGATTCTCGGTCTGATTGAGACTTTTAAACCCGAGGGTGGAAGCTATTCTCTTGAACGATTCTTTTCGGGCGGAATGACTCGTGCAATGAGGCGACAAATGAAACCTGAGAAGTTATATGGGTCGCTGGGTGCCCTATACGGGGGCGATTTCTCTGAGGAAGATTTCAAAATTCCAGGTCCTCTCGTAGTGGTTAGGGTCGTAGCCGTTTATCCCTAAGCCTGGATACACCGATGTGATTTAGGGGTAGCGGCGTGGGAAAAAGAGAAACGCCCTTCTGAACTGGGATAATACGACTTGTCGAAGGTCTGTATTCCCCATCCAGGAGGGCATCTCTCAGGTGCAACTATCTCACACCCCCGCAGCCATATCCATTTCCTTTGATGACCCCACCCTCGTGTCGTCTGCAGGCCTGGTCCCGACCATGCGCCTGGCTGATGCCGCAGGGCTGTCAGCCCTGGCGCAGCACCGGATGACTGTGCCAGGCGACAAGGGCGCCAATGCCGGGGCGAAGATCACCTCCCTGATCGCCGGGATGGTCGCCGGTGCCGACTCGATTGACGACATGGATCTGCTGCGCCACGGCGGCATGAACCGACTGTTTAGCCGGATCTACGCACCCTCGACCCTGGGTTCCTTCCTCCGGGCCTTCACCTTCGGGCATGTCCGCCAACTCGACGCCGTCGCCTCCCGGTTCCTGATCAACCTGGCGGACCAGGCACCTACCCTGGTACCCGACCCGGCTACCACCAGCGGGTACGTCTTCGTCGATGTCGACGACACCATCATCGAAGTCCACGGACACCAGAAACAAGGCGCCGGCTTCGGCTACTCCGGTATCCGCGGACTCAACGCCCTGCTGGCGACTGTCACCACAAGGGAGTCCGCCCCGGTGATCGTGGCCCAACGCCTGCGCCGCGGGGCCTGTGGCTCCCCGCGTGGTGCCGGCC
Organism: Corynebacterium efficiens YS-314; assembly: GCF_000011305.1. NCBI lineage: Bacteria > Bacillati > Actinomycetota > Actinomycetes > Mycobacteriales > Corynebacteriaceae > Corynebacterium > Corynebacterium efficiens. The sequence continues at coordinate 377,344 of NC_004369.1, read as the reverse complement.
GGTTGATCGCCGATGCCATCACCACCACCCGACGCCTACCGGCCATGGCAGGGCAGAAGATCCTGATGCGCGCTGACTCCGCGTTCTACAGCCGTTCCAGCATCCACGCAGCACGCACCGCAGGTGCGGATGTGTCGGTCACCGCGCGGATGACGCGCAACATCCGCCAGGCGATCACCACGATCCCGGACACCTCCTGGGAAACAATTGAGTACACCGACGCACTCTTCGACGAGGACACCCAGGCCTGGATCTCCTCAGCAGAAGTCGCAGAAATCCCCTTCGTTGCTTTTGCATCGAAGCCGGAGGCAGATCAGGTCCCCGGACGTCTGGTGGTCCGCCGGATACCGGAGTTGAACAAGAAGGACGTGGATCAGCCCGGCCTGTTTGATCTGCACCGTTTCCACGCGGTGTTCACCACCGCCGACCCAGACATCCTCGATACCGTGGCCGCGGATAAAACCCACCGGCAGCACGCGATCATTGAGCAGGTCAACGCCGATCTGAAGAATAGCGCCCTGGCGCATATGCCATCAGGGAAATTCACCGCGAATGCGGCGTGGTTGGTATGCGCGGTCATGGCCTTCAACCTCACCCGCGCGGCCGGGGTCATTGCTGGTACCAGCCTGGCCAGGGCCACGACTGCGACGATCCGGCGTCGGATCGTCATCGTGGCGGCCCGGGTGGCGCGTCGGTCCCGGCGATTGGTGCTGCACCTGCCGGAGGGCTGGAAATGGGAAGCCCAGTGGCGGAAGCTGTTCACCCACGGTCACTCGCCTCCGGTGGCTGTCCCCGCCTGACCACCTGCGCCGAAGTCCTTCGGCCCGAGCTGACCTACCAATTCGTGGAACAACCAGACGACGACGTGATCTGGGGATCACTCCTGCCCGAAAATCTTGGTGGTTCCCTCAGCTGAGATCAACCGATCACCGAAGGACCATCGGCGGATCCAGGCTAAGAATCCTCGGGGTAAGTCGCAGAAGCCTCTCTCGTTATTCCTGTCTACTGGACGTGGTCAGTGGGCCGACTCGAGAATTCACAAGAAACCTACTTTTGAAAATCTCGTCTAAGCCCTCTCCCGGCAACCACGTTCCTCCTGCTAACGTCCGACCCCTTGGCAAATCAGGCAACCCGATGAACAAGGCATTTGTTTCGTCTTGTACACATTCTCGCGTGTACAAACGCGAACTGCTCCGTACTATTACACCCATGACTTCTTTGCTTGTGACCGGTGGTGCCGGGTTTATCGGTGCGAATTTCGTCCGTCAGACAGTTGAGCAGCACCCGGAGTATGACAAGATCACGGTGCTGGACAAACTGACCTACGCCGGCAATGCCGATAACCTCGCAGGTCTCCCGGAAGACCGAGTCACCCTGGTCGTGGGTGATATCTGCGAGGGGGAGCTCGTCGACAAGCTCGTGGCCGACCACGATATCACGGTGCACTTCGCCGCCGAGTCGCACAATGACAACTCCCTCAATGACCCTTCCCCGTTCGTGCAGACCAACGTGGTGGGCACGTTCACCATCCTGGAGGCGATCCGCAGGCACGGCAAGCGTCTGCACCATGTCTCCACCGATGAGGTCTTCGGCGATCTGGCCCTCGATGATCCCAACCGTTTCACCGAGACCACCGCGTACAAGCCGTCCTCGCCGTATTCGGCCACCAAGGCCGGCTCCGATCACCTGGTGCACGCGTGGATCCGTTCCTTCGGCATCGAGGCGACCATCTCCAACTGCTCGAATAACTATGGGCCGTATCAGCACATCGAGAAGTTCATCCCGCGCCAGATCACCAATATCCTCTCCGGGCTCACCCCGAAGCTGTACGGCACCGGCGAGCAGGTGCGCGACTGGATCCACGTCGATGACCACAACGATGCCGTGCACCTCATCCTCAAGGAGGGCACGCTCGGCGACACCTACATCATCGGCGCCGATAATGACCACGTGAACAACAAACAGGTCATCTCCATGATCTGCGAGCTCATGGGCCTGGGCCCTGATGCCTATGAACATGTCGCCGACCGCCCCGGCCACGACCTGCGCTACGCCATGGATTCCACCAAGCTGCGCACGGAGCTCGGCTGGGCGCCGAAGTACACCGACACTGACACCGGTATGCGCGCCGGCCTCGAGCAGACCATCAAGTGGTACACCGAGAATCAGGACTGGTGGAAGCCCGCCAAGGACCAGGTCGAAGCCACCTACGCCAAGCAGGGACAGTAACCCATGACCTCATTCAATAAGGAGTTAACCGTCCGCGACACCGCGATCGACGGCCTGCTCATTGTCGATTTCCCCGTCCACGGCGACAACCGCGGCTGGTTCAAGGAGAACTGGCAGCGGCAGAAAATGCTAGCTGTGGGCCTGCCCGATTTCGGCCCCGTGCAGAACAACATGAGTTTCAACGCCACCGCTGGCACCACCCGTGGCCTGCATGCCGAGCCGTGGGACAAGTTCGTCTCCGTCGGCACCGGCCGCGTGTTCGGTGCGTGGTGCGATCTGCGGGAGGGGTCTGCCACCTACGGCGCGGTGGTCACGCAGGAGATTACCCCGGATATCGGCGTCTACGTCCCGCGCGGGGTGGCCAACGGTTTCCAGGCGCTGGAGGATGAGACCCTCTACACCTACCTGGTCAACGATCACTGGTCGCCCGACGCGCAGTACTCCAACGTCAACCTCGCCGACCCGGCGCTCGGCATCGAGTGGCCGCTCCCCCTGACTGAGATGTCCGAGAAGGACAAAAACCACCCCATGCTTGTCGACGCTACCGGCGTCCCAGCCCGCAAGGTTCTGGTGACGGGCGCGGGTGGCCAGTTGGGCACCGCCCTGCGGGCGGTGTTCCCGGATGCGGAGTTCGTCAGCCGGCAGGATCTGGACATCACCTCCGACCTGAGTTCGGCGCGCCCGTGGAAGCAGTACTCCGCGATCATCAACGCTGCCGCCTACACCGCGGTGGACAAGGCCGAGGGTGAGGGCCGCGCGGATGCCTGGGCCGTCAACGCCACCGCCGTGGCGAACCTCGCTGCGGTGGCACGGGAGAACAACCTCACCCTGGTGCATGTGTCCTCGGATTATGTCTTCGACGGCACCGCACCTGGTGAGTACACCGAAGATGCACCGTTGTCCCCACTCGGGGTCTACGGCCAGACCAAAGCAGCCGGTGACCTGGCTGCCACCGGCGCACCGCAGCACTATGTGGTGCGCACCTCCTGGGTGATCGGCGATGGTGGCAACTTCGTGCGCACCATGAAATCCCTGGATGCCCGCGGTATCACCCCATCTGTGGTGGATGATCAGATCGGTCGCCTGAGCTTCACCCAGGACATCGCCGCCGGCATCAAGCACCTGCTGGACACCCGTGCCGCGTATGGCACATACAACCTCACCAACTCCGGGGAGCCGGCATCGTGGGCGGATGTGGCGCGGATGATCTTCCGTGACCCTGCTGCGGTGACGGGAGTGAGTACGGCGGAGTATTTCGTCGATAAGCAGGGCGCCGCCCCGCGCCCGCTGAACTCGCGGCTGGACCTTGGCAAACTGACCGCGACGGGGTTCACCGCGCCGGATTGGCGCGCACGGCTGGCCGACTACCTGGAGGAGTTATAACGTGAAGGGCATTATTCTCGCCGGTGGATCCGGCACGCGGCTGTATCCGATCACCAAGGGCATCTCGAAGCAGCTGATGCCGATCTATGACAAACCGATGGTCTACTACCCCCTGACCACGCTCATCCAGGCCGGCATCCGCGAGATCCTCATCATCACCACACCCGAGGACCGCAGCGCGTTCGAGCGACTGCTCGGTGATGGTTCCGGCTGGGGTATCTCGCTGTCCTACGCCGTCCAGCCGTCGCCGGATGGCCTGGCGCAGGCGTTCATCATCGGCGAGGATTTCATCGGCGATGACGATGTGGCGCTGGTGCTTGGCGACAACATCTTCGACGGCGCCCAGCTCGGCCGCGCACTCAAGGCCTGCTCCGATCCCGATGGCGGCATCGTCTTCGCCTATGAGGTCTCCGACCCGGAGCGCTACGGCGTGGTGGAATTCGACGCCAATAACCGTGCTGTGTCCATCGAGGAGAAACCCGCGCAGCCGAAGTCGAATTTCGCGGTGGTGGGACTGTACTTCTATGACAACCGGGTGGTGGAGATCGCCAAGTCGATTGAGCCCTCCGAGCGTGGCGAGCTGGAGATCACCTCCGTCAACGAGGCCTACCTGCAGGCCGGTGCCCTGACCGTGCAGCGACTAGACCGTGGTGATGTGTGGCTGGATACCGGCACCATCGACTCCATGAGTGAGGCATCTGCCTATGTGGAGGTGCTGCAGAAACGTACCGGCCTCATCATCGGCTCGCCTGAGGTCGCAGCGCACCGGGCCGGGTTCATCAGCACCGAGCAGCTGGTGGAACTGGGTGGGAGCCTGAAGAAATCCGGGTACGGCAACTACCTACTGCGCGCCGCGGGCGAGCGGTAGGGCAAGTTCGGGCTCATGAGCGAGGAGGCCGTCGGACTGGCGGCGCTGCTGTTCTCCGTGGTGCTGCTCACCGGGCTGTGCGTGTGGATCACCCGCGCCGCGGCGGAGGGCCGCCTCCCGGTGGACGGCTCGGTGGGGATCCGGACGCGCCGGACCATGCGCTCGGCTGCCGCCTGGGAGGCGGGGCATGCGGCGGCGTTACCCATTCTGAGCCGGTTATGGTGGGTGGCTGGCGTGACCGTGGTGGGGGCCGTGGTGCTGCAGTGGCAGCTCGGCGGCGCCTGGGGCATCGTGGCTGGTCTGACAGGTCTCGCGGTGGAGGTAGTGATCCTGATGTATGCCACCTACCTGGCGGGTAGGGCTGCCGACAGGACTTGAGCTACCGGCGTAAAGTGGGTGACTGCATGTGGGTGAATCTACTCACAACAGCTTGGACGAACATACCCCAGGGGGTATACTGAAGGGCAAAATAATCCTTCCCCCTGCTTTAAGGAGACCCCCATGTGTTACCCCGTTAAATGTCCCACCTGCGGAAAGACCACCTGGGATGGCTGCGGCCAGCATATTGATCAGGTCAAGGCCAGTGTGGCACCGAACCAGTGGTGCACCTGCGCGCATAATCAACCTGCAGCCAGAAAATATAGCTCTCTCAAAACAAAAGCTTCCGGATAAGCGTGTTTGAGCGCTGATCTGCTTCACCGGGGTTGTTGACTTTTGAACCATGGTCGCCTCCCCGAAGATTGCCCTCACCGACGAGGAAATCACCATCCTCAAAAGCTACAAACGCTCCCGATTTAGCCTTGTCCAACACAAAGCCGAAGCACTTCTACTTCTCGATGACGGTGTCGCCCCAGACATCATCGCCAGGTTCGTGGAGCGACGACCCTCAACGGTCACCACCTGGATCCTAGAGTTCAACCGACTACGGATCGCCAGCCTCTACACCGGCCACGCAGCTAACACCAACGCATCCAAACTCACCCCCGCACAACGCGCAGAGATAGCCACAGTCCTATCCACACCGCCGTCTGCACATGACATCCCAGCCCAGTTCTGGACCGTGCCACAGTTAAAAGACTGGATAGCCAGTAACTTCGAGGTCGTCTACGACTCTGACACCACCTACCACCTGCTGTTACGCCACGCGGGCCTGAGCTTTAAATACCCACAGGTCTTTGATAAACGCCGCGGCAGTGACGCCGAGATTGCTGCCCGGATGGCTACGATCCGCAACGAGATCGCTGGCGCACTTAATGACCCCGAGCAGGTGGTTTTTGCCGCTGACGAAGTCCGTGTTGAGCATGAATCAGAGGTGCGTAAAGCCTGGATCCATAAAGGTCATCCCACAACGTTGAGTGTCGATCGTGTCCGTCAGGCCCAGTCCTACATCGGTTTCCTGTCCCAGAGCAGCGGTGAGGTGGATCTGTTGCGGTTGGCGTGGCAAAACACTGACACCATCATCGAGGCACTGACCACGCTGATGGACAGGCATCCAGGTAAAAAGATCACCGTGGTGTGGGATAACGCGAGGTGGCACAGGTCCAAGAAGCTTCGCGAGCACCTTGGCCAAGGCAACGTCTTGGCTAATGTGCGCCTGGTATGGTTGCCACCTTATGCCCCGGACCATAATCCGATTGAAAAGGTATGGAACGAGGCGAAAGCAGCGATCAGTAACCGTCAGCGACTAGTCTTCGAGGACACCTGTATCGGGTTTGAGACGTTTGTCGGTTCATCGACTTTTTCCTATCGAATCTGACCTTGTGGGTGTAGCTTTTGTTTTGGGAGAGCTATAACAACCAGCAAAGGAAACCACCCCATGACCACCACTGTGATCGTCGGCGGCGTCGCCGGCGGAATGTCCACCGCTGCCCGCCTCCGTCGTCGTGACGAGGAGATGGAGATCATCGTCCTCGAGGCCTCGGGTTATGTTTCCTTCGCCAACTGCGGCCTGCCGTACCACGTCTCCGGGGTCATCCCGGAGCGTGACTCCCTGCTGCTGCAGACCCCGGAATCACTCGCCCAGCGGTTCAACCTGGATGTGCGCGTGAATACCCGCGCCACCTCCATCGACCGGGAAAACAAGACCGTGACCACCGAAAACGGTGAGGTCATCTCCTATGACTACCTGGTCCTCTCCCCCGGCGCGGCCCCGATCATGCCGCCCATCCCCGGCATCGAGCGCGCCCTCACCCTGCGCACCGTGGAGGATGTGGACACCGTCATTGCGGCCCTGAGCGAGGATGTGAAGACCGCCGCCATCATCGGTGGTGGTTTCATCGGCCTGGAGATGGCGGAGAACCTGCGCCACCGTGGGTTGGAGGTCACCGTTATTGAGCGGGCGCCGCAGATCATGACGCCGCTGGATGAGGAGATGGCGTTGATCGTCGAGAAGCATCTCGTCGACAACGGCGTCACCGTGATCACCGGTGGCGACACCACCGACATCGCCGCCGACCACCTCACCCTGTCTGATGGCCGCACGGTGCCGGCGGATGTGGTCATCGCGTCCATCGGCGTGAAGCCGGCCAGCGATCTGGCCGCCGATGCCGGGCTCGAGGTGGGTGAGCGCGGCGGCATCAAGGTGGATGATCAGCAGCGCACCAGCGACCCGTCGATCTTCGCGCTTGGCGACGCCGCCGAGAAACTCGATGCGGTCTCCGGCGAGGACACCCTCGTCCCCCTCGCCCAGACGGCCAACCGCCACGGCCGCCTGGTCGCCGACATCATCACCGGCCGCGACGTGCGCCGCACCCCGACCCTGGGCACCGCGATCGTCGGGCTCTTCGATATGGCCGCCGGTTCCGTTGGCTGGAATGAGCGCCGCGCGCGTGCCGCCGGCAAGAACATCCGCGTCATCCACACCCACCCCTCCGACCACGCCGGTTACTACCCCGGCGCGGAGATGCTCCACCTCAAGCTGGTCGTGGATGCCGACACCGACGCGATCCTCGGCGCGCAGGCCGTCGGTGGTGCGGGCGTGGATAAGCGTATCGACGTCATCGCCACCGCCATGCGCGGCGGCCTCACCGCCACCGACCTCGCCGATCTGGAACTGGCCTACGCCCCGCAGTTCGGCTCCGCCAAGGACCCCGTCAACCTGCTCGGGTACGTCAATGACAACATGGTCAGCGGCGAGAAGACCGTGCAGTGGCACGAGCTCAACGACGCGCTGTCCGACGGCTGGACGCTTGTCGACGTCCGCACCCCCGGCGAATTCAACGCCGGCACCATCCCCGGTGCGGTGAACATCCCCGTCGACGACATCCGCGACCGCATCGATGAACTCGAAGGCCGCAAGGCCTTGGCCTTCTGCCGCGTCGGCCAGCGTGGCCATGTCGCCGCCAGCCTGCTCACCCACCTCGGTGTGGAATCCGCCAACCTCGACGGAGGCTTCATCACCTGGGAGCTGTCCCCGGCGAATAAGTAGGCGGTGGAATGTGCGCGTGGCCTACACTGCGCCGCGCCACTATCCTGGCTCGCATGACAATTCCAGTGAAGGCACTGCAGAAGACCGGGCCGGACGCACCATTCCAGATCACGACGATCCAGCGCCGCAGCCCGCGGGCGGATGACGTGGTGATCGACATCAAGGCCGCCGGTATCTGCCACAGCGATATCCACACTGTCCGCAACGAATGGGGCGAGGCGAATTTCCCACTGACCGTCGGCCATGAGATCGCCGGTGTGGTCTCCGCCGTGGGTTCCGAGGTCACCGACTGGAAGGTCGGTGACCGCGTCGGCGTGGGCTGCCTGGTGGATTCCTGTGGCACCTGCGAGATGTGCCAGCAGGGCTTTGAGAACCACTGCCTCAACGGCGCGGTGGGCACCTACAACTCGGTGGACGTGGACGGCACCATAACCCAGGGCGGTTATGCCGAGAAGATCGTCGTGTCCGAGCGGTTTGTCTGCCGGATCCCCGACGCACTGGATTTCGATGTCGCCGCTCCCCTGCTGTGCGCCGGCATCACCACCTTCTCCCCCATCGTCCAGTGGAATGTGAAGGAAGGCGACAAGGTCGCGGTCATGGGCCTGGGCGGCCTGGGGCACATGGGCGTGCAGATCGCTGCCGCCAAGGGCGCTGAGGTGACCGTGCTGTCGCGCTCGCTGAAGAAGGCGGAGGTGGCGAAGTCCCTCGGCGCCGTGCGGACCCTGGCGACCTCCGATGAGAGCTTCTTCAACGACTACCGCGGGGAATTCGACTTCATCCTCAACACCATCAGCGCCAACATCAACCTCGGCGCCTACCTGGGCCTGCTCAAGCCCCGCGGGGTGATGGCCGTGGTGGGTCTGCCACCGGAGAAGCAGCCCCTGAGCTTCGGTTCCCTCATCGGCGGCAGCAAGGTGCTCACCGGCTCCAATATCGGCGGCATCCCGGAGACCCAGGAGATGCTGGATTTCTGCGCCGAGCACGGCCTGGGGGCGCGGATCGAGAAGATCAGTGTTCATGAGGTGGATGAGGCCTATGACCGCGTGGTGGCCGGTGATGTGCAGTTCCGTTTTGTGATTGACACCAGCACGTTCTAGCGCCGTTCAGCAAAAAATCCCTATCTCCGGCGGTGGAGATAGGGACTTTCTTGGTTGGGGGGAGAATTACATGAACTGACCTGCGAGTGCCTGGATCTGAGCCAGGGTGGCCGGGAGGGCGCCACCCATCACAGCGTTGAAGATGAACCCGGCGATACCGGCGACAGCAGCGATGATGCCTGCGATACCGACGAGCTCCAGGGTGGAGGAGCCGGTGCTGGGCTGGTCGTCGACAAGCTCTCCGGCAACGGTGACCGGCAGGGTGAAGGTGGTGCCGGCGTCGGTGGCCAGGGAGATCTCGGTTGCGCCGGCGGGGACGGTGAGGGTGACCGTGGCGGTGCCGGTGTTGTCGTACTGCGGGAGCAGGGTGTTGTCGACATCAGCGTCTGCCTCCTGGTCGCCGAGGGTGACGGTGACGGTGGTGGGCTTGGCCTCGCCACCGGTGTAGGACAGGGAGGACAGGTTGATGGTGAGGTCCTCACCGGCGATGAGGGAGCCATCCTCGGCGACGGCCCCACCCTCGAGGGAGATGCCCACGGAGGAGTGGTTGTTGCGGATCTCCGCGCCCGGGTGTGCCGCGAGGTAACGGTTGAACAGGTCGATGTCGACCATGCCGGAATCAAGCATGTCGCTGCCGGCAGCCAGGGCGGTGAAGCCGTCGCCACCGGAGAGCAGGAAGCTGGCGCCGGCGACACGGTAGGTGGCGCTCAGGTCGATCGGCTCGCCGTTGACGGTGATGTGGGTGACGCGGTCACCGGCCGGGCGGGTCTCATCGTAGGAGTACTGGACATTGTTGGACAGGCCCAGGGCCAGGCGTGGGCGCTCGCCGGTGGGCTGCTTCCACTGCTGCTCGAGGGCCTCCTTGAACTGGGCACCGGTGATGTCGACGACGCCGTAGGTGTTGCCGAAAGGCTGGACCGCGTACGCATCAGCGAAGGTGACCGGGCCAGCTGCGAGATCGGCGCGGACGCCACCGGCGTTCATGACACCGATGTCCGCGGACAGGGCGGTGAGCTCATTCATGCCCCACAGTCCGGCCTCGGCCAGCAGGTTGTTGAGGGAGGATTCCACACCACGGTTGCCACCGTAGCCGCCCTCTTCGTTCGCGCCGCGGTAGAAGCTGTTCTCGATGGTGGTGACGACCTCGTTGCCGGCCTCGGCGGACGCGTCGACCGCTGCAGTGACGATGTTCTGAACAGCGGCCACGACGGCGTTGCCGGGCACGGAATCGCAGGCGGCCAGGATCTCATCCGCCAGGACGTTGCGTGCCTCGATGTTGGTGATCTCACCGGCTGCACGGTCGAAGGTGATCTCCACATCGGAGACAGCCTTGCCGTACTCCCAGCCCTGGATGACCACGAGGGGCTGCTTGCCCTCGCGGGCCGGGCCGGTCTCGACGCGGTTCTGGTGGGTGTGGCCAGCGAACACGACATCGATGTCGTTGGAGAAGGCGTCATTCGCGGAGGCACCGGAGTGGACCAGGGCGATGACGACATCGACGTCACCGGCGATGCGGGCTGCCTCTGCGTTGAGGGAGGCGATGTCATCGGTGAAGGTGATGCCCGGGATGCCCGCCGGGGAGACCAGGGTGGCGGTCTCCTCGGTGACAGCGCCGACGTAACCGACCTTGACCCCATCGAGGTCCATGATCTCACTGCCGGCGGGTGCCGGGACACCACCGACGACGTTGGCGCCCAGGTACGGGAACTGGGCCTCGCCGGTGCCGTCCACGGAGACACGACCGGTCAGATCGCTGTAGCCCCGGTCAAATTCGTGGTTACCCAGTGCAGAGGCATCCACACCGATGGCGTTCAGCGCGCTCAGGGTGGGGGTGTCCTTGAGGATCGAAGACACGAAGGGGGAACCACCGATATTGTCACCGACGGTGACGAAGCTGGTCAGCGGGTTCTCCGCGCGCTCGGCTTCCGCGTAGCAGGCGATCCCGGCGATGCCCGCCTCCTGATCACGATCATTCTGCGCAAGGTGACCGTGGAAATCGGTGATGCCGAGGATGTTCAGCTCAACGGTGTTCTCCTGCGCGTAGGCGGGAACGGTGAGCGCACCCAGTCCGAGTCCGGTGGCGGTGACGACAGCAAGTGCCGTGCGGGAAAGCCTCTTCATTTTTTAAGTTCTCCTGTGGGAAGGCATGCGTTCTTTAACAAGAGCATTCAAACCCATGGGAAAATGCATGAGCAGGGACTTTAGGTTCCATAAAAGTGTTATTAAGGATAAATTCATTCCCGCTGCCCCGCAGGTTCACCCACCCCGCCCCGTTCAGGGGTGGCTGGGGCGTGCGGGAGGAGATGCGCGGGGCGTCGTCAAGCAACAAGGTGCAGGATCGCGCGGCATACCTGATAGTAGGCTCCATACACCCTGTTGACGGCCTTATTACTGCCCAGCGCGCCGAGGTTGGGGTTGTCGAAACGCCACTCCATCTTCTCCAGGTATTCCGCGCCACTGAGCTGCGCCAGCTGCTGGGTCTTCCGGCGCAGGGCGATGATCTTCGGCAGATCACGGATGAGCAGGCGCAGGGACTTCACCTTCAGACCCAGGCGGTTCTCCTTCGCGGCGATCGCCCACAGGCCCAGATTCGCGCCCAGAATCTGCGGGATGAGCACCACCAGCGTGGACAGCGGCAACACACTGAGCAGCAGCACATGGCGGTTGCGCTCGATGTAGATCCACTTGTAATCACCCTTGGCGTAGTCATAGTGGTGGGTGACATACCCGGAATGAACCAGACCAATACGGCCACCGGTGAGCAGCAGACGCGCCGAGAAATCCGTGTCCTCGTGGTACATGAAGTACAACTCCTCCATGCCGCCAAGCTTCTGCCACCACTCGGTGCGCACCACCAGACACGCACCCGACGCGATGGAGATATCCGTAACCTCCGGGGTGTGATCGGCACTGTCCGGATGCAGACCGACAGGCCTCTCATCCAGCCCCGTCACCCACGACAGCCCCGAGATGTGCAGCGCGTTGCCCGCGGAGTTGATGGTGCCGTCCGGGAGCAGGAGGTACGGCATGAACGCCGCCCACTGCTTGTCGACGCGTCGCAGAGTATCAAACAACGTAGGATCCTCAATCACCGTGTCCGGGTTGAGGAAGAACAGCAGATCCACCTCATCCTGGATGCGCGCGGCCCCCACATTGCAGCCCGCGGCGAAACCACCGTTGTCGTGGTTGATGATCATGACGCCGTGTTGCTGGAGCCGCTCCCCCACCACCGACTCCAACAACCACGGCTTGCGGTTATCCACCACCACCACACGGTCATCGGGGCGCAGCTGCCCGGCAAACGAATCCACCAGATCGGCCACATCCTGCTCGTGCCCATAGGAAACAATGACCACACCGATGCTGTTGCTACCCATCGATATCCTGGCTCCTTCATGCTGATGTCAAGCTGCTGCGGTATCCGGCGGGGTCTGTGCGCTGCCCCCTGATCCCGGTTAGCTTACCCGCCCGGGGTGTGGGTGCGGGGTGCAGGAGGTGTGGATAGGCCGGGCCTACCGGCACACGCCGGAAAATGCACTAGGCTATTTCAACATCATGGATGCGACACAGACAAGCGACACCGGCGCGCACGCATCGCCGGATTTCAGCGACACATGGCTGGTCGTGCCCTGCTACAACGAGGGCACCATCATCAGAGACGTTCTGATCAACGCCCGTCAGACCTTCCCCAACATCGTGGCAGTCAACGACGGCTCGCCCGACAACTCCGCCGAGGAAATCCACGCCAGCGGAGCCCACCTGGTCAACCACCCCGTCAACCTCGGCCAGGGCGCCGCGATCCAGACCGGTGTGGAATACGCCCGGGCACAACCCGGTGCCAGGTACTTTGTGACATTCGACGCCGACGGCCAACACCAGGTCAAAGACGTCATCCGCATGGTCGAACGCCTCCGCCGGGAAAACCTCGACATCATCGTGGGCACCCGCTTCGGACGCCCCCGCGAAGAGGACGACCAGGTGCCCTGGATCAAACGCCTGGTACTGCGCACCGTGGTGCTGCTCTCCCCGAAAACCCGCAAACTGGGGCTCACCGACGCCCACAACGGCCTCCGCGTGTTCAACCAGAAAGTGGCCCAGGAACTCAACATCCGAATGAACGGCATGTCGCATGCCTCCGAATTCATCGACCAGATCGTCGACCGCGGCTGGCGCATCGCCGAGGAACCCGTGGATATCCTCTACACCGAATACTCAATGAGCAAGGGCCAGTCCCTGCTCAACGGCGTAAACATCCTCGCCGACGGATTCCTTGCCAGGAGGCTGCCATGACCGATTCCACCACCCAGATCATCATCCAGGTGCTTCTCCTGCTCGCCACCGCGGGCCTGGCCCTGTACTTCCTGAGCAACCGCCGCAAAGCCCGCGCCAAGGCATGGGTGAAGATCGGCTTCCTCATGTTCATCGTGGCCGCCGTGTGGGCCGTGCTCCGCCCGGAGGACCTCACCGCTGTGGCCAACCTCGTCGGCGTGGGCCGCGGCACCGATCTGCTGCTCTATGTGCTGGTGGTGGCCTTCATCTTCACCACCCTGTCCAGTTATGTGCGTTTCCGTGAGCTGGAACTGCGTTATGCCAAGCTTGCGCGCGCCGTGGCGCTGCAGAATCCGGTGCTGCCGGAGGAGTCAGTGCAGAAATAGCTGATAGAGGCCGTTTTAAGGCGTTGATGCTGGCTGGATGCACTCAGGGGTGGGTGCGCGGTTGTTGGGCGCTTAAACGGCGTTGTGGAGAGGCCGGTTTTCGGGGACCTGGTGGGTGGAAGTTGACGATTTCGACACATGGGCTGGCCAGCGGGGTGGTTGTGTCGAAAAAATCGAAACCGAATGGGCTGTGGGGTTGAAAAAATCGACACACCCCGGGCTGCCGGCGCAGGGTGTGTCGAAAAAATCGAAGGGTGCTGGGTGACTTGGCAGCGGATGATTGTCGGCTGCTGGATGGTGCCGTTTTAAGGGGTTGACGCTGGCTGGATGCACTCAGGGGTGGGTGCGCGGTTGTTGGGCGCTTAAACGGCGTTGTGGAGAGGCCGGTTTTCGGGGACCTGGTGGGTGGAAGTTGACGATTTCGACACATGGGCTGGTTAACGGGGCTGCTGTGTCGAAAAAATCGAAACCGAATGGCCTCCGGGGTTGAAAAAATCGACACACCCCGGGCTGCTGGCGCAGGGTGTGTCGAAAAAATCGAAGGGTGCGGCGGGGCGCGCTAATTGTGGCGGAAGTACTCCACGGTGTTGGCCACGCCCTGCTTGATGTCCACCTCAGGTTCCCAGCCCAGGACCTCCTTGGCGCGGGCGAAGGACAGGGCGCTGCGGGGCACATCGCCGAGGCGGGCCGGCGCGTATTCCGGATCGTCCTGTGCGCCGGCGGCTTCCGCGACCAGGGTGTGCAGCTGGCGGTCGGAGGTCTCCACGGAGGTGCCGATGTTGAAACGCATGCCGCCGCCGATCTCGCCGGAAGCCAGGTAGAAGGCGCGGACCACATCGCCGACGTAGACATAGTCGCGGGTGTTGCCGCCGTCGCCAAACACGCGGGTGGGTTCACCGGCCAGCAGACGCTGGGAGAAGATGGCCACCACACCGGCCTCGCCGTGGGGATCCTGGCGTGGGCCGTAGACATTGGCCGGGGCGATGTGGGAGCAGTCCAGGCCGTAGAGGTGGCGGTAGGTGTTGAGGTAGATCTCACCGGAGACCTTGGAGGCGGCATACGGGGAATGGGGATCGACGGGGACATCCTCGCTGACGGGGAACTCGGAGGGCTCGCCGTAGATGGAGCCGCCGGAGGAGGTGAACACCACCTTGCGCACACCATGGCTTCGGGCTGCGTCAGCGATGCGGATGGTGGAGAGGATGTTGGTTTCGGCGTCGTGAAGCGGGTCGGCGACGGAGGCGCGGACGTCGATCTGCGCGGCGAGGTGGAAGATGACCTCGGGGGTGTGCTCGGCGAGGAACTCATTGAAGTCCACGTCCAGCAGATCCGCCTCGACGAAGGTGAGTTTTCCGGTGGCCTCGGCGTCACGGAGGTTCTCCACGCGACCGCGGGAGAGGTTGTCGATCACCACCACCTCATGACCATGGGCGATCAGGAGGTCGACGAGATGGGATCCGATGAAGCCGGCGCCGCCGGTAACTACAGTACGCATGGGGAATACTCTAACCCCACTCCCGGCTGGGTGTCAGAGTTACCGTCAGAGTTTGCGGGAGGTGACACCCACAATGATCAGGCAGAGGACCGCCACGACAGTGCCGAAGCCCAGCATCTGCGGGTAGGTGAAGAATTCGCTGAGGCGGGTGAGCACCGCGGGGAAGATCATGCCGGTATACGTCAGGGCGTAGAAGATGCCGGTCAGGCCCGCGAGGTCGGTGGGGGTGGCGATGCGTTGGGTGTCGGCAAGCCCCATGAACATGCCCAGACCGTAGGCCAGACCCAGGATCACGCAAACAACCAACGCCCACCACGGATGCGGATTCATCGCGACCCACACCGAACCGGCCATGCCCAGCACCGTCACCGACATCGCCAGGATCGGGCCCCGGGTTCTGCTCTCCCCCATGATCTGCGGGCCGAACTGCTGGATGGTGAAACCGGATCCCAGGGTGACCAGTGCGATCAGGGCGGAATAGGCCACCGAGTACTCCACCATGTCGCGCAGCAGCGTGGGCAGGATGGCATAGGAGACGAAGGCCGCGCCGAACACCCACGGCGCCATGGGCACCACCACCAGCAAGAAGCGTTTATTCCTCACCGAGGGCACCAGGATGTCCGCCCAGAAGGACCCCTTGACCTTCAGGTGCGCGGACTGCCGGGTCTCCGGGGCGGTGAGAATCAGGGGCAGCAGAACCAGCGACAACACGATGTGCAGCAGGTAGGGCAACTGACCGGGCAGGGGCAGCCACTGTGCCATGACACCGGCCACGGCGGGGCCCAGCGCGAAACCACCGGTCAGGGACATTGATGCCCGGCGGGCGCCCTCGCTGGGTTTCACGCCGGGCTCGAAACGCGGGTGGGCCAGTTCCTTGATCCAGGACCCACCCACCGTCATGGCCATGCCCACCGAAATACCCGAGAGGGTGCGGCCGATCGCCATGAGTACACCCAGTTCCTCACCGGAGGCGATGAATGCCGAGCCCAGGGCTGCGATCAGCGGTGCGGGCAGCATGAGGGCACGCCGGCCGAAACGGTCGGACAGCGGCCCCGCGCCCAGCAGACCCACGGCCACGCCGATGGCGTAGCAGACCAGCATCATGTCGATGAACAGATCACTGAAGATGCCCTGTTCCCGGTAGAGCACCAGCAGCGGGGTGAACTCGTTTCCACCCCAGGCCACGGTGAACACCGACAATGCCACCGCCAGCCAGACCTGCCGTTGCCCACGCTTGTTCGCATTCATGATCGCTATGTTATGGATCACACCGCGTTTGTGAACAGGAAAGGCGGAACAACCGACAAACAGTACGGTCGTTCCGCCCTAAATAGGGGGTAATTTACTTAATCACCTGGCGTCAGTAGCCCCTCTTGATCCACTCCTCCAGGTGTGGAGCCTCGGCACCGACCGTGGTGTGGTCACCGTGGCCGGTGCGCACCGTGGTCTCGGCGGGAAGGTCCAGGATGGAGGTCTTCAGGGATTCGATGATGGTGTCGAAGGAGCTGTACTTGCGCCCCGTCGCACCGGGTCCGCCCTGGAAGAGGGTGTCTCCGGAGAACAGTTCAGCGGCCTCGGGGACGTAGAAGCTGCAGGAGCCCGGGGAGTGGCCGGGGGTGTTGAGCACGATGAGTTCGGTGCCGGCGATGTCGAAGCGTTGGCCGTCGACAAGCTCCTCGTGCTTGAGGTCCCCGTGGGTCTCCTCCCACAGCATCCGGTCGCCCGGGTGGACGAAGATGGGTGCGTCGAATTCGCGCGACAGCTCCGGGGCGACGGTGATGTGGTCATTGTGTGCGTGGGTGCACAGAATGCCCTTCACCTTGCGGCCACCCACCGCGTTCATGATGGGGGTGGCGTTGTGGGCGGCGTCGATGATGTACACCTCCTCGTTGTTGCCCACGATCCAGATGTTGTTGTCAACCTCCCACTCCCCGCCGTCGAGGGCGAAGATTCCGGAGGTAACGATGTTCTCTACTTTCAGACCGTCATGTGCCATGTCTACAACTCCACCACCGATCGCAGGACGTCGCCGGCCTTCATGGTGTTGAAGGCCTCCTCGACGTCATCGAGACCGATGCGCTCAGAAACGAACTTGTCCAATGGGAAACGGCCCTGCAGATGCAGTTCCACATAGGCCGGGAAATCACGTTCCGGCAGGCAGTCGCCGTACCAGGCCGGACGTAGGGAACCGCCACGACCGTAGAAGTCGATTGCGGGGATATCGATGTGGGAGGTCAGGTTCGGGACACCGACCATGACCATTCGACCGGCGTGGTCGCGGGAGTAGAAGGCCTGCTGCCAGGTCGGCATGATGCCCACGGCGTCGATGGTGACATCGGTGCCGAAACCGCCGGTCAACTCGCGGATCTTGGCCACCACCTCCGATTCCTCGCCCTCACCGGAGAGCCCGGAGGAGTTGATGACATCGGTGGCGCCGAATTCCCTGGCCCACTCGAGCTTGCGCTCGTCGATGTCCACGGCGATGATCTTCGACGCACCGGCCAGCTTCGCGCCGGCCACCGCAGCCATGCCCACGCCACCCAGGCCGAACACAGCCACGGACTCGCCGAGCTGGATGTCAGCGGTGTTGACGGCCGCGCCGAGACCGGCCATGATGCCACAGCCCAGCAGGCCGGCGGCGGCCGGATCCTCATCCGGGTTGACCTTGGTGCACTGGCCCTCATGCACCAGGGTCTTCTCAATAAACGCACCGATGCCCAGGGCCGGGCTCAGTTCGGTGCCATCCTCCAGGGTCATCTTCTTGGAGGCGTTGTGGGTGTTGAAGCAGTACTTCGGCTCACCCTTCTTACACGCACGACACTCGCCGCACACCGCACGCCAGTTGAGCACCACGAAATCACCGACCTCCACGTGGGTGACATTCTCACCCACCACGGAGACCACACCCGCGGCCTCATGGCCGAGCAGGTAGGGGAACTCGTCGGAGATATCACCGTCGCGGTAGGCCAGGTCGGTGTGGCAGACACCGCACGCCTGGATATCCACGATGACATCGTTGGCGCCGGGATCAGGAACAACAACGTTGACCTTCTCCACCGGCGCGCCCTTGGACCGGGCGATGATGCCGGGAACAGTAAAACTCATAGTCACTCCTCTGTAGTTTGCAGATGCTGTCACCACGAGGTTACCGATTCCCGGCGGCCGGGTCGCGGGCGAGAGCTGCTAGAAGGTCAGCCCATGCCCATAGGCGTACGCGACCCCGGTGGAATCGACATACACATAATCATCGCCCAGGAACTTACCCGGCACATCCCGCGGCGACTGGGCGATCACCTCAGCAGAGACCGGCACGGTCAGTGGCAGTTTGCCCTTCGGCCCGCCGCCCTCACCGGCAAGCGACGCCAGCATTAGCTCGGGCTTGATCTCGAAGGTGCCCACCACGGCAGCAGCCCCCGGTTCCAGTTCGGACAGGATCCACGGGTTGGTGAAGTTGACCGCCAGGATGGTCGGGGTGGCGGTCTGGATCTCGCGGACGTGGTCCACATCCACACCGTTGTCGCGGGGATCCACCGACAGGGACACACCCTCCAGGTCATCCTCGAACAGGGCGATCTCCGGGCGGGCCCAGACAAACGCCAGATCGGCCTCGGCCTCGTCAGCTACCAGCTCCACCTGCGGGAACACCTCCCCGAAGGCCTCCTCCAGCTGACGCTGCACCTGGTCGATCTTGGTGCGACCAGTCACCCAGGCGTACACCTTCAGGGCCTTGTCGCGGTCGAGGGGGAGCAGGGATGCGTCGTTACGCAAAAGGGTGACCGACTCGAGCTGCGCCTTACGGCCCATCGCCGCCACCTCCTCCGCGCCGATCGCGGCACCGTCGGTGACGTACGGGTTCTCGAACAGGCCGAGCTGGAAGATCTCGGTGACGGCCTCCAGCAGGCGCGCCGGGTTGGCCATGTCGGAGAAGATGGCGGTGCCGGCCCGCACGGCCGCCGCGAAGCGCTCGGGTTCAGAGAGCTTCTCGACGCCCCACATCATCGCATCAATCACCCCCGAATCGGAGTTGATGTAGCCCTCAAAGCCCATCTTCTCCCGCAGCAGATCCTGGAGGAAGGTGCGGTTGTAGGCGAACGCGACCTCCTCGAACTGCGTGGTCGGGTTGATCCACAGCTGCTCCTCCAGCTGCGGCGCGGAGTTGTTCATCGGGCGCGCGTAGTACGGCATGATCGAGGAACAACCCGCATCCACCGCAGCCTGGAATGGGGGCAGATGGTACTGGTAGAGCGCGTTTTCAGTGGGGTATTCATTGGTCTGACCCCAGGCGAAGTGCGGATCATGGCCATCCAGGCGCACGCCACCGCCGGGGAAGTGCTTGATGGTGGTGGCCACGGAGGTGCTGCTCAGCTCGGGACCCTGCATGCCGCGGACCACGGCGCCGATGTAGTCGGCGATGAGCTCCGGATCCCGCAGTGCCGCCAGCCCCAGCTCGCCCGGCCATTCGGAAAACACACCCGCGGATTCATTGACACCGAACTGCGCCACCAGTGCCACATGGTTGCGCGGGTTGGAGGTGAATACCACCGGGATACCCAGGCGGGAACGCTCAGCGACCTCCTGCACGGCATTGGTCCAGGTGGTCAGATCCTCAGGGCTGAGGTTGTCGCGGACGATGAGGTAACGCTGGTGTCGCTGGTTGATGGCCGCATCGGTGGCGGAGGTGACCAGCACCGGCTCGAGGAAGGGCACGCCCGTGATGGGGTTCTCGGTACGCCAGACATCCTCGTCATTAAGCAGCTGGCCCTCCTTCGGGTTGGGCAGGAACTTCGAATAGCCCGGGTGGTGGGAGCCGATGATCATCAGGCCCGCCTTCTCCTCCACGGTCATCCGGCCGACCAGATCGCGGGCGCGCTCTGAGGGGGTGAGTCGCCAATCTTCATAGGGTGAGAGCTGGCCGTCGCCGTCGAGGTCCTTGAATTTAAGGCCATCCACCTCGATGATTGTGGCGGCGCGGGTGCCCAGCTGGGACTGTGTGACATGCCGCGACATAATGGTAATCCCTTTCGACGTCTTCTCTCGAGGTTAACCGATTTTCCAACCCCCGGTAGGTGGGAAGTGTCACAAATGCTGCAGGTCCCAGTTGGTGGGCAGCGGTGCCGAGAATTCCCTGGTCATGCCATCCGGCATGGGCACCGTGAGCTCGGCGGCATGCAGGAACAGGTGGGTGGCGCGGGCGCGTGGATCCCCATATTTCCGATCGCCGATGATCGGATGGCCGGCGTGCCGGGCATGCACCCGGATCTGATGTTTACGCCCGGTGGTCAACCGCGCCTTCACCAACGTGGCCCGGTTGCCGAACCTCCGCTCCACCTCAAAGAAAGTCAGCGCGGACTGCCCGTCGGGATGGACCCGCACGGTGGTGTCGGTACGCTGCAGCGGGGCGTCGACCGCGGTGAGGTGGTCAGGCCAGCGCCCGCGCACCAACAGCGCGTATCGACGCGATAACGCCCGGTCATCCTCCCGTAGGAGCTGCTGGATATGCCGCAGCATGGCCGGGGTCTTGGCCACCATGAGCAACCCCGAGGTCTCATGGTCCAGACGGTGGGCCAGCTCCAGATCGGCTTCGCCCGGCCGGAGCTGTCTCAGTGCCTCGATGACTCCCCCGGCAACCCCCGTGCCGGTGTGCACCGCGATATCCGCAGGTTTATTCAGAACGATCAGGTCCGCATCCTCATGGATGATGCCGTTGTCGATCTGGTTCAGCAATTTTGTGGGCAGGGATGCCGGCGGTGGCAGGTTCTCCGGCAGGTCCATCTGCAGCATCTTCAACATATCCCCAGGCTGCGTGCGGTAATCAGGCTTGGCCTTGCGGCCATTCACCTTGATCTTCCCCGTGCGCAGCTGCCGGAAAATCAGGGAAGCGGGCACCCCCTTCAGGTGTGCCCGCAGATACTTATCCAGCCGTCGTCCCGCATGCGCCTCCGGGATCTCCACCTCCACGAAGGTGGGCTTAAGTTTCGTCTCCATGGCCATAGCACCTTACCAGGAATAAAATCCCAGCTGAAAAAGGAAAAATTCAGATGACTACGCAATGCGGCTGGTGCGCTGTTGACGAGCGAGGCTCACCTCCTCCCCCACCCTTGCCAGGACTTTCCGCCACTCCGCCTCACTGTTCAGGATGGTTGACGTGACCTCCAGAATGCTCCACCCCGCCCAACGCAGATCATTGGCCCGTTGCGCATCCCTGGCGCGTGCCTCCCGGTCGAAATGGTGCGCGCCCTGATATTCGATCCCCACCTTCAGGATCGGATCACCCAGATCCACAAAATAGAACCCCTCCCTCCCCCGCACCCTGATCTGGGGTTTCCACTCCTTGAAACCAGCGCGGTGGAGCCTCACCCTGACTATCGATTCCGGCCTCGACTCCGCCAACGGATTCACCAGGGCGGATATCCCCGCCGTGCGCGGATCCTTCCGAAGCCTGCCGAAGAGATCCAACTTCTGTCGCACCAGATGATCCAGGACTGCCACCTGCTCCTCGATTCTGGCCCCGTCACGGTAGCGACCCCAACTGTCGGGCCTGGCGAGGATATCCACCACCGCCTGAACCGCCGTTACGGTGCGCCTTCCGTTGATCATGTGGACATCTTCTTCCACCAGCCGCAGGATGGCGCCCCGATGGGCACGGATTGCCGGGGACGTCCGCGGAATCGAGATGATCGGCCTCCACCCGTCCAGGTTGAGGGTGAAGCCCATGTTGCTCAGAGCCGCAAAACCACGGAGCATCCCGTGGGGACACCGCATCAGGAGCGCCTCGGCGACCAGATCGGGATCATCGGCCTGGTCCCGGTGCAGGTAGATGGTGCCCGCCACCTTCCGGTAATACTTGGCGAAAGTCGGCCTGGACATCAATCCCGCGACCTCGCTGTATCGGACCGGACGGTGAATCACTGCTTTTTCCATACTCTGTAGGACTGCTCAAACCCCGCGCGGGTTCCCGGCGTTTTAAGGCGTTGAGGGTGGCCAGATGGCCTGGGACCTGGGTAGATGCCGTTCGATCGCTTACACGGCGATCTGGAGGCGCGACTTTTCCGGCGCCTGATTGCCGGGATTGCACAATTTCGACACACCGGGCCGCCGGCGCGGGGTCGGTGTCGAAAAAGTCGAACCGGCCACCCGCCAGAACACGAAAAATTCGACACAGCCGGCCCCGATTCGGCCAGCTGTGTCGAAAAAATCAAACTTTGCAGACGCCCACGCCGCGATTCTCCCTGGCTCCCGCGGGGATAGGTGTCCGTCAGACTGTCTGGAGCGCCATCCGGAAGTGGACGGGGGTTCTTTCCTCAATCATCTCCAGCGTGACGCCGGGAGCAGTTTCGATGAGAACCAAGCCCTCATCATCAACGTCGAAGACACCCAGATTGGTGATGATGCGGTCGACAACACCCCGTCCGGTCAGGGGGTAGGTGCATTCAGGTAGCACGCGGGGTGCTCCTTCGGGATCAAGATGCTCCATGAGGACGATCACCGTCTTGGCGCCCTCGACAAGGTCCATCGCCCCGCCCATGCCCCGGATCTTCTTACCCGGGATCGCCCAGTTCGCCAGATCACCGTTCTCACTGACCTGCAGGGACCCCAGAATCGCCTTGTCGATATGGCCACCACGGATCATGGCGAAACTCGCGGAGGAACCGAAGGTGGATCCGCCGGGCAGGATGGTGACGGAGTCTTTACCTGCGTTGATGATGTCCGGGTCAAGCTCATAGTAGTTCGGTGCCGGGCCCATCTTCATGATTCCGTTTTCACTCTGGAGGGTGACCCTGGTTCCAGCGGGGACGAAATCCGCGACCCGGGTGGGAAGACCGATGCCGAGGTTGACGTATTCACCGTCGTTAAGCTCCTGCGCGGCACGCACCGCCATCTCGTCTCGGTTCCACCCCATCTGGTTATGCGGATGTGTGGGTTGCACGACCTGCTCCCCGGATGCAGGTGGCAGGGCGCCGAACGGCTTGAAACTGCGCTGCTCAGGGGTCAGGGGCAGGACCCTGTCCACGTAGATTCCAGGCAGGTGGATCTCATCGTTTTTGAGTGATCCGGTGGGGACGATGTATTCGGCCTCCACGACAGTGACCGTGCCGCACATGGCTGCATCGGGATTGAAGTTCTGTCCGGAAGCCCGGAACACCAGGTTCCCCTCTGGATCAGCCTTGTACGCATGGATGAGGGAGAAATCCGCGGTGATGGCCTCTTCCAGAACATAATCCCTGGTGTCCCCGTTGCGGGTGAAGGTGCGGGTTTCTTTAGGGGATGACACCACGGTCACGTTGCCGTTCTCATCGTATTTGATGGGGATCCCACCCTGTGCCACCAGGGAGTTTGCCCCGGTTGGAGTGTAGAACGCGGGGATGCCCGCTCCCCCGGCGCGCATCCGTTCCGAGAGGCTGCCCTGGGGGATCAGCTCCAGTTCGATCTCCCCGGACAGGTACTGTGCCTCGAAGTTCTTGTTGTATCCGATGTGGGAACCGGCGAAACGGCGGATCCGTCGGCCCTGGATGAGTTTGGCGAGCCCGGAGATGCTGCCGTCGTCCCCTGTGCCACCCGGGTTGTTTGAGTACACGCTGAGGTTATGGGTACCGGAGTGATAGACGCCGTCGATAAGCGTAAAGGGAACACCGGCCGGGCCAAACCCGCCGACAGCGAGCACCATGCCGTCTTCGATGCCGGCGATGGCCTCGTCAACACTCTCAACAATTTTATTGACCATTGTCTGTTCAGAACCTTTCTTCTAGACCGTCTCGATGGCCAGGGCCATACCCTGGCCATAACCGACACACATGGTGGCGATACCGCGCCGCGCGGAGGATTTCTCCAGGCGGTTGAGCAGGGTGATGGAGATTCGCGCGCCACTGGACCCCAGGGGATGACCCAACGCGATCGCACCACCCCAGGAATTCACCTTGGCACTGTCCAGATCCAGCTCACGGATGCAGGCCAGGGACTGGGTGGCAAAGGCCTCGTTGAGTTCGATGGCATCCACGTCATCGAGCTTCCAGCCGGTCCGGTCCAGGAGTTTGTGGGTGGCCGGCACCGGGCCCATACCCATGATCTCCGGGGCCAGGCCGACAACAGTGGCTCCGGCAACCCGGGCACGGGGAGTGAGATTATGTTCCCTGATGGCCCATTCACTGGCGATGATGACAGCGGAGGCCCCGTCATTGAGTGAGGAGGAGTTACCGGCTGTGACCACCGAACCACCCTGGACAATTGGTTTGAGCCTCGCGAGCCCCTCCCGGGTGACCCCAGCGCGTGGCCCCTCATCGGTATCAACGATGGTGACCTTGCCTTTTCTATCAGTCACCTCGACGGCAGTGATCTCGGAGTTGAAGCATCCCGCCTGTAGGGCGGTCTGTGCACGCGACTGGGATTCGACGGCGAAGGCATCCGCATCCTCACGCGAGACATTCTTGACGCGCGCAACCTCCTCCGCGGTTTCCAGCATGGAGTAATTGACCCTCGGTGGGAACGCGGGGTTGACGAAGCGTGGGCCGATGGCGGTGTCCCAGATCGCGGTGGGTTTGGCGAAGGCACTTTCCGGTTTGGGCATGACCCAGGGGGCACGTGACATTGATTCCACACCACCGGCCACGATCAGATCCGCTTGGCCGGAGGCCACCAGGGCGGTGGCCATGGAAATGGAGGTCATGCCCGAGGCACACAGTCGGTTGACGGTCACACCGGCGACGGTATCCGGGTACCCTGCCCGCAACCACGCCAGGCGGGCGACATTACGACTGTCCTCACCTGCGCCGTTGGCGTTGCCAATGACTACATCATCGAAGGCTGCCGGATCAATTCCGGATCCCTCCACCACCGAACGGATGGTGTGCGCCATCAGATCATCGGGGCGGATGGAGGATAGTGCCCCACCATATCGGCCAACGGGGGTGCGGAGCGCGGAGATGATAAATGCATCAGACATTGAGGGTATTCCTACTTTCGTGAATGGGTGAACGCGGAGATGCCGGTGATGTCACGGCCGACGATGAGTGCCTGGATGGAGTCGGTTCCCTCGTAGGTGTACGAGACCTCCATGTCGGTCATGTGGCGCGCGATGTGGTTATTCAGGAGGAGACCGTTGCCGCCCATCATGTCGCGCGCCTCCCGGCAGATGGACAACGCATTCTTGGCGGTGGTCATCTTGGTCAGTGATGCCATCGGGGTGGAGAACTCACCACGTTCCTGTAGTTCCGCCATGCGGACGCACAGCAGTTGGTTCTCCACCACGTCGGCGAGCATGTGCGCCAATTTGGTCTGGACAAGCTGGTAGCTGGCGATGGGGGAACCGAACTGGTGACGCTGCAGGGCGTATTGAGCTGCCAGTTCGAAACCGGCCATGGCGTGCCCGGTTGATTCCCAGGCCACGCCCCCGCGGGTGGCGGCGAGGACGCGGTTGACGTCCTTGAATGAGTGGCAGTTGGTGAGCCTGTTCTCCTCCGGGATTCTCAGGTTGTCGATGACGATGTCGCCCTGCAGAATCGCCCGTTTGCCGGTCTTGCCGGTGATGACCTCGGCGCGGTACCCGGGTGGGTACTCGCCGTTACGCTGCTTTTCGACGACGAATGCCTTCACCTGCTGATCCGCCTCATCGCGTGCATACACAACGATGATGTCACCTGCATGCCCATTGCCGATCCACCGCTTGTGACCATTGAGCACCCAGGAATCGCCCTCTCGGCGCGCGGAGGTCTCCAAGGAGACCGAGTCGGAGCCATGGTTGGGTTCGGTGAGGGCGAAGGCACCGGTTTTCCTGAATTTCGCCATGTCCGGCAGCCACCGCCGGCGTTGTTCCTCGGAGCCGAGGATGTTGATCGAGCCCATGCTGAGCCCTGAGTGGACGCCGAAGAAGGTGCAGATGGAACCGTCGATACGCCCCAGTTCCCGACTGACGATTCCGTTTTCCAGGCGGCTCAACCCCGGGCAGCCGTATCCCTTGATCACGGTGCCGGCCAGTCCGAGACCGGCAAGCGGTTCGAGGATCTCATAGGGGAATTCCGCGCGCTCCCAGTAATCGTTGATGATCGGGAGGATATGTTCCTTTCCGAACGCCCGGACCTGGTCGCGGAGGACACGCTCCCCCTGCGTGAAATCGGCATCGAGCAGCAGGTAGTCGGCGTGTTCGACAACATCGGCGCTGAGTTGGCCAGTAGGCATGGGCATCTCCGTGTGGATGGTGGTTGAGGAGGGAAGAGATCTAGGTTGCGGAGGCGTAGGTGTACCAACCCTGGCCACTTTTACGGCCGAACCTTCCGGCGTCGTAGAGCTTTTTCAGCTCCGGGTTGGGCAGTGACTCCGGGTCCCCGGTCTGCTCGTACTCGGCCAGGCGGATCATGTAGGCGACGTCGATGCCGACCAGATCCATCAGCTCGAAGGGCCCCATTGGATGGCCGAGAGCTGATTTCGCCGCGATATCAATGTCCTCGAAGGAGACCACCCCGTCGGAGTAGAGCTGCAGGGCCTCCTTACGCAGTGCCGCCAGAAGACGGTTGGCCACGAAACCCGGTATTTCCTTGTGCACGTGGATGACCTGCTTACCCATGGCCTCGGCCAGTGCCGCGGTGATAGCCACGGTGTCCTGGGACGTGCCTGGATGAGCCACGACCTCCACGGCCTTCATGACCAGCACTGGATTGAAGAAGTGCATGTTGCACACCTTCTCCGGGCGGGAAGTGGCATCGGCGATCCTGGAGGAGACGATATTCGAGGAGTTCGTCGCCAGGATCGCATGGGGCGGGGCGATCTGATCGAGCGCTGCGAACAGTTTTCTTTTGATGCTCAGATCCTCCACGGCCGCCTCGATCACGAAATCGGTCCCGGCGACGACAGCATCCCGGTCGGTGGAGAAATCGAGGCGAGTGAAGGCTTCATCCACCTCGGACTGGGTGCGACGACCCTTCTCAACATCGCGCGCCATCCGCGATTCAAGCTGTTCCCGGGCCCGCTGCAGGGCATCCTCGGCGATGTCGATGATGGTGGTTTCGAACCCCGACAAGGCTGCCACCATACCGATCTGGGACCCCATGGTTCCCGAACCGATAACGGTGATGTGGTTGACAGATGTGAGTGCTGACATGGGTTGTCCTCTTTTCTGGTGGTGTGTTAACGGTCGTGGCGAACAGACTGGAAATCAGCAGGGCGCTTTTCGACGAAAGCCTCAGTCCCCTCCTGTTTCTCCGGGGAGGCAAAGAGCACCGACTGGGCCAGGCGCTCAAGCAGGATGCCCGTCTCGTGGTCGACCCGGCCGCCACGGATGAGCAGCTGGCGGATGAGTGACACTGCTAGCGGCCCTTTACGGCGGATACGCTGAGCGACCTTGTGCGCCGTGGGGAGCAGATCCTCCGGTTCGACGAGGTAGGTAATGAGGTTGGAGGCACGGGCTTCCTCCGCCTCGATACGCCGGCCGGTGATGATCATGTCGGCGGCCAGGCCCCGCCCGACGATGTTCGGGAGCCGCTGGGTTCCCCCTGCTGAGGGAAGAATCCCGAGGCCCGCCTCAGGCAGTGCAAACTGGGCATTGGTTGACCCCACCCGGATATCACATGCGAGGGCGAGTTCATTGCCGCCGCCGAAGGCGTAACCGTTGACCGCGGCGACCAGCGGTTTGGAGAAGGAACCCAGACGGTCATAGGTGCGCTGCATATAGGCCTCAAGCCCATCCAGGGGACCCCGCTTCGCCAGCTCCTTGATGTCGGCACCGGCCACGAAGGCCTTATCCCCTGCGCCGGTGATGATGACAACATCAATGGACTCATCGATGTCAATGACGTCGAGGTGCTCGTTGAGACGATCGATCACCGAGCGGTTCATGGCATTCATCGCCTCTGGACGGTTGATCGTCAACTGCGCCACGCCATCGGTATCGTCGCGGATAATCAGGTCAGTGGTCATGGTGGTGGTTCCTTTCCTAGACTGTCTGGGGTTGTGGTTGTAGCTGGGTATCAGCGGGGGCTTTCGCGGTGGCCGGTGCTTTCCTGCCGGCGATGAACTTCTCCACGACCATGACCGCCACGACAATGCTGACACCCGCGAGGGTGATGGGAAGCTGCGGGAGGAAGATCATGGAACCACCGACCGCGAGCAGGGCCCGCGAGATGAGGGTTGGTTTGACCTCCACGAACTGGATCCATCCGGAGAAGGCTGCCGCGATGGCAAACACCGCGACGATGGAGAATGCACCGGCAATCAGGACTTCGGTGAGCGGTGCCTGGGCGACCAACGCCGGGTTGAGTGCAAAGCCGAAGGGGACAATGTATTTCACTGCCCCCAGCCTCATGGCCTCCACCGATGTCCCCATCGGTGAGGCCTTTGAGATGCCGGCGGCGGCGAATGCCGCCAGGCCGACCGGCGGGGTGATGTAGGAGACGGATGCCCAGTAGATGATGAACAGGTGGGCCGCATATACATTGACATCCAGGGCGATCAGCGCGGGGACCATGACGATGGCCAGGAAGACATAGGCCGCCGAGATGGTCAGCCCCATACCCAGGATGAAGCAGGCGATCGCGCCGGTGATGAGGATCAGGATGACGTTGTCTCCGACCAGGGCGATCAGGTCGCGGGAGATCGACAATGCCACGCCGGTGGCGGTCAGGCCGCCGAGGATGAGGCCGACGCCGGCGATCGTGGCGAAGAGCTTGCCCAGCGTGACACCCAGGTCGACCATGACCTCGTAGATCTCCTGGATGCCGAACTTCTGTCGGGGGCTCACCACACCGATGAGGATGAGGGCGAGGACAACCCAGAATGGGACCTGGGCCTCAGAGGGGGTGGTCAGAAGCAACACGGTGAGCAGGCCGAATGCCAGGATGTACGGCCATCCGTTGATCAGGGTGGTGACGAAACGAGGCAGCTCTGATCGGGGGGTGCCGGCCAGACCCTTCAGTGCGGCGTAACCATCGATCTGGAGGAAGATGCCGAGGAAGTAGAGGATGGCGGGAATCGTCGCCGCGATGATGACCTGGGTGTAGGGAACGCCCGCGAAGGACACCATGAGGAAGGCTGCAGCACCCATGATCGGCGGGGTGATGGAACCGCCGGAGGAGGCGGTGGCCTCCACTGCACCTGCGGTTTTGGGGGTGAAACCGTTCTTGATCATGGCGGGAATCGTCATGGGCCCGGTGGTCAGGACATTCGACACCGCAGAACCGGACATCATGCCCATGGCCGCGGAACTGCCGATAGAGACCTTGGCTGTGCCACCGCGGTAGCGGCCGAAGATCGACATCGATAGATCATTGAAGAACGTCGCCCCGCCCGTGTGTTGGAGGACAACACCAAAGGCCAGGAAACCGACGAGAATGGTCGCTGCGGTCTGGAGCGGGAGCCCGAGGATGGAATCCGATCCCATGGCGTGCATCTGGGCGAGCGTGTTCAGGTCATAGTTGATCCCCTGCAGCACGGTAACCGGGATATCACCCGCAACCAATGGGTAGAGGGAAACAAGGAGTGCCAGGCCAGCGACAATGAGACCAGCTGCACGGCGGAGCGCTTCTAGAATCAGAATCCAGTAGAAGTAGCTCATGATGGTTGCGTAGCCGGGTGCCACCATCGCCCATCCGAAGACGGTGATGTCATGGGAGTGTAGGGCAAACCAGATTGAGACACCGATGAAGGCGGCCACTAGGGCGACGTCGTAGAGCGGGATACCCTCTTTCTGGTTGGTGATCCGCTTGGAGATCGGGACGGTGACGAAGACGACGGGAACGAAGCAGGCCGCGATCAGATACAGAAACGCGTTTGTCTGCAGAGCAATACCAAATGCATTCAGGTAGAAGACCTGGTTGATCGTTCCCCCGATCCCGATGGCGGCGAGAATGGCAACCATCGCCCGCCAGAAGGGCGTGAGGCGTGGGTTCTTCTCAACGGGAATGGGGGGCGCTCCGGGCAGTATCTTTTCACAAGACTTCTGGTCGTGGTCAACGATGGTGGATGACATATGTTCACTCGTTTCCTATCCTGTGGTGCTCATGGCGGGCAGCTGGGGAAGGTTCTCCTGTTTCCAGTTCCGCCAGGCGGTGGAGGGGTCCTCGGATTTCTTATTCTGAGCCCAGAAATTGGGCCATTCATTCTGCATGCGGGATTCCCGTTCAATCAGCGCGTTCTGACGACGATCAAGAGCCGGGGTCCACAGGTTGTTCTCCTCGAGAAGTCGAACCACTCCGGGATGGAAGGGGACCATCAGTGGTTCCAGGATGATCTTGTCCATGGCGAAGTACTGGGCATCCGGGGTGGCGTCCTTGTAATCGTCGAAATGTTTATGCATCAGGCTGGTGATCGCATAGACCTCCTCCGGTGGGACATCGGATCGGGTCAGCATCGCCAGGGACAGTTCCATGACATCGACCGACTCCCCCGGTTCCAGACCAACCGCCCCTGTTGTCGATCCGACGCGGGCGAGAGGAACCAGCTCGTCCCAGGTGCGTTGCTGCTCGGGTGTGTCGATGGACAATTCCAGCCACCGGATCGGGTCGCGGGTCTGTAACTCCTCGATGCTGGCACCGACGGTGTTGGAGTAGATCCCGTCGAGGTGCCCGGTTTTCAATGCCTCCGTCTGCTCGGAGTAGGCGATGGGAACCAGGGTGACATCATCGAGTGTCAGGTCGCCCATCTGCACAATGGCATCGATCTTCCGGTTGGTGGGTTCCATACCCAGGAGATAGGGAAGACGCTTGCCTCGCAGGTCCTTGACGGTGTTGATGCCGGAGTCCTTAAGCACGGCCATGCCATAGCTTCCCGGTGGGGTCCACAGCTGTCGGACCGGTTGTGGTCCCCATGCCTCGGAGGTGAACTCGTAATCCCCCTCGAAGGAGTAATAGGACTCGTCGCCGACGCGCGCATAGTTGGCGATACCGGAGACCAGCGGGGCCATGCGACCGATGCCCGTGTCACCGGTCATCAGTCGAACCTGGGCCCCAGAGCGGGTGGTGATTGTCGAGGCCAGCGCAGCGACGTCATTATAGGTACCGGTACCAACCGGATAGGTGGTCCACACCATGCGATGAGGGAGGCCGGGGACGCGGGACTGCGCTGGCTGTCCGCATGCTGCGAGAACACCGGCCGCGCCCGCCAGGGTTAATCCCTGCAAGAATTGACGCCGGTTGATAGTAAAAGCCATATCGCTTCCTTCAATTGTGAGGTTCAGTCGACCAAAAGGTGATGCGGCTTATTGTGGGCCAAAAGTGTGGCGCAGGACATATTCAGGGACAATTATTACTGAACGGGGATCAATAAAAATCGGGCCGAGCATAAATTCACCAAACACCCAGTTCGGCATGTTGATTACTTTCACCGCCACTACCGGAATGGGGGTGCACGACGCTGCCCAGACGGGAAATTAGGAAGAAATTCCCCACCTGAAGCCAACGTGGTCCGACCAGGAACCCCTAACGTCCCCCCCCAGGCACGGAATCCCCCACTTCGCCCATGGGGTAAAACTCCAAGCCCGCCACACCCCAAAAGTCAACACCGCCTCCCACCAGCACTTTTACATACCCCCAACCGTATAACTTGATACCCCGGGGGGTATATGTCATGATGGTTCTCACACACCCCACCAACAAGAAATTCTGGAGTGATCCCCTCATGCTGCTGCACCGTTTCTATGACGAAGACCTCGCCCAGGCCAGCTACTTCATCGGCTGCCAGGCACAGAACACCGCTGTTGTCGTCGACCCCCGTCGCGATATCACCGACTACCTCGAACTGGCCGAGCATCACGGCATGACCATCACCGGTATCACCGAGACCCACATCCACGCCGACTACCTCTCCGGCACCCGGGAACTGGCCGCCGCCACCGGCGCTGACATCTACGTTTCCGGCGAGGGCGATGAGGACTGGCAGTACGGTTTCGATGGCACCCGCCTCTACGACGGTGACACCATCAAGATCGGCAACATCACCATCGAGGCCAAGCACACCCCGGGCCATACCCCTGAGCACCTGTCCTTCCTCATCACCGACGGCGCCTTCGCCCATACCCCGGGTTACCTGCTCTCCGGCGATTTCGTGTTCTCCGGTGACCTCGGTCGCCCGGATCTGCTGGATGAGGCGGCCGGTGGCGTCGATACGCGCTTCGGTGGCGCCAAGCAGCTGTTCGCCAGCCTGAAGAACGTCTTCCTGACGCTGCCGGACCATGTCCAGGTCTACCCCGCCCACGGTGCAGGATCCGCCTGCGGCAAGGCACTCGGCGCACTGCCGTCGACCACCGTCGGGTACGAGCGCACCTACGCCTGGTGGGCCCCCTACCTGGAGAACGACGATGAGCAGGGCTTCATCGACGAGTTGCTCGCCGGTCAGCCCGATGCCCATGCCTACTTCGCCCGGATGAAGCGTCAGAACAAGTCCGGCCCGGCCATCCTCGGCTACCCGCTGGCACCACTGCCGGAGTTCACCGGCTCAGCTATCGCCACTGAGGTTGAGGCCGGCGAGAAGATTGTCGTCGACACGCGTCACCACAGTGAGGTCCACGAGGGCACCGTCAACGGCGCCGTCAACGTCCCCGGCCTCAACAAGGCCGCCACCTACTCGGCGTGGGTCTTCGACCCGGAGACCGACACCGGTCGCCTGGTTGTGCTCGCCGCCGATGAGGAGGAGGCCGCGGCCTACCGCGATCACTTCATGCGCGTCGGCATCGATGAGGTCGATGGGTTCATCACCTCCCTCGACGGCCTGCCGATGAGCACCCCGGAGGTCCTGCCGCAGGACAAGCTCGAGGGCTTCGACCGCGCCATGCTGCTGGATCTGCGCAACAAGACCGAGCACGCCGACGGCCACATCCCCGGATCCACCCAGCTCTCCGGTGGCCGCGTCCTGTGGAACCTGGACCAGCTGCCCGCCAAGGACGACACGATCGTCACCTACTGCCAGTCAGGTGTCCGTAACTCCGTCGCGGCCTCCGCCCTCCGACGCAAGGGTTACACCATCGTCGAGCTCGAGGGGTCCTACCTCGGCTGGCTGGCCCACAACAACAAGTAACCACCCTCGAACCCGGAAACCCCCACACAGATAGGAATCCCCACACCCATGACGGCTCCAACGACCACCATCACCTCTCTCGAAGCAGAGGACCTCAAGGCACGACTCGCCCGCAATGAACAGCTGATCATCATCGATGTACGCACCCCGGCGGAGTTCGAATCACTGCATATCCGCGGCGCCTACAATGTCCCGCTGTCCATGCTCGCCGAGCACACCGCGGAGTTCGCCTCCCGTTTCCAGGACGGTGTGGTCCTGGTCTGCCAGTCCGGCATCCGTGCGGAGGAGGCCCGCGAGCGGCTCGCATCCGCAGGTCTGGAATCCGCCAGTGTGCTCGCCGGTGGTACCGCAGCCTTCGCCGATGCCGGTGGTGATGTCGTGCGTGGGAAGAAGCGGTGGGCGATGGACCGTCAGGTCCGCATGGTCGCAGGGTCCCTGGTCCTGGCCGGGTTCGTCGGTTCCCGCACGCTTGCCCGGCCGGTTGGTTTCCTCTCCGCCGCCGTCGGTGCCGGCCTGACCTATTCCGCGCTGAGCGATTCCTGCATGATGGCCAACGCCCTGTCGAAGATGCCGTGGAACAAGACATCGGTCACCCCGACTCTCGAAACCACCGTCAACAACATTCCGGTGGCCACCGGCGCGGTCACCCGTTCCTAGATCCATATCCGTGGGCTGAGACCCGGCCCCCGTCCCCCAAGAAAGGGCAGGAAGAATGAGTATCCTCCTCGCAGTTGTTGTCCTGCTCGCCACCCTGGTCGGGCTCAGCCTCGGACTCCTCGGCGGCGGCGGCTCCATCCTCACCGTTCCACTACTGACCTATGTCGCCGGTATGGACGCGAAGGAGGCCATCGCGGCGTCGCTGTTCGTGGTGGGCACCACCTCCGTGGTCAGCACCATCGCCCATGCCCGGCGCGGCAATGTACAGTGGCGCACCGGGTTGATCTTCGGTGTGGCCAGCATGGCCGGCGCCTTCCTCGGTGGTCTGCTCGGTGGATTCATCCCGAGCGTGATCCTCATGCTCGCCTTCGCGCTGATGATGATCGCCACGGCCACCGCCATGCTGCGCGGCCGGAAGCAGCGGGCCGACACCGGGGAGAAGACGGCCCTGCCCCTGGGCAAGATTCTCGCCGAGGGCCTGGCGGTCGGCCTGGTCACCGGTCTGGTCGGTGCCGGCGGTGGGTTCCTGGTGGTTCCCGCCCTCGCGCTGCTCGGTGGCCTGCCGATGCCGGTCGCGGTGGGCACCTCCCTGCTGGTCATCTCCATGAAGTCCTTTGCTGGACTGGCTGGTTACATGACCTCGGTCAGTCTCGATTGGCCGCTGGTGCTCGCGGTGACGGGTGCCGCCCTGGTCGGCGCACTGATCGGTGCCCGCCTGACCTCGGTGGTGCCGGAGCAGGCACTGCGCAAGGGCTTCGGTGTGTTCGTGCTGGTCATGGGCGTGTTCATCCTCTACCAGGAGCTCCCCGCCCCCTGGGGGCTGGTGGTGGTCGGCGTGGCAGCGCTGCTCGCGGTCGCCGCCTTTGCTTATCGACGCCTCACCCCCGCCCCACAACCGGTATCCAGCTAACCTACAGTATTTTAGGCACAACCGGTCAGCAGCGCGGTGGCGTAGGACGTGAGCACGGTGGCGGTCACCAGCCCCAGGACGATCAGATGCGCGGAAGTCACCACCGCCGCAAGATAACCACGCCTGCCGGTGGCCGGATTCACCAGGTGTGGGATGCGGTCGGGGCCGGCGGCGAAAAGTGAACCGGTGGCTCCCCCAGCGGGTACCGTCCGTTCACCGAGTACCAGGAGGGCGCGGACCAGGGCGGGGGTTCCGGCGCGTCGACAAGCACGCTCGTCGGCTGCCAGCTCCAGGTAGGACGGCAGCGCGGCGGCCGACTCCCGGATGAACGGCACCCGGTGCAGGTAGGTGTTGATGCTGGCCACCAGGTCCAGGAGCAGGTGATGCCGCTGGCGCAGGTGGGTGGCCTCGTGCTCGATCACCGCGGCCACTTCATCATCATGGAGGCGGTCAAGGGCCGCCGTGGACAGTGCGATACCACCCTGACGGGCGGGGAAGGCCAGCGCCCAGGGGCGGGCATCAGCCACGACGGCGACCTCCTGACCACAGATCCGCCGGCGGGTCGATCCCTCCAGGACCACGGCGGCCATCCGCCCGGAGCGGGTGACCCGCGCCCGGTAGTCCACGGCGATGCCGAGTGCCCCGAGCACACCGACCACCACGGGAACGATGACCAGGACGGCTGCGGGGATCCACGTCCCGACGGGGCCGACGGCGAACGGGCTGGCTGCCGCCAGACACTGCTGGCACACCTGCGAGGCCCCGGCCGGCAGAATCACCGGTCCGGATACCACCCAGGCCAGGACCAGACCGAGGGACAACACCGCCGTGGGCCAGATCAGGATGCCGCCCACCAGCAGGGTGATGGCCACACGCGGTGCCCTGGCCAGCGCCGGGGCGGCTCTGCGGAGGAAGACCGGCCCGGCCACCCCCACGACGCCGAGCATGACCACGACGGCCATCACCCACCACACTGACACCCCGGTCATGGTTGCCCCTCCTGCCGCTGCAGGTAGTCCAGGAGCAGGGCGCGGTCGGACTCCCCCATCGAATCGACGAAGTGGAGGATCGAAGCGGTCCGGTTGTGGCTTGCCTCGAGCACCTGGCCCATGACCCCGGCGGTGTATTCCTCCCTGCTCATCCGCACGGCATGTCGGGCTGATCGTCCATCCTTGACCACGGTGACCATCCCTTTTCGCCCCAGGTGGCGCAGGACGGTCGCGATCGTGGTGTAGGCGGGATCAGCCGGGAGATACCCGATGACCTCCCGCACCGTCAGCTCCCCGTGATCCCAGAGGATGCCCATCACCTGTTCCTCCAGTGGCCCCAGGGAGGGGATCTCCCGCATTTGTGCCATCAGTTCCGGTCCCCCGTCCGGGTGGGAACAGGGCAGGACACCTGTCCGCGGAGTCGCCAGATCAGAGCCACGCCGGTGAGGACCAGACCACCGAGCGCCAGATAGGGCTGGACGGGGGCAAACCAGGTCAGCGCACCGGAATATCCCAAGGCCAGGAGGGCGAGCTTGTTGCACACCGGGCACCCGACGGCGAACCAGGCGAGCATGCCGCCCGCCACCCCCATCCGTCCGGATCGCTGGTCGCCGGGGTCCGGGGGATCTTCCTGTGCATCCGGTTCCCCGGGGGAGACATAGGTGGCGATGAGCATGCCGGAGAAGATCGATGTCAGGATCCACACCGGATAGTTCCACCACACCGGTGGGATATCGCGCCCGAACAGGGGATTCGGGATGAGCACGCTGGAGATGCCGATGAGAACCCCGACCCCCACCGCAGCCACCACCGCGATGAGGATATGGTGTGGGGTCCACAGGGACAATGCGCGGAGAATCTCCGGACGTGTGCGGTCTGGCCGTTCAAGGACTGGGACTGCCGTGTTCTGCATGGTGTCCAGACTGCCACAGATCGACTACCCCACATAGTCGACTATGCAACTTAGTCGACGATGTGACATAGTCGCTGTAGCCTTGCATCTACCTCCCCCGCGAGGGGGACGAAGGGACAACACATGACCAGAGGATCCGCTACCCGCGCTCCCCGCAGACAGACCTGGCTGGTTCCGGCAGTCGTCATCACCGTCGCGGTGCTCCTCATCGGCACCGTGCTCATCATCAACCGGGGTGCCGGTTCCGCCGGCTCCACCGAGTCCGCGACCGGAACCCCCGCCGTGATCTCCGGCCAGGAACCGACGGTGTATGACCCCACAGAACCGGATTTCACCGTCGTAGAGACCCGGGACGAGGCGGATCCGTTGGCAGTCGGCCCGGTGGACGCACCCGTCGGCCTGGTCATCTTCTCCGACTACCAGTGCCCCTACTGCGCGAAGTGGAGCGCGGAGACCCTGCCCCTGATGCTGGAACACGCCGAGGCCGGGGACCTGCGCATCGAATGGCGCGATCTCAACCTCTTCGGCCCCGCCTCCGAGCGCGCCTCCCGCGCCGCCTACGCCGCCGCCCTGCAGGGCGGGGACGCCTACCTCGACTACCACCACGCCCTCTTCAAGGACGGCACCAGCCGGTCCGACAACGAGCTTGACGACGACCAGCTGATCGCCCTCGCCCACACACTCGGGCTGGACACCGAGGCCTTCACCGCCGACTTCACCTCCCCCGAAACAGCCGGGACGGTCGCCGCACATGCCCAGCTCGGCATCACCCTGGGGGTCTACTCCACCCCGGCCTTCATCCTGGGCGGACAACCGATCATGGGTGCCCAGCCCTCCGAGGTGTTTGTCGACGCCTTCGAGACCGCACTCGCCACACAGGGTTAAACCCCATGGATATCGGACTGGTGAGTGCCTTTCTCGGTGGTGTCCTCGCCCTGCTGAGCCCGTGCGCCGCGCTCCTGCTGCCCGCGTTCTTCGCCTCATCCGTGGGGGCCGGGCCACGGCTGCTCCTCCACGGGGTCATCTTCTATGCCGGGCTGCTCATTCTGCTCATCCCGCTGGGCCTGGGCGCGGGCCTCCTCGGCGAGTTGTTTGTCACCCAACGTCAGACCATCATTGTGGTCTCCTCGGTCATCCTGGTGCTGCTGGGCATGGTGCAGATCTTCGGGCAGGGTTTCGACGTCTCACGCCTGCTCCCCGGCGGGTCCACCCTGCGGTCTCGGGCTGGTGTCTCCACCGGCCTGGGTAAGAGCCTTGTCCTGGGGATGACCAGCAGCGTGGCGGGTTTCTGCGCCGGCCCCATCCTGGGGGCTGTCCTGACACTGGCTGCCACCAGCGGAAACAGTGTCTCCGCGGCGCTGATCCTCAGCGCCTATGGGGCGGGGATGGTGGTGCCCCTGATGGTCATCGCCGCCCTGTGGTCCCGGATGGGACAACGAGGGCAGCGCATGCTGCGCGGCAGGGTGTTCACCTTCCTCGGCAGGCAGTGGCACACCACCCCCGTTCTCAGTGGTGGGCTGATCATCATCGTCGGCGTCATCTTCTGGACCACCAACGGACTGGTCGGTGTACCGGAACTGATCCCCGCGGAAACCCAGGCCTGGCTGCAGCAGACAGCCTCCCTGTTCGGCAATCCCCTCATCGACATCGTGGCCATCATCATCGCCGCTGCCGTGATCCTCATCCTGTGGAACCGCCGTCAACGGCACCACCGCAGCACCACCCGGACGGCACCCGAGCGTGGCTGGACCATCGAACGCACACCGAGATGATGTACCCGAGCAACAGTCAAGGCCACTGCCCCCATCAGGGACAGTGGCCTTGGCCTGTTGTTTCATGTGGAGCCGCTTAGGAGAATCGAACTCCTGACCTTCTCATTACGAGTGAGACGCTCTACCGACTGAGCTAAAGCGGCGCGGTGACAACACCGAGTGCTGAGTTTACAACACTCTCTCGGTGTCGCCACAATCAGGGAGCACCAATCAGCCCGGCCGCAGCTACCGCACCTTGTAGGCCTTGCGTAACCGGCCCACGAGAGCGTCCATCGCCACGACGGGCCGGACGTTCTGGCCGAAGTATTCCCGGCTCTTGTTGATGGCGTCGAGGCAGTCCAGCAGCCCCTCCGGGGTGACCTTGGTGGCCAGTTCCGTGGACAGGCCCTCCATGTCGGGGTGGGTCAGGCCCACCTCGGCACCGGAGGCGACGACGAGTGCATCGCGGTAGATGCCGGCCAGGTCGATGAGCGCCAGGTCGAGTGCATCGCGGAGGAAACGGGTGCGGCGTTTCTTCTGGTTGTCCTCCAGTGCCTTGAGCTGGCCGCCGGTGCCCTGCAGTGCCTTGTGCACACCCTTGCCGCGGGAGCCCATGCCGAGGGAGGTCTCCAGTTTCTCCCGCTCCTGCTCCTCCAGCGGTTCGAGGGTTTCCACCATCTCCTTCTCAATGCCCTTGATCAGGGAGTTCACCGCCTGGAAGGCCTGGTCGCCGTGGAAGATGAGTTCGGAGAGGTTGAGGATGTTGGCGCGGCGGACCTGGACCTTCTGGTTGTGCACGAGGTGCCGGGCACGCCCGATGTGCCCACCCGAGGAGGCGGCGGCCAGGCGGGCATCGTCTTCTGCCACCCCGCCCTCGCTGACGAGGATGCGGGTGACCTGCTCGATGGTGGGGGTGGGTATGTAGACGTGCCGGCACCGGGAACGCAGGGTCACCATGATGTCCTCCGGGTCGGTGGAGGGTGCGCACAGGATGATGATGGTGCGCTCCGGTGGTTCCTCCACCGTCTTCAGCAGGGCGTTGCCGGCGGGTTCGGTGAGGCGGTCGGCGTTTTCCAGGATGATCACCCGCCAGTTGGACACCGTGGGCAGGCGGGCGGCATCGTCGACCACGGTGCGCATCAGGTCGATGCCGATGGACAACTCATGGGGTTGGATGAACACCACATCACCGTGGGTATCGGCCAGGGTGGCCCGGCAGTGTTCGCACCGCCCGCAACCCACCTCATCAGGGTCGGAGCACACCAGGGCGGCGGCGAAGGCCCGTGCCGCAACGGAGCGGCCGGATCCGGGTGGGCCGGTGAACAGCCAGGAGTGGGTGAAGGTCGAATCCCTCGCGGTCCCCGCGTCACCGGCCCCAGCACCAGCCCCACCGTCGCGCGCGATCTGGCGGGCGGTGGTGGCGGCGTCGATAAGCGTCTGCACAACCGCGGGTGGGCTGGCCAGATTGTCGAAGACACGGGAGTTACTCACAACGTCCACAGTAATAGGTTGGCACTGCCGGTCTCATGTCCGCAGTCACGATAGAGTATTGGGCATGAGTCGACTGCTTCAGGCACTGAAATGGCTGTGGGGCACTTCGTGGCCGCTGTACGCTGCGACGGTGCTGGGCACCAACGTTCTCGGCGCGCTCGCGATCATGCTGTTTGTCCGGTATCTGATCCCGCATCCGACCGAGGCCAGTTTCGACTCCGACATCTCCTACCTGCCGGTTGTCGGTGGTGTGTATCTGGTGTTCGCGGTGCTCGTGGGCATCCTCGTGACGTTTCTGATGTTCCGCCCGGTGCTGGACTGGCAACGCCACCCCGATGAGCATGATCCGAACATGGTGCGCAACCTGGTGATGCGCATCCCCATCTACCAGGCGATCCTGTGTGCGGTGGTGTGGTTCATCGGCATCATCATCGCCACGGCCATCGCCGCCACCATGTCCACGCCCCTGGCGGTGATCGTGTTTGTCTCCACGATGCTGGCCTGCGCGGTGGTGTCCCTGCTGACCTTCCTGGAGGCTGAACGCCTGGTGCGTCCCGTCGCGGCCACGGCCCTGGCGCGGCGCTATGAGGATTCCACCCTGGAACCACCGGTGAGCCAGCGCCTGCGGATGACATGGGTGCTCACCATCGGTGTGCCGGTGCTGGGCATCCTGCTGATGATCCTGGGATACAACTCCGGCATCTTCGGCGATGACGCCTCCGTGATCCTGCCGGCGATCATCTCCCTGGCACTCGCCGCGATGGTCACCGGTTACTTCGGCACCAGTCTGGCGGTGGCGTCCGTGGTGGATCCCATCCTGGAACTCCAGGACGCCATCGGCCGGGTCCGGCGCGGTGACAACGATGTGCAGGTGGACATCTACGACGGTTCCGAGATCGGCGTGCTGCAGGCCGGTTTCAACGAGATGATGCGTGGCCTGCGCGAACGCCAGCGTGTACGCGACCTCTTCGGCCGTTATGTCGGTGATGAGGTGGCCCGTCGCGCGCTGGAGGAACGACCGACCCTGGGTGGTGAGGACCGCAAGGTCGCCGTCCTGTTCGTCGACGTCATCGGTTCCACCACCTTCGCCGTCAACCACGCCCCGGAGGAAGTCGTGGAGGCGCTCAACGAGTTCTTCGAGCGTGTCGTCGAGGTGATCCACCGCAACAAGGGTGTGATCAACAAGTTCCAGGGCGATGCCGCACTGGCCATCTTCGGCGCTCCCCTGCCACTGTCCGACGCCACCGGCCACGCCCTCGCCGCCGCCCGCGAACTACGCATCGAACTCAAGGACCTGCAGCTCAAGGCTGGTATCGGCGTGGCGGCCGGCCATGTGGTCGCCGGTCACATCGGTGGCCACGACCGTTTCGAGTACACCGTCATCGGCGACGCCGTGAACCAGGCCGCGCGCCTGACGGAGATCGCCAAGACCACCCCGGGCCGCACCGTCACCAATGCCGCCACCCTGCGCGAGGCCAATGAGGCCGAACAGGCCCGCTGGACCCTGATGAAGTCCGTCGAGCTGCGCGGCCGCGGCGAGATGACCCAGCTGGCCCGCCCCATCCGGGCGACCCTGGCCGACCGGTCCTGAACAGAGCTTGTCGACGCCCGACAGCCCCCGCCGCCTATCGAACCTGCAGCCTAATCCGCAGGGTGCGATATAGGTGCCATTACTGCAGCTCAACCACCATCGGGGGTGGTTAGCCTGCCTGTTCTATCAGCTCTCTTCCACCCCGGTCATGTCCGGTGCGACTCCTACATTGATCAGTGAGACATCAACCCGCCCCCTCACAGATCAGGAGCCCCAAGCCATGACCACCCCATCCCCACCCGACAACGCCGCACCGAAGAAGAAGAAAGGTGGCTGCATGAAGTGGGGCGCCGGCATCGTCGGTGTCATCGTCGCCATCAGCATCTTCTCCAGCCTCGGCGATGGCAGCGATGACACCACCACCGCCTCCATGGACCGGGATGTGACCACCTCCGTCACCCGGTCGGTGGAGAATCCCGACAACCCAGCCACAGAGGCAGCCCCTGCGGCAGCTCCGGTGGCTGCGGAACCGGATGACTCGGTGCCCACCGAGTACCGGTCCGCCCTCCGCCAGGCCGATACCTACGCCAACTCCATGCACATGTCCCGGCAGGGACTCTACGACCAGCTGACCTCACCCTACGGTGGGCAGTTCACCGCGGAGGCGGCGCAGTACGCGGTGGATAATGTCGAGGCCGACTGGAATGCCAACGCCCTGAAGAAGGCGGAGTCGTACTCCGACTCGATGCACATGTCCAAACTGGGTGTCTATGACCAGCTCATCTCATCCTATGGAGAGCAGTTCACCCCGGAGCAGGCCCAGTACGCCATCGACACCATCGACGCGGACTGGAATGCCAACGCCCTGGAGAAGGCACGCAGCTACCAGGAGAACATGAACATGTCCCCCGGTGCGATCTATGACCAGCTCATCTCATCCTACGGAGAGCAGTTCACCGCGGCGGAAGCCGATTTCGCCATCGCGAACCTCTAACCCCACCCCGGCAACGGACCTCGGCACCATGGACGGTGTCGCGGTCCGTTATTGCATGCTCAGGTCAGTGGTGGGTGCGGGGGAAGAGGCCGTCGATAAGCAACAGCTGCGCCACCGTGTAGGTCCCCATGACCGCGGCGTCGGCGACCCGCGCGGCCGGGGTTCCCGCTGTCAGGAGGGCCTCTCGGACAAACAACACCGCATCGGAGATGAGGAACAGGTTGCCCCCCATGCCCGAGCCCATAGGTGGCGGGTTCACCCGGATTGATGAGGGCGGGATCATCAGCCAGCACCGAGGTGGTGGCCAGCAGTCCGCCGTAGCCAAGCACCACCGGCAGCAGTCCCGGTGCCTTCCTGGCTGCCAGCGCGGTGGCCGCGGCGAGTGGCACCGCACGGATGGCCACACGGGTGGTGCTGGGGCGGGCACCACGGTTGAGCAGAAGGTAGATATAGGCCGCGTGGTTGGCGGCGAAACCGGTGGCCCCGGCCCGGATGTTACCCGGTTTCATCAACGCCAGGTCCCCTGCCCAGCCACCGGCCAGGCCGATCATCCCGACAGTTTTATCCGGGACCCCGGAACGCCACACGCGGCCGGCCAGCAGGGGCATGAGAGCGGGTTTGGTGGTCTCTTTGAGCCGGGACCACCCCAGCAGTGACGCCAGGGTGTTGGTATCCGCGGCCACCAGGTAGGCGGCCCGCTCAGGTTCGCGACCCGCCCGACCAACCGCGGTGACCAGGGCCCGGACACCCTGCCGGGT
Source organism: Corynebacterium efficiens YS-314 (assembly GCF_000011305.1). Lineage (NCBI taxonomy): Bacteria > Bacillati > Actinomycetota > Actinomycetes > Mycobacteriales > Corynebacteriaceae > Corynebacterium > Corynebacterium efficiens. The sequence goes on along the minus strand of NC_004369.1, from coordinate 334,205 downwards.
GCGGTCGATGAACCCCGTCACCGTCTACGACTGCTTCCTGGAACCGGCCTTGACCACGCGCTTGGTGGTCTGGGGTGCACGCTTGGCGGTGGTCTTCTTGGCCGTTGTTTTCTTCGCAGTCGTCTTCTTGGTGGTCTTCTTCTTGGTGGTCTTTTTGGTTGTCTTCTTGGTGGTCTTCTTCGCGGCACCACCGTCGGCGGCTTCCTTCGCCCGACGCTCAGAGAGCAGCTCATTGGCGCGCGCGTCGGTCAGCGACTCCGGCACATCACCCTTGCGCAGGGAGGCATTGGTGATGCCATCGGTGACATAGGGGCCGAAGCGGCCGTCCTTGACGGTCATCGGCTTACCGGAGACATCATTGTCACCAAGGGTCTTCAGCGGTGGCTGCGCGGCGGTGCGGCCACGACGCTTCGGCTCGGCGTAGATGCGGCGTGCCTCGTCGAGGGTCACCGTGAAGATCTGCTCTTCACTGCTCAAGGAACGCGAATCGGTGCCCTTCTTCAGGTACGGACCATAGCGGCCGTTCTGGGCGGTGATCATCTCACCATCGCTGGGATCCACACCCACCTCCCGTGGCAGCGACAGCAGCTTGAGGGCCTCCTCGAGGGTGACCGTGGCGGGTTCCATGCCGCTGAACAGCGAGGCGGTCGCCGGTTTGAGAGTCTCCTCCACCAGCTGGTTGATGCGCTTTTCCTTCTGGGTGGCCGCGGTCTTGGTCTCCCAGTTCTTCGCACGCATCCCATCGGCGGCGCGCTGTTCATCCTCGGCCTTGCGCTCGGCGGCGACAACCTTCTCGGCCTCCGCCTCCGCGCCGGCGCGCTCATCCTCGGTGACCTGCTCGGTGACATAGGGGCCGAAACGCCCCTCCTTGGCCACGATCATGCGGCCGTTAGCCGGGTTGATGCCCAGTTCACGCCCACCCTGCGGGGTGGCGAACAGTTTCTCCGCCACCTCGAGGCTGAGCTCATCGGGGGTGGTCTCCTCCGGGAGGTTGGCGCGCTGGTACTCCGGCTCGCCCTCGGGGGTGGTGCCCACGACACGTTCGATGTAGGGGCCGTACCGGCCGACACGGACGAAGACGGGGCGGCCCTGTTCGTCGTCGAAAAGCTTCAGGGAGTTCACCGACCGGGCGTCGATCTGCTCGAGGTTCTGGTCCACCAGGGCCTTGAGACCACCCTGGCGGGCGACGGATTCCGCCATGGAATCATCGGCCTCGGCATCACCGAAGTAGAAACCGCTGAGCCACTCGGTGCGGCCCTCGCGGCCGGCGGCGATGTTGTCCAGCTCATCCTCCATGGAGGAGGTGAAGTCATAGTCGACCAGGGAGGTGAAATTGGCCTCCAGCAGGCCGACCACGGCGAAGGCAACCCAGGACGGCACCAGCGCATTACCACGCGAGTAGACATACCCACGGTCCTGGATGGTCTTGATGATGGAGGCATACGTGGACGGACGCCCGATGCCGAGGTCCTCCATCTTCTTCACCAGGGAGGCCTCGGTGTAGCGGGCCGGCGGGTTGGTGCTGTGGCCATCGGCGGTGATATCCGTGGCGGTCAGGGCATCACCCTCGGTCAGGCGCGGCAGACGCTTCTCGGCGTTGTCCGCGACATCGCGACCATCGGCGGTGGGGGTGGTCTCCACATAGGCACGCAGGAAACCGGGGAAGGTCAGGGTGCGGCCCGTTGCAGTGAACTCGGTCTTCTCCCCCGAGGTGGCGGCACCGGCGATGGTCACCTTCATGGAGGTACCCTTGGCATCCGCCATCTGGGAGGCGACGGTGCGCTGCCAGATCAGCTCATAGAGCTTGAACTCCTCCGCATCGAGCTGACCGTGCAGCTGACCGGGGGTGGCGAAGGTTTCACCGGCGGGGCGGATCGCCTCGTGGGCCTCCTGGGAGTTCTTCACCTTGCGGTCATAGGTGCGCGGGGTGGGTGAGACATACTCACTGCCGTAAAGCTCCAGGGCCTGGGCACGCGCCGCCTTGAGGCCCTGCTCCGACAGGGAGGTCGAATCGGTACGCATATAGGTGATGTGACCGTTTTCGTACAGCCGCTGCGCGATGCGCATGGTGCGCTCGGAAGTGAAGTGCAGTTTACGGCCGGACTCCTGCTGCAGGGTGGAGGTCATGAACGGCGCGTAGGGGCGGCGGGTGTACGGCTTCTCCTCCACGGAGGCCACCGACATCTCCTGCCCCTGCAGCGCCTCAGCCAGTGCCTCGGCGCGCTGCTTATCCACCACGACCACATCGGAGATCAGCTCACCGCGGTCGTTGAAGTCGCGGCCCTGGGCCACACGCTGGCCGTCGATGGTGGCCAGACGTGCACTGAAGGTGGAGGGGTTGTCCGCATCCGCCTGCGCGGAGGAATCAATGCGGAACTGGGCGGACAGATCCCAGTAGTCCGCGGAGATGAACGCCATGCGCTCGCGTTCCCGCTCGACGATGACACGGGTGGCCACCGACTGGACACGACCCGCCGACAGGCGTGGCATGACCTTCTTCCACAACACCGGGGAGACCTCATAACCGTAGAGACGGTCGAGGATGCGGCGGGTTTCCTGCGCATCCACCAGGTTCTCATCCAGCTCGCGGGTGTTCTCCACCGCCGCGAGGATCGCGGGCTTGGTGATCTCGTTGAACACCATGCGGCGCACCGGCACCTGGGGCTTGAGCACCTCGAGCAGGTGCCAGGCGATGGCCTCACCCTCACGGTCGGGGTCTGTGGCCAGCAGGAGCTCATCGCATTCCTTGAGCTTGGCCTTGAGGTCCGCGACCTTCTTCTTCTTATCCGGGCTGACCACATACAGCGGGGAGAAACCGTGCTCGGTGTCCACACCCAGGCGTGCCCAGGGTTCCTTCTTGTACTTCGGTGGGACATCTGCGGCACCACGTGGAAGATCACGGATGTGGCCGACCGAGGCTTCGACGATGTAGTCATTACCCAGGTACGGCTGGATCTTGCGGGCCTTGGTCGCCGACTCCACGATGACCAGACTCTTCTTCCGCGATCCCTGTTGTTCTGCCACGGGGCTGCATCCCTCTCATTGACTCCAGCGCCCCCTGATGGATTCCGGGACCACTGTTTCTACGTTGTTGTTCACCGACCATCCCCACCCGATGTCAGTCGGGTGCCGGGGTGCCCAGTTCTGTTGAAAAGCATAACCACACAGGTGCAGCTTTCCCTGAATCCGTCACCCCTCATGGGGTTCCCGCGATCCCGGGCCACCACACCGCCACACCATGTACGACGCTCTAGCACGACACCATGCGCGGGGACTGTTCGGCACATTCACCATTGCCCTACACCGTACACAGTATTATCTGGGGCTCCTGCAAACATGAGGAAAGATTCCTCTGGCACACATTACGCACACTTTCCACCCGGCGCGCACGAGTCCCCCAGACTCCCCCGCATCACTTTCCCCCGTGAAATGCGAAAAAACCGGTAACCATGGTTACCGGTTTCTCGATTCAGCTGCGTTTAGACTGCGCGAACAGACTGTGCCTGAAGGCCCTTGGCGCCTTCGCCGATCTCGAACTCTACGAGCTGGTTCTCCTCGAGGGTGCGGAAGCCGTTGCCCTCAATCTCGGAGTAGTGGACGAAAACGTCAGCGGATCCGTCGGAGGGAGCGATGAAGCCGAAGCCCTTCTCCGGGTTGAACCACTTAACTGTGCCCTGTGCCATTTGTCTTACCTTTACTGATTGGAAAAAATACCGGGTTCGATACCCCCGAGTCCCACAGCATGTGGGACATCCGGCGACATCTGGCCGTTGTTGTTCGAACGTCAACAGTTTGAAATGCCGACGCCCGCGTCTATCCTTGCGAGCGTTAAACACTACGCACTGAAACTGCGACCTGCGGACAAGTCTTTCACGTTTCCCCCGCCGGCGATAGTCATATCCAGGTTAAACTTGAGTTTCAGCAGGTCAGCCCCGCTTAACGCCATGACCAGCGGGGGTGATTGCCCAACCACCCCCGATTTTGAGAACGAAAAACTACCCACTATGTCAGGCACCGACGCCCACAGAAGCACCGCCCCGAGTTTCGGTGAGGATCTCAGCCGGATCATCACCCGCCGCCACCCCGAATCCACCCTGACCCACATGGTGACCCTCCCGGCGCGATCAGCCCGCTTCACCCCGTGGCCGCGGTGGGTGCCCGCCGGGTTGCGTGAGCAGCTGGGGCATCGGGGCGTCGACAAGCTCTATGCCCACCAGGCAGAGACCGCCGAGCTGGCCTGGGCCGGGCATCACGTGGTGGTGGCCACCGGCACCTCCTCGGGCAAGTCGCTGGGGTACCAGCTGCCTATCCTGGCCACCCTGGCCACCGACCCGACCGCGTGCGCGCTGTACCTCACCCCGACCAAAGCCCTGGGATCGGACCAGCTCAACGCCACAACCGAGCTCATCCGTGCCACCCCGGAGCTGGCCGGCGCGGGCATCCACCCCGCCCCCTATGACGGTGACACCCCCACGGAGGCCCGTTCCGGCATCCGGGAGCTCTCCCGGTTCGTGTTCAGCAACCCCGATATGGTGCACGCCTCGCTGCTGGCCAACCACGCGCGGTGGGCGCGGGTGCTGCGACATCTGCGGTTCATCGTCGTCGATGAGTGCCATGCCTACCGGGGTGTGTTCGGCGCCGGCATCTCGCTGGTGCTGCGGCGTCTGCTGCGCATCGCCGCCCACTACGGTTCCCACCCCACGGTGATCCTGGCGTCCGCCACCAGCACCGACCCGGCGATCCACGCCTCCCGCCTCATCGGCGCCCCGGTGCGGGCGGTCACCGACGACGGTGCCCCGACCGGGGAACGCACCGTGATGCTGTGGGAACCCGGTTTCATCGAGGGCGCGGAGGGGGAAAACGGTGCACCCGTGCGCCGGGCCGCCAGCACGGAGGCCGCCCACCTGATGGGCACGCTCATCGCCGAGGGCGCACGCACCCTGACCTTCGTGCGTTCCCGCCGTCAGGCGGAGATCGTCGCCCTGCGCACCCAGGAGGAGCTGTCCCTGCTGGGCCGACCGGATTTCGGCGCGCGCGTGGCCCCCTACCGGGCCGGGTACCTCGCGGAGGACCGTCGCCGGTTGGAACGCATGCTTGACGACGGCACCCTGCTCGGCGTCGCCACCACCAACGCCCTGGAGCTCGGCATCGATGTCGGCGGGCTGGACGCCGTGGTCACCGCCGGTTTCCCCGGGACCATCGCCTCCTTCTGGCAGCAGGCCGGCCGCGCAGGCAGGCGCGGACAGGGTTCCCTGGTGATCCTGGTCGCCCGCGATGAACCGATGGACACCTACCTGGTCCACCACCCGGATGCCCTGCTCAAAAAACCGGTGGAGGCGGCCGTGTTCGATCCCACCAACCCCCACATCCTGCGGGGCCATGTCTACTGCGCGGCGGCGGAACAACCCCTCACCGAGGCCGAGGTGGAGGCCTTCGGCGCCCAGGATGTCGTGGAGCAGCTCACCGATGAGGGGTTCCTGCGCCGGCGTCCCCGTGGCTGGTTCGCAGCGCACCGGCCGACCGGTGACCTGCAGGATGGGCAGGAGCTCACCCCGGACACCGCGCACCAGACGGTGAATCTGCGGGGCGGATCGGGGTCCGAGTTCATGATCGTGGACATCAGCGACGGCCGCCTGCTTGGCACCATCGATGCCGCCCGCGCGATGTCCCAGGTCCACCCCGGCGCGGTGTACCTGCACCAGGGTGAACACTTCGTCATCGATGAACTCGACATCGAGGAGCAGCTGGCACTCGCCCGACCGGAGAACCCGGAGTACACCACCTTTGCCCGCAGTGACACCGACATCCGCATCACCGGTTCCCCCGGGGAGGATGAGGTGTTCAACCCCGGCGGGGGCCTGTGGGTGGCGAATGTGGCAGTCGAGGTCACCGACCGGGTCACCGGTTATGTGACCAAACTGCCCGACGGGACCACCCTGGATGCCACGCCGCTGTACCTACCCCCGCAGCAACTGAACACCCGTGCGGTGGCCTACACCATCGATCCGCTGGCCCTGAGCGCCATGGGTATCGCCCCGGCCGATATCCCCGGCGCGCTGCACGCCGCCGAGCACGCCGCCATCGGCATGTTGCCGCTGCTGGCCACCTGCGACCGCTGGGACATCGGCGGGGTGTCCACCGCGCTGCACCCCGACACCGGGTACCCCACCGTGTTCGTCTACGACGGCATGGAGGGTGGCGCCGGGTTCGCCGACTGCGGTTTCCGACGGTTCGGCGAGTGGATCGAGGCCACCTTCGAGGCGGTGCGCAGCTGTTCCTGCGAATCCGGGTGCCCGAGCTGTGTCCAGTCACCCAAGTGCGGAAATGGCAACAATCCGCTGGACAAGGCCGGGGCAATCAAACTCCTGGGCGCGATAGTGACGTTGCTGCAGGGGTGACCACCCGGACTCTTGACGGTGAGGCATCTACTTTCTAGAATGGAAAGTACTTTCTCACCCTCCTTTTCGGAAGGCCCCCGCCATGAACACCAGCCTCAACCCCCACGATGCCCAGCAACTGCTCGACCGGGCCGACAAACTCCGACACTCCGTCGCCGGTTTCTCCCTCAGCTGGATCGGATTCGTCGGCATCTGCGCGGGCAGCGCCCTCTACGCCATCGGCGTCCCTGTCTGGACCACCACCGACTTCCCCCATGCCATCCTGCTCACCACCGCCCTGGCCTGGATCCTGAGCTTCGCTGTCTTCTCCATCGTGGTGGCCATCCGCGCCGGGAGCGCCCCGCGCGGTTTCGCCATCCGGTGGGGCCTGATGATGGCGGCCTGGGCCCTGCTGTGGGTGGTCACCACCTTCCTGGGGCCTGAATTCACCGCGTGGCAGGCGGCGGGAACGGCAGGTGGTTTCCTCCTGCTCGCCCTCGTCGGACCGACCTGGGAACTGATCAGCACCCCCCGATCGGCCCGGTCAGCACAGTGAACAGCACCAATCGCCGGCACCCCCGGCTGGATCTGAACCCGGCGTTCACCAACCCGCTGCGCTTCTCCCTCATGGCGGCGCTCTCGGGCGCGGAATCACTGACCTTCAAATACGCCCGTGACTTCCTCGACACCACCGATTCCACCCTGTCCAAACACATCTCCGCACTGGAGGAACTGGGATATGTCCAGGTGTCGAAGGGGTTCGCCGGTAAATTCCCCCAGACCAGCATCAAACTCAGCGGCGCCGGGAAACGTGCCTGGCGGGACCACCTGGATGTGCTCCGCGCGATCGCACAGTCGGGTCCGGCACCATCCTGACCTGACCACGGTCACACCGGCCCCGCGCGGGCCTCGGCGCTGGTCCCCCGCACCTCGACGGCCACCACGAGGTCCTCGCCGAGGCTGTCACAGGTGAGCAGGGTGGCGTCGTTGAGGTGGGCCACCTGCCCGGCCACGGCACAGGCCGCCGTGGGGGTGTCCCCGGTGGCAAGGCGGAAGGCCCCGGCCACTGCCGCCAGATCCGCCGCACGCTGTGCCTGCACGGAGGCCACCACCGCCCCGACGTGCCAGGCGAGCAGCGCGCAGAGCATCACCAGGACGGCGGAGAACCCCGCGGCCGCCACGGTGGCATAACCGGCGTCAGTGGGTTTCCCGTGGGAAGACCGCACTCGCACTCACCTCCCCCACGGTGGCGGGGATGGACACCGTGGCAGTGACCAGACCGCCGTGTTCCTCGAAGCTGACAACACCCCGCGGGGGGTGGTAGGTCTCACCGATGGCATGGGCCCGGGCCGCAGCCCCCGCACCACCCACCGCCGCCACATACAACGCCAGTGTGGTCAGCACACCGATGATGAGTGCGCTGACCACAACCAGGGAGCTCAGGGCGAGGGCCGCCTCGATACTGACCGAACCCTCCTCATTGCCCGTCCTCTCATGCATGGCGGTTCCCGGTCACGGCGTGGTGCTCAGGGCATCGACGATGATCTCCTCGAAGGCGCTGCCGACCGCGCCGCTGTTGACCACGGTGTAGAGCAGGATGGCCAGGGCTGCGGCCGCGAGGGTGCCCAGGGCGTATTCCACCGTGGTCAGTCCCTCCTCACCGCGCAGGGTCACAAGGGCCCGCTGGACGGGGTTGATGGGGGTGGTCGGTGTGGTGGGTATGGGATTCTTCTGCATGGTCTTCTCCTTTAAGTGGATTGTCGTTGGGGTGGGCCCGGACGGGGAGTCGGTCCCCGTCCGGGAAGTGGATCGGTAAATGGATTGGTGAATGATTACAGGTTGCCCAGCACCTTCGTGCCCAGTCCCAGCACCACCGGTGCCAGGCCGATGATCATGAAGGCGGGGAGGAAACAGGCGGCCAGCGGCAGGGCGATGAACACCCCGGCCCGCTCGGCGGCTGCTGTGCGGTGGTCCGCCGCCGAGGCCACGAGGGCATCGGCGATGCGGTGACAGCCCTGGCTGAAGGCGCTGCCGGACCGGTGGGACACCTCCGCCAGTACAGCCAGGTCCCGCAAGCCGTCGACACCGGTCATCGTGGTGAAGGCCTTCTCCGGCCCCACCCCGATGCCCAGCAGCGCCACCGTCTCCTCCCACAGGCGTTGGTGCGCGGGGTTCGCGGTGCATGCCAGCAGGTGTGCGGCATCACGGGTGCTCAACCCGGCGGCCAGGCATTCGGCGAACAGGGCGATATCTGCTGCGGTATCCAGGGGGTCAGGACCTGACCCACCCGGTGTGAGCGCTGCCGATAACACCCCCAGCCAGCCTGGGGCATCCGGTCCGGGATCAGGGCCGGCCCGGATGCGCTTCTCGCCGGGGACACCGGCACGCACCCCCGGCATCGGCGGGGTGGTGAGCAGGGCGAGGACAACCACGAGGCAGGCGGTGATCATGTCGGGCTCGCCCCCTCGAGGATCTTCTCGGTGAGGATGAAACCCGCCGCACTGAGTAGCACCCCGGTGATCAGCAGGATCCCACCCACCCCACCTCCGGTGAGGAAACCGATCGGATCAGCGCCCATCGCGGTGCCCATGAGCACCCCGGCCAGTGGCAGCAGGGCCAGGATCACCGCGGTGGCCTGCGGTCCCTGCAACTGGGCGGCGGAGGCCTGGCGGTGGCGTTCCTGTGCCTCCAGGCGGTGTTTCAACTGGTCGAGCAGCCTGACCAGCGGGATACCGTGTCGTTCGGACACCTCCCAGATCGTGCCCAGGCGTTGGAGGTCCATGGTGGGGGCGTCGATAAGCACCGCCGCCCCGCTGCCACCTGAGCGCACCCGGCGCGCCGCCGCGGTGAGCGCCACGGTGGTGGGGCCAGCGGATCCGGTGGATCCCGTCGTGTGGGCCAGGGCGTGGTCCATGGCATCGGCCATGGGGGCGCCGGCGCGCAGGTTGCCGATGCACAGACCGAGGAAACCGGCCAGCACCGTGGTCTGCGCCCGTGTGACGCGCGAGGTGCGTCCCCGTTTCAGGCGCCAGCTCACCACGAGTCCGGCGGTCAGCAGCGCCACCACCGTGGCGGGGTCGATGCCGGTGGCGGCGAACAGGGCCACGCACACGGGGACGCCGGCGGTGATGGCCACCGGTGGCAGGGGTCCCCGACCCGGACGCTTCACGACGCCCCGTCCCCCCGCCGGCCCCTGCCCCGGCACCGCGATCCCCGCGGCCAGGAGGATCAGTGCGGAAACCATGTCGCCACCTCTGCGTCCGCATCCACCACGCCGTGTTCCCAGTCCCACACCACATGCGTCTCGACGGGATTGCCCGCAGCACCCCCAGCTGCGCCAGACGTCGGCCCCGGGTGGTGTGGCGCATCACGATGACCACATCCAGTGCGGCGGCCAGCTGGGAGTGCAGCGCATCCCGGGCAAGCCCACCGAGTGCGGCGAGGGCCTCCATCCGGGCGGGGACCTCCGCGATGGAGTTGGCGTGGATGGTGCCCGCACCACCTTCATGCCCGGTGTTGAGCGCGGCCAGCAGTTCCACCACCTCAGCACCACGGATCTCCCCGAGGACGATCCGGTCCGGGCGCATCCGCATCGCCTGTTTCAACAGGTCCGACATGGTGATCGCACCGGCCCCCTCCACATTGGCCGAGCGGGTGACCAGGTTGACCGTGCCGGGGTGGGCGGGGTTGAGTTCGGCGGTGTCCTCGATGCAGATGATCCGCTGGTCAGGTGCCACCTCCCCCAGCATCGCCGCGAGCAGGGTGGTCTTACCCGACCCGGTGCCACCGACGACGAGGAAGGCCCGGCGCTGCGCCACGATGGTCCGCAACACCGCGGCGGTATCCCCGGTGAGGGTGCCACCTGCCACCAGATCATCCAGCGTCAGACTCGCCTGTCGTAGGATGCGCATGCTCAGGCAGGTTCCGGAATCCGCGAGGGGCGGCAGGACCGCGTGGATGCGGATGGTGCTGCCATCATCGCGGGTGATGCACCCATCGACGAACGGCTGGGCATCATCGAGCCGACGCCCGCACTGGAGGGCCAGCCGGGCGGCCAGTCGACGCACCGCCTCCTCCGACCCCAGATCCAGATCAAGCTGTTCCAGTCCCGCACCACGATCGATCCACACCTCACGGGGTCCGTTGACCAGCACGTCGGTCACCCCCGGCAGGGCGAGTGCCGCCTCCAGCGGGCCGATCCCCACCGATTCGCTGCGCAACCGCCTCAGGACGGCGATGACCTCCTCATCGCTGATCACCCCGGCCTGTTCCCGGATCACCTGCACCACCTCCGGGGAGGTGGGGTGCTCCGGCAGCCCGGCCAGCACCCGCTGCACCTGTTCCAGCAGTTCATCCTGTGGGATCGTGGTCGACATCAGCCCCGCCCCCTGATCTCCGCGGCGATGGCGTTGCCCACCGTGACCAGGGGCCTGGGCAGGGTTCCGGTCAGTCCGTGCATCTCGACGGCGCGGGGCAGGCGGGTGATCGTGCCGAGTTCCGCGATCACCGGGGTGCCCAGGATGCGTTCCACCTCGATGACATCCAGCCCGGACCAACCCCGGTGGCGCAACACCACCGACACCGGCACCGGGAAGGCACGCAGGTGTCGCAATCTCTCCGCGGCTGCCGCCACAGCACGCACCTCCGCGGGCACCACGAGGATGAGGTGATCGAGCAGGGGGATCACCTCCCGGGTGATCTCACCCGGGTTCAGATCCACCACCACCTCCAGCTCACCGTCCGCCGCGGTGAGACAGGTTAGTGCCGCGGTCACCTCATCGGGGCCGAGGTCGAAGGTATCCCCCACCGGGGAGCGTGCCCCGGACAGGATGAACATGGTCTCATCCATCACCGGCAGCGCGGCCAGGACATCCTCCGCCTTCACCGCACCCCGGGTGAATCCGAGATCGGGCCACCGCGCCCCGGTGATCTCCTCCGCGCCGACCAGCAGATCGATGCCGCCGGAGGTGGGGACGGCGTCGACAAGCACGGTGCGGTGGGTGGCCGACCGGATCCGCGCCAGCGCCGCGGCGATCGTGCTCACCCCGACCCCGCCCGCCACCCCGAGGACACCGGTGACCGTGGCGTGGTGACGACCGGGCGGGGCGGATTCATCCTCCCGTCCCAGTGCCTGGAGCAGTTCCGCGGTCTGGGCGGGCAGCAGGAGGGCCTGTTCCGCCCTGATCGCCAGGGCGGTGTGATAATCCGGGGGTCCGGGGTCCGATCCGAGGAGGAAGATGCGGTCCCGGCGTCGGTCATTGGTGATCCCCGCGGCGGTGGGCGCATCGATGAGCACTGCGGAGACCTTGTTGAGATGACGGTGGATATCCACCGGGTCCGTCGTGTCCACGATGGCGCGCCCGGTTGCCGCGGCGACATGCATGGCCTCCGGGTGGAGGACCGGATCCTCCACTGCGACCAGAATGGCCTGATCGCGCGTGGACTGTGTTGACCGTGCCGTTCCGGCTGTCCGTGTGGTTGTGGTGTGTGTGGCTGCGTTCATGCCCCACACTCTGCTGGCTGCGGGGCCCGCCCTCAACGACGCAGCCTCCAGCCTGTGGATAACTCCCGGTTTTGTTGACGGTGACCCAGGAAAATGTGGATAACCCGGGAACCTTCGGCCTCCTGGGAGCGGCCCTCCTGGGAGCGGCCCTATGGACGAGGGGTGGAAATGGGGACGGCCCGCGCCTCGGGGGGGGTGTGCGCGGGCCGTCGGTAACCCGACCTCGGGGGGGTGTGGCCGGGGCAGGCCGCACAGTATATCGGGGCCTTGCACCTGAAATTATTGCATAAGAAGCGGAACATGACAATAACCGCCCGCCCACCGCGTGCTGGGCGAATGGGTTGGGGACCGGGGTGCGGAACGGGGTTGGGGATTAGCACATGTGATCGTTAATTCCCCACCGCAGGGCGGCAGAATCACTGAACCCACCAGTACCAGAAACCACACCAGTCACAGGAATGCGGGACTTCATCCGCTGATTCACAGGAAAACTCGCTACACTACCTGTGTGACCAACCCAGATTTCTCACCCCACGGCCCCCACAACGCCGTGGCCCAGGGGGATTCCACCAGGGCGGCACCACGCAGGGTGGCCGCCTTCTTCGATCTGGACAAAACCATCATCGCCATGAGCTCCACCTACGCCTACGGCCGGGAATTCATGCAGAACGGACTGATTTCACCGGTGACGGCGCTGCAACTCTCGCTGGCACAGGCCACCTACATGTTCGCTGGCCACACCAGTGAACAGATGGACAATACCCGCGACCAACTCACCGCCATGGTGCGGGGCTGGGATGTGCAACAGGTCCGCACCATCGCTGAGGAGACCATGCAGACCGTGGTCACCCCGACCATCTACGCCGAGGCCCGCGAACTCATCGACTACCACCGGGAACGTGGACACGATGTCATCATCATCTCCGCATCCGTGAAGGAACTGGTGGAGCCGATCGCCCGGGAACTCGGTGTCAACCAGACGGTGAGCACCACCCTGGAGACCATCGACGGCCGTTACACCGGGGAGGTCCTCTTCTACTGCAAGGGGGCCGCCAAACAACAGGCCGTCCTCAACCTGGCGGATCAGCACGGTTATGACCTCGAGAGCAGCTATGCCTACTCCGATGCGGCAACGGACATCCCCATGCTCGACATCGTCGGGCACCCGGTGGCGGTCAATCCCGACCGGGCGCTGAAGAAGGCCGCACTGGAGCGTGGCTGGGACATCCTGAGCTTCAAGAACCCGGAACCGCTCTTCCAGATGCCGAGCACCAGGGAGATGGGTATCGGCACCGGTGTGGTGGCCGGCATCGCCGCCGTGACCGCAGGTGGCATCTGGTGGGCCAGACGCGCCAGGCGCGGCAGCGCCTGAGACCGTCGGGCAGCACAGGTGCCGGCACCCCGCCGACATAGGAGCGTGGGTCTTTAGTCGGTGACCTGAACCCGGGTGTCTCCCCCCGGTCCTGCTGGGTGACGTGGGATAATAACCTCCATGAGTGGTGGATCCGATGATGGCTTGTTCCCCGAAGAGACTCTCCAGCGGGTCCCGGCCCCGGACCCGGTGGAAGCGCCGGTGGATAAACGCTTCGCCCCGTTCAACCCCCACGCGGTGATGCTGCTGCCGCCGTCGCTGGATGAGTGGCTGCCTGATAACCACCTCGCCCGGTTCATCGCCGACCTCGTCGACACGGAACTGGATCTGACCGGGTTCTATGATTCCTACACCCGGTCCAAGGGGCGCCCACCCTATGATCCCCGGATGATGCTGCGGGTCATGCTCTACGGCTACTGCACCGGGGTACGGTCCTCCCGGAAACTGGAAACAGCGTGTATCGACAGCGTGGCGTTTCGCTGGCTCGCCGCTGGCGCAGGCCCGGATTTCCGGGCGTTTAGCCGGTTTCGGGCCCGCCACCTTCAGGCGTTGGCCGGGGTGTTTGTCCAGGCGTTGGCCCTGTGCCGGGAAGCGGGCATGGTGAAACTGGGCACGGTTGCGTTGGACGGGACGAAGGTGCAGGCGAATGCCTCCCGTCGTAAGGCCATGAGTTACCAGCGCCTGGTCCCGGCCGAGGAGAAGCTGGCTGAGCAGGTCGAGCAGATGCTTAACGATGCGGCGACCACGGATGAGGTCGAGGATCAGCGTTACGGGGTCGATGCCCGCGGTGATGAGTTGCCTGAGGAGTTGGTCAGCCGGTCCGCCCGGTTGGCAACGCTGCGTCGGGCGCGCCAGCAGTTGGAACAGGACGCCGCGGACAAAGCACGGCAGGTGGCGGAAACCAAGGCACGGGACCGGGGTGATGATGACGACACGGTCGCGGACAAGGGGCAGGCCGCGGCGGATACGGCAGTGGTGAAACCCTCGGCGCAGCGTAATTTCACGGATCCGGATGCCCGGATCATGAAGCTGAGTTCCGGTGGGTTTGATTACTGCTATAACGCGCAGACGGTGGTGGATGCTGAGCATCAGGTGATCGTGGCCACCGAGTTGAGTAACACCGCCACCGATGTCGGTGCGACGGTGCCGATGGTGCTGGCCACGGCTGAGCAATTGGGGGTCTGGCCGGCCCGGTGGTTGATGGATGCCGGGTACTGCTCGAAGAAGAACCTCACCGAAGTCGCTGGCCTGGAGGACACGCACGACACGGAGTTTTTCATCGCGACCGGGCGGGTCAAACACGGAGAGAAGATCCCGGATGCCCCACGCGGCAGGATCCCTAACGATGCCACCTTACGGGAGCGGATGGGACGTAGGCTGCGCACGAAGCGGGGCAAGGCGGTGTACGGGAAACGTAAGTCAGTGATCGAGCCGGTGTTCGGTCAGATCGCCACGCGGCAGGGCAAGCACGTGGTGCTGCGGGGGTTGGCGGCGGCTCGGGCGGAGTGGGATCTGGTGGCGGGGTGTCATAACCTGTTGAAGCTGTTTTCCTTCCGACAGACGGCCTGAGCCCGCCGGGAAACCGGCAGGCCCGGTGGCCCGAACCACGGCTTTCTTGCCGGGGGCGGATATCGGGGTCCGATCGAGTGATTCTGGGCGGGTCGGGGCCGGTGGTGGCTCTGGGGAACCGAATTTTGGTGTCCCCCGCTACCGACTAACGACCCACGCTCCATAGGGAAGATGGGCGGGGTGGGCGTGAATAAAGCATCCCACGACGATGTTGGGGCCGAGATACCTCTATCATGTACTTCAGTGCCCTACTCGAACGTGGAACTCACGTCCGTTGACAACATTTGAACAACATTTCCCCAGCTTAACCGCCGGGAACTCCACCCCGGATGAAAATCCGTGGCACGATTGGGTCTAAAGAATGCACAAGTTATACGCCTTAAAGAACACTGGAGGAGCTTCCAAGTGAGCAACAATGACGGCCTTTTCACCGACGGCACGGAGACCTTCTCACCGAAGGTCAACGCGATCCCGCTCAGCGACGTCGATACCAGCATCAGCGGTGAAGCCTCCATCGGCACGCTGATCTCCAACGCCACCTCCCAGATGTCCAGCCTCTTCCGCGCCGAGGTCGAACTGGCGAAGGCGGAACTGGCCGGCGAGGCGAAGAAGGCCGCGATCGGCGGCGGTGCCTTCGGCGCAGCGGGTGTCATCGCGCTCTACAGTTCCTTCTTCTTTTTCTTCTTCCTCGCCGAAACCCTCAAAATCTGGCTCGACAGCTGGCTGTCCTACCTGATCGTCTTCCTCTTCATGCTGCTCATTGCCGCTGTGCTGGCACTGTTCGGCTGGAAGAAGGTCAAGAAGATGGGTGCGCCGAAGAAGACCATTGATTCGGTCAACGAGCTGAAGAACCTGGTTCCTGGGCAGGCCACCTCCAACCTCGAGCGCTCCGACAAGCGTGGTCTCTACACCTCGAACTTCCACGCCCCCGGATCCACGGCAGCCAGCAGCACCACGATCCCCTCGGGTCACGGTTCCACAGCCGTCAGGAAGTAACCACCTCAGACCTCTCACCCCGCCACCGTCCGCGGAGCGCAGGGGTCTGTTTATTTCCATCGCACCGGGCCCCCTCCGGGTTTTCACCCCCGGGGCGCATCCGGGGCCCGCTCTCCCGGTGTCACCTCCCCCGGTGTCCCACGTGACACCCCCGCAGTACCGTCGCGACCCGTCCCCCGCCCATCCCGGTCTATCCATTCCCTGAGGATTCCCATGACCACACGCACCACATCCCCGGGTGGCTCCCCGGTTCATGCTGACCAGTCCCCTGCGTCCCCTGAGTCCCCGAGGAGTCGGATGGTGATCAAGAGATTCACAGAACCCTGGAAGCTGTGGTGGACCGCCCTGAGGCGGAGGCGCTCGGTCAACCGTGCTGTGGCCTCGATTGAGCGTTCCCCCACGGTGGTGGCCGTGGAGGGACCCTACCGTCATGATCATGTCTACGTCCGGGGTGTGCGTCTGCATGTCGCCGTCGCCGGTTCCCCCGCCGATCCCCTGGTTCTGCTCCTCCACGGGGCGTTCGGCGGGTGGTTCGACTACAAGGATGTCATCGCTTCCCTGGCGGCGCGGGGTTTCCATGTCGCCGCGGTGGATCTGCGTGGTTATGGGCTCTCCGACAAGCCCCCCAGTGGTTATGACATCCGTCGTTCCGCCGGGGATATCAACGGTGTCATCGGCGCCCTCGGCCATGATGATGCCATCTTGGTCGGCACCGACACCGGCGGCAGCCTCGCCTGGGCGGTGTCCACCCTCTACCCCGACCGGGCCGCCGGGGTGATCTCACTCGGTGCGGTCCACCCGGCGGACCTGCGCCGTGCTTTACGACGCAAACCCCACCTGTTCGGCTCCCTGCTCGCCAGGATCGCCCTGTTCAGCCTCCCGATCCCGGTGCTGCGCAGCATCCGCTTCGTGGTGCCCCGTGCGTCCCGCCGGGAGGTGACGCGCGGCACCACCGCGTCCTATCAGCGCAGTAATGCCTACACCGGTGCGATCAGGCTCCGTCAGAAGGCCTTGGCGATCGACCACACCTTCACCCCCATCGTGCGCACCAACCGGCTCATGACCGCCTCCCTGCCCGGCAGATCCGATCACCAGATCGCCCGCTGCCCGGTCTGGCTGCTCACCCCACGTGACAACCGCACCGAATACCTGGCCTCCCTGGCACGTTCGCGCACCTCCGGCCCCTTCCGGTTGGTGTCCATCCCGGGGATCACCGCCCTGTCCTTCCTGGAGGACCCCCTGGCCTTCACCGAGATGATCGCCAGTTTCCTCCACGACTCCTGAAACCGACCAGATCAGGTCAGGTCAGGACACGGCGCACTGCAGCGTGTCCACCGGGGTGGTCAGGCTCTGGAGGTCCCCGATGCGTCGCTCCACCTCGGCAGTGGTGAGGACGAAACCGGTGTCGGACCCGTCGATGGCCGCACCGAAGACAACACCGACAACATTGCCCTCCGTGTCAACCATGGGGCCGCCGGAGTTACCGGAGCGGATGTTGCCACGCACCGAGTAGACCTCGCGCTCGTGCTGGCCGGAGGCGTAGATATTGGCACCGGTGATGAGGATGCGTTCGCGGACACGGGCCGGGGAGGCATCGAAAGGCCCGGAGTGGGGGAAGCCCATGACGATGGCATCCGCCCCGGAGTTGAGGGGATCATCGGACAGTGGCAGGGCCTCCAGCCCCAGGTCGGGGCTGTGGAGCACCGCGATATCAGCGTCCGGGTCGTAGAAGACCACCTCAGCGGCGCGGATGCCCACCACGGTGTCGAGGTTGACCGCGTCCGTTCCGGCCACCACGTGGGCGTTGGTGATCACATAGTCGGGGGCGGCGACGAATCCGGAACCCATGAGACGTCGGCTGCATTCCCCGGCGTCACCCATGACATGCACCACGGAGGGCCTCATCTGCTCGACCAGGGCCACATCCGAGACATTGATGTTGGGGGCCTCGACCTCCCGGACCGGTTGATTATCGAATGGGGAGACCAGCGGTGGCAGACCGGTGTCGGTGAGCATCGCGGCGATCCGGGCGGGGAGGGTCTCCAGCCCGCGGGGGGTGTTGTCATCAACGAAGGCGAGGATGCGTGATTCCCGGATCCCGGACGCCACGGTGCCGGGCATGCCGGTGGCCAGGGGGATGGCCACCAGCCACGCCACGATCAGTGTGGCCAGCACCTGGAAGATGGAACCGACGAGGGAATCAAGAAACCGCGAGCTGCGGAACCGGATCCCATCCCGGATCGCGTGCCCCAGGTGGGCACCGATGAGATTGCCCAGCCCCACCAGCAGCACCACGGTGCCGATCGCCAGCAGGAACCGCAGGGCCGGGGAATCGGTCAGACCCATGGCCAGGGGTGCGACAGCCGCACCGATGACCAGGCCGGCCACCACGCCGATGGTGGCCAGCAGGGAGATGAAGGCGCCCTGTCTCCACCCACTCCACAGCGCGAACACCAGGATGATGCCGATGATGATATCGACGACAGGGATCGAAGCTAACAATGTTCTACGGCGCTCTACTCTTTCACAACCCGGGGCGGACCCGCCGGATTTCGGGGCGTTTCAAAATAACGAGTTTAGGCTACCTGCAGACCCTGGCATAAACCCGCGAAAAGCAGTACAGCTCAACCCCCGGTGTGTCCACCCCCGGCCCCGGCTCCTACCTCAGCGGCTCATTGTTACGGGAGGTGGCCAGGGTGTCCTCCAGGTCATAGATGCGGTCGGTGTCCCAGTCCGTCGCCCAACCGGCCTGGTCGATGATGGCGGAGAGCAGACCCCCGGTGAAACCCCAGATCACATACCCATTGATGCGAAACGCGGGGCCCTTCCACCGTCGCCAGCCGACCATGAGGCGGTTGGCGGGGTCGATGAGCTCGTAGACGGGTGCGTCGAACACCTCATCGGCCTCATCAGGGCTGACCACGGCCACCGGTGAGGGGCTGTGCCAGTGCCCGAGGATGGGATAGACCGGGTAACCGGTGGCCCGGATGTGGACCTCCTCCAGCTGCGCGAGCGGGGTCGCGGTGCGCCGGTCCAGACCGGTCTCCTCCCAGGCCTCCCGGAAGGCGCAGTCGACGGCGTTGGTGTCCTCGGGGTCGATCCGCCCACCGGGGAAGGCGATCTGACCGGAGTGCGACCGCATGGTCGGCGAACGGTGGGTGAGCAGCACGGAGGCATCATTGGGCAGGTCGAAGGAGGTTTCCGACCCGGAGAACAGCATGAGCACCGCTGCCTGTTTCTCGGCGTGGGTGGTGCCGGTGACCTCGGTGCCGGCCAGCGGATTGCGCAGGTGACCGGCCTCGATGCGGTCCATCAGGCGCCGCATCCACACCGGGGCCTTGGCGGGTGCCAGTTCGGTGTTCTCACCGGGGAAATCATGGGGCAGGTCCGGGTAGAGGTGGTTGGGGGTCAGATGCCGGGGCATCACAACACCCCCGCCACGGCCGCTTCGAGGTCCTGCACGCTGTCAAAGGTGCGGGGGAAGGTGCCCACCAGCTCACCATCGGGGTCCACCACCACCGTGATGGGGACCACGGCGGGCAGGCCGAGGGTGCCGGCGAAGAGGTTGGAATCATCCTGGTAGCTGGGCAGCCCGACACCGAGATCACCGAGCATGGCAGCGCCGTTGGCGGCGTTGGTGTCGGCGTGGACACCGACCACGTTCAGTTCGGGGTGGCTG